>NZ_JBQYFW010000021.1:0-106911 GCF_056313565.1 Pseudomonas sp. 3B-A001-10F
ATCCAAAACCAGGCAAGCCGCATCCCGTTTGAAATCTGTCGAAAAATATCTTCTGGTCAAATCACACCTCTTCGTTGGGCGTAGATTAACGCCCTTTAGGGGTGTCCAGAATCATTAAGCCAGATCACCCTCACCCCAGCCCTCTCCCGGAGGGAGAGGGAGCCGATCGAGGTGAATGTTCGAGTTACATCGACCTGAAAGTCTTGCGTCGAACTCAGGTTCTGAATAGACCCCGATCGGCTCCCTTTCCCCCTCGCCTTTCCGGAGAGCGAGACGGAGCCGATCGTGTTGAATGTTCGAGTCACACCAATCTGAAATCTAGAGTTGAACCTGGCTTTTGAAAGGCACCGAGATCGGCTCCCTTCCCCCTCTCCCCCTTGGGGGAGAGGGCTGGGGTGAGGGGGATCGATATCAGCCACACCACCAAATTCAAGCAAAAAAAAGCCGCACCCCTAAGATGCGGCCTTGTCATATCCGCCGAAATCAACCGCCATCGGTATCAATATCGGCATCCGTCTCCTCCCCCGGCTTCGCCCGATCCGGTTGCGGTTCGAAGCCCGGACTGAACTCGTTGTCGTTGTCCGTGTGCTTGTTCTTCTGGTCCACTGCCGGGTCTGCGCTCTGCGCCTGACCATCCTCGCCCTGCTGCTGCGTCGGCGCCGGCTGCCCCTGCACCTGCGGGTCAATCGCTGGATCATTGCGGTTAATCGGTTCGCCAGATTGACTCTGTTGCCTGGTTTGCTCGTTCATGGCCACCTCGTTGGTCAAAACACCCCCGACACACATCCGCCGGGTGTTAAAGATTCGAAGCCTGGCCCGCGCCAACGTTCAAAACTTCGCCGCCCGCTTGATGGTGCCAGTCGGAACGCCGCAATTACCGGCTCAAGGCCCGAGCCAGAAACGGCGCAGTCTTGCTCTTCTTGCTCGCCGCAACCTTCTGCGGCGTGCCCGCCACGACAATCCTGCCGCCCTGATCCCCCGCCCCCGGCCCGATGTCGATCACCCAGTCACTCTGCGCGACCACGCGCATTTCGTGCTCAACGACAATCACCGTGTGCCCCGCCGTCACCAGCGTATCCAACTGCTCCAGCAACCGATCGACATCACGCGGATGCAGTCCGGTGGTCGGTTCGTCCAACACATACAAGGTCGCGCCGCGCTGGTTGCGCTGCAACTCGGTGGCCAGTTTGATCCGCTGCGCTTCGCCACCGGACAACTCCGTGGCCGGTTGCCCCAGGCGCAGATAACCCAGGCCAATATCGCGCAGCACTTCCAGTGACCGGCGAATCCCCGCTTGCTCGGCAAACACCGTCACCGCGTCCTCGACGGTCAATTGCAGCACCTGCGCAATGCTCAAACCCTCCCAGAGAATCGCCAGGGTCTGCGGGTTGTAGCGCGCGCCATGGCAGGTCGGGCACGGCGCATAAACACTGGGCATGAATAACAACTCGACACTGACAAAGCCTTCACCCTCGCAGGTGGCGCAACGGCCCTTGGCGACGTTGAAGGAAAACTGTCCGGCGTCGTAGCCGGCAGCCCGTGCCGCGTCGGTCGCGGCGTAGAGCTTGCGCACGTTGTCGAACAGCCCTGTGTAAGTGGCCAGATTGGAGCGTGGCGTGCGGCCGATGGGTTTCTGGTCGACCTGCACCAGTCGCTTGATCGACTCCAGCCCCGACGTCACCTGGCCGCTGCTGATCTGCGGCGCGTCGTCCTCGAGGCTGAGTTCTTCCGGCTCGCTGTCCACCGTTGTCCGCCCCAGCTGCGCGCCGACCAGTTCCAGCAGGGCCTGACTGACCAGACTCGACTTGCCCGAGCCGGACACGCCAGTCACCGAGGTGAAGCAACCCAGTGGAAATTCGGCGCTGAGGTTATTCAGGTTGTTGCGGGTGATGCCTTCAAGTTTCAGCCACGCCGTCGGTTTGCGCGCGGTGCGTGCCTGGCGCTGCGCTTCGGCAAACAGGTAGGCGCGAGTCTGCGATTGCTCGATCTCGGCCAGACCTGCCGGCGGGCCGCTGTACAGCACCTGCCCACCCTGCTCGCCCGCCGCCGGGCCGACGTCGATCAGCCAGTCGGCGCGGCGCATGGTTTCCACGTCGTGCTCGACCACAAACAGCGTGTTGCCGTCCGCCTTCAAGCGCTGCAACGCCTCGAACAACGCTTCGCCATCGGCCGGATGCAAACCGGCGGAAGGTTCGTCGAGCACGTAAATCACCCCGAACAATTGCGAACCCAGTTGCGTCGCCAAGCGCAAGCGCTGCAACTCACCGGACGACAGCGTCGGGGTGCTGCGCTCCAGCGCCAGATAACCGAGGCCCAGATCGGTCAGGGCGCTGACCCGCTCCAGCAGGTCCTCGGCAATGCGCTGCGCCGCCAGGCGTTTCTCCAGCGACAGGTTTGGCGTGTGGCGCACGTCTGGCGCGCTGGCGTGGCCACTGGCGCCATGAGCGACGCGCTGCTGGCGGGCCTCGCGGGTTTGCGCGTGACTTAAGGTCTCGCCGGTTTCTTCAGCGTGTTCGAGGTAGCTGGCCGCCGCCACCGGCCGCAGCACCTCGGCCACTTGCAGCAATGGCATCTGCGACAGCTCACCGATGTCATACCCGGCAAACGTCACCGACAACGCTTCACGTTTCAGTCGTTTGCCATCGCATAACGGGCAAGGGCTGCCGAGCATGAACTGCGAAACGCGCTTCTTCATCAGCGCACTTTGCGAGTGAGTAAACGTGTGCAGAATGTAGCGCCGGGCGCCGGTGAAGGTGCCCTGGTAACTCGGCTCCATCTTGCGTTTGAGGGCGACGCGGGTTTCTTCCGGGGTCAGCCCGGCGTACACCGGCACGGTCGGGGTTTCTTCGGTGAAGAGAATCCAGTCGCGCTGCTTTTTCGGCAGTTTTTTCCACGGGATGTCGACGTCGATGCCCATGGTCACGAGGATGTCGCGCAGGTTCTGTCCCTGCCACGCCAGCGGCCAGGACGCCACCGCGCGCTGGCGGATGGTCAGGTTCGGGTCCGGCACCATCAGCGGCTCGGTGACTTCATACACCCGCCCCAAGCCATGGCACTCCGGGCACGCGCCTTGCGGGGTGTTCGGCGAGAAGTCCTCGGCATACAACATCGGTTGCCCCGACGGATAACTGCCGGCGCGCGAATAGAGCATGCGGATCAGGCTCGACAGCGTGGTCACGCTGCCCACTGACGAGCGCGTACTCGGCGTGCCGCGTTGCTGTTGCAGGGCCACGGCCGGCGGCAGGCCTTCAATGGAGTCGACATCCGGCACGCCGACCTGATCGATCAGCCGTCGCGCGTACGGCGCCACCGACTCAAAGTAACGGCGCTGGGCCTCGGCATACAAGGTCGAGAACGCCAGTGACGACTTGCCAGACCCGGACACCCCGGTGAACACCACCAGCGCATCGCGGGGAATGTCGACGTCAACGTTCTTCAGGTTGTGTTCACGGGCGCCACGTACCCGGACCATGCCGGTGGGCGCTTTGGAGGTGCGTTTGGAAGTCATCGACCTGCCTTGGTGAAGAAATGTTCTACGCTCAGCTACCGAGCACCACCCGAATCATCTGCAACATGGCTTCCGGGCTGTACGGTTTGCCAAGCAAGTGCGTGTCAGGGCTTAACTGGTGATTGCGTGAAATGATGTCGCGGGTGTGCCCGGAGGTGAACAGCACCGCCACCGGCGGCGTCTGCACCTTGGCCCAAGCGAACAGGTCGGAGCTTTTGATCAGCCCCGGCATGACCACGTCAGTGAAAATCAGATCCACCTCGACACCTTCGAGGAGCATTTGCATGGCCGCATCGCCATGACCGGCGGTCAGCACGCGATAACCCTCCTCGCGCAACAATTCGACCGCCGAAGCGCGCACGGCGTCGTTGTCCTCGACCACCAGAATCGTTTCGTGGCCGCCGCTCTGCTGCCTTTGCAGACCGGGCGCCTCATCAAGGATCGGCCGCAGACTGCGCGGGAAGTACAACTGCACCCGCGTGCCTTCGCCAAGGGTGCTGGTGATCTCGACATGCCCGCCGCTCTGTTTGACGAAGCCAAACACCATGCTCAAGCCTAGCCCGGTGCCCTGACCGTCAGCCTTGGTGGTGAAGAACGGCTCAAACACTTGCTCGAGAATCTCTGGCGGGATGCCGGCGCCGGAGTCACTGACCGCGACGCGGACAAACTCACCGGGAACGATGCCTTTACCGGCACAGAACTCGCGTTCGAGTCGCACGTTGGCAGCGCTGAGCGCAATGGTGCCCTCGCCCTTCATCGCATCGCGAGCATTGATCGCCAGGTTGAGAATGGCGTTTTCCAACTGGTTGCGGTCGACGTTGATGTGCCACGGCTTTTGCGGCAGTTGCACGTCGATCTGAATGGTTTCACCCAGCGCTCGCTGCAGCAATTCGCCGACACCTTCGAAAATCTGCTGCGGGTTGCACACCGCCGGCGACAGAGGCTGGCGCCGGGCGAACGCAAGCAATTGCGAGGACAGCTTGGCGCCGCGCTCGACTGCTGCCAGCGAGGCGCTGACGCGGCGCTGCACGTTGGCATTGTTCGGTTCATGGCGCGCGAGCAGATGCAGATTGCCGGCGATCACTTGCAACAGATTATTGAAATCGTGGGCGACGCCGCCGGTCAGGCCACCAATCGCTTCAAGCTTCTGTGACTGGCGCAACTGCTCTTCAGCCGCCAGCCGCGCCTCGACTTCTTCGCCCACGCGCTGTTCGAGGTTGCGGGTAAATTTGAGCAGGGATTCTTCGGCGATCTTGCGTTCATGAATGTCGATCAGCACGCCGGGAAAGCGCAACGGCGCACCGTGTTCGTCGAACTCACAGGCGCCACTGGCCAACACCCAGGAATAACTGCCGTCACTGCGCCGCACGCGATACTCGGCGTTATACGGCTCACCGGTCTGCACGGAATGGGCGACGCGCTCTTGTACCCAGGCGTGGTCATCGGGATGGATGCGCGACTCGGCGATGTCCTGGGCCAGATTGCTCAGGTCATGCTCCGGCGGATAGGAGAACGTGCGGGCGAATCGCTCGTCTGCCGACAACGTGTTGTTTTTCACGTCCCAGACAAACGAGCCGAGCAAGGCCCCGGCATTCAACGCCAGACGCACCCGCTCGTTGTCGGCGCGGTAAGCGCTTTCAGCTTCCTGCCGCCGGCGTTCGGAGTGCATGAACTCGGTGGTTTCCACCACCATCGCCATCACCCCGGCCGGCTTGCCGTCATCATTGGCCACCGGGCTGTAATACAGGTCCATCCAGACGTCTTCGGGGACGCCATCGCGCAACAGCACCAACTCTTTATTGCGAAACGACAAGGTGCCGCCGGCCAGGCAGGTATCGACCACATGCCGGTTGAAATCGGCGACTTCCGGCCAGCCCAGCTCCACCGGCGCACCGAGTAGATACGGGTGCCGACCACCGGCAAATTTCGAATAGGCATCGTTGTAGATCATGTACCCGGCATAGCCCCAGAGCATGACCATCGGCAGCGGCGACGCCAGCATCAGTTGCACCGCGCTGCACAGGCTGGCCGGCCAGCTGTTCAGCGGACCGAGTTCAGTATGGCTCCAGTCGAACGCACTGATGCGCCCGGCCATTTCGCCTTTCCAGCCGTCACAACCATGGCTATCGGATAAAAACTGCATCGACTGACTCAGTGTCCTGTGGTGATTGCCCGATAAATCGCGACGCCATAACGACGCGACGCCCGTCTGTTTCGAGCGCCTCCAGTCGCATTGGTTTCATATGATATATAGCCGATTTCATCCGCGCCCGGAACCTAAACCCCGATCAGGTGCTTGAGCGGGTGGTAGCCGGTTTTCATTTTGGCGGCGGCGTCGAGAATGGCCTTCTCGATGCCGTTCAGATGCGTGCAGGTCAGCTCGATGGCGGCGCTCTGATTGCCGGCCTCGATGTATTCGATCAGGCGCAGGTGTTCGTTGTCGCGGCAGACTTCATGGCTGTCGTCGTCCAGCGCTGCAGCGTACAGCGAAGCGCGGGAGATCAGTTTCTGGAACCAGTCGAGCAGCACCGGGTTATTCAGGCTGCACGCCAGTTTGATGTGGAACTCACCGAGCAGATGGATCAGCCGTTCGTGATCGCCCGCCGCGTGGGCTTCATCTTCCAGCAGCAGGTGTTCGCGCAAATCCTGCATCGCCGCGCTGTCCTTGCGCCGGCACAGTTCGGTAACGATGCCGATCTCGATCAGCCGGCGGGTTTCAAACAGCGAGCGGAGCTCTTCATTGCTCGGCAGCGACACCGATGCCCCTTTATTCGGCTCGGTGGTGACCAGTCCATCGGCCTCCAATTGCTTCAATGCCGCGCGCACCGACGTGCGGCTGACATTGAATAATTCGGCCAGCGAGGCCTCACCCAGTTTCATCCCCGGGCGCAACGAACGCTTGCTGATCGCCTCGTAAACCCCTTGGTAGACGCGGTCGACCGTGGTTTCCGGTTTCTTTTCGGTCATTTGGGCACTCCTTTAACGTCGAGCAACTGAGTGCCACGCAGGATATAGCCTTCGGCTTCGAGATGCAGGGTCTTGATTGCACGTTGAGTGCGGATCAGCCATCGAGGCGGCGTCGCGCCACTTGTCTGCTCGTTGCAAGCAGGACATATGTGCCGGGAGGGGGCGGTGAGCAGGCTCACGCGTACATTTGATCTTTCCCACGCAGTGCGTGGGAAAGATCTTACCGGGCTCAGTCAGTGCCGTACTTCGGCGAGCGCGGGCCGTATAGCAGGCCTGCCCGGTGTCCGGCCGAGAGCAGACGATTGCTCGCCACACCGGCAATCGGGTAGCCGGCATCGGTGGAGCTGTTGATGATCTGCTTCACTGCCGCCGAGATCAGCATGCCGACGATACCGCCGGCATTGCTATTGCCGCCCTCTTCGCTCGACGCCCGGGCCGAACCGGTCCACAGCGTCGTGCCACTTTTCAGGTCGACCAGTTTCGCCGTCGCGGTCACTGCTGTTTCGCTGCTGATCACCATGTAGCGCGTACCGTATTCGGTCACGGTGATGTACAGCGCAGCGTCCGCACCGAAGATTTCCTTCAGTTTGCCTGGCGGTGCCTGGTGGATGTCGTCCGGGGTGCTCAGACCGTTCTGGCGGAACGTCTCATCAACCAGCGCAATCGGCAGCACGTAGTAACCGGCTTCGGCCAGTGGGAAGGTCACCTGCGACAACAGGCTGTAGGACGCCTTCACATCCGGCGAAGTGTTCAGCGGAGGCAGCACCAGAATGGTTTTCGGCCGCGCCTGTTTGTAGGCCGAGTAATCCACGGTCTTGGGCGCAACGCAGCCACCCAGCACGGTCAGGGCCAGACCAGCGGCCAGCAGTTTCAAGGTGCGCGCGATCATTTCGCGTCTCCGGTCTTGGCGTTTTTGAGCAGGAAATCCATGTACGTCCCAGACTCGGGGAACAGGGTTTTCTCGGTTTTGAACTGCTGCACCATCTGGTCGTCCTTGCCCATGCTCAGATAGAGCAGGCCAAGGTGCGCGTGGTAACCCGGCGGTACAGCCTTGCCGGTGGAGCGGATTTTCTGCAGGTCACGTTCCAGCGCTTCGGCCTGGGCTTCTTTCGGCTCTTCGCCTTTGAAGTATTCGTAGACCTGGGGCTCGTAACCTTCCCACTGGTACAGGGTTTGCGGTCCGGAGGCACAACCGGCCAACAAGGCGCTGGCGGCCAGCGTCAGCGCCATCAGCGCGCGCGACAAAGTCAGATTCATGGGTGTTGCTCCTTGCAATGGGCGTCGATCAGTTGCCCGGTTTCCAGGCACCGGCGTTCATGCCATCGACCAGACGATTGATCGCCTCGCGCATGGCCAGATCCAGTACTTTGCCGTTGAGGGTGGAGTCGTAGGCAGCGGTGCCGCCGAAACCGATGATTTCGCGGTTGGACAAGGCGTATTCGCCGGCGCCCTGGGTCGAATAGACCACTTCGGAGGTGCTGATATTGACGATATTCAGGTTGACCTTGGCGTAGGCCACCTGAGTCTTGCCACGGCCGAGGATGCCGAACAGCTGGTGATCGCCGGTCTCTTTGCGGCCAAACTCGGTGACGTCGCCGGTCACCACGTAATCAGCACCTTTCAGACGCTGAGCCTGGCCCTTGATCGCCGCTTCCTGCTGGATTTCGCCCATGTTGTCGCGATCCAGCACGCTGAAGCGGTTGGTCTGCTGCAAATGGGTGATCAGGATGGTCTTGGCCTGACCGCCGAGACGGTCGACGCCGTCGGAGAAAATCCCGCGCATATAGCTGGAGCGGTTGTCGAACTTGCCCACGGCCATCGGCACGCGAACGCCGGTCCAGACTTGTGTGGCGCTTTCAACCTTGGCCACCGGCAGCGCGCGGGAGCTTTCAGTGGCGCAACCGGCGAGTGTGCCGGCAATCGTGCCGAGCACGGCAATCGCAACGCCTGAGACCAGCATCCGGGAGATCATTCTCACTGAGTATTCCTTTTGAAAAACGGGGATGCCCCGACACGGCAAGGCGCTCGGGAGCTGAAAAGGGGCGGCATTATGACAAAGTGCCATCATTCGTGACAGGTTTTTTTGACGCCAGTGAATTGGCTGTTCCGGACTTGATCGTTCCCACGCTCTGCGTGGGAATGCAGCCACGAACGCTCCGCGTCCGCTGTGACGCGGAGCGTCACGGGAGGCGTTACCACGCAGAGCGTGGGAACGATCAGATCAGGGCGCGCTAATGGAAATCGCGGCTCTGCACGCGGATGCCATTGAGCAGCGAGCTGAGGTCGCTCAGGCGGCCGGCGATCAGGTGGCGCACTTCGCCCTTGCGCTCCCAGCGGCCATCGACCTTGAGCAATTGCGAACCGACCAGTACTTGCCGCTGACGCTCGGCCAGATCACGCCAGACCACCACGTTGACGTTGCCGAATTCGTCTTCCAGGGTCACGAAGGTCACGCCACTGGCGGTGCCCGGTCGTTGGCGTCCGGTGACCAGCCCGGCGACGCTCACCGGCCGACCGTGCTCGACGTCGAGCAACTCCTGCGAACTGCGGCAGCGCAAGGCCTTCAACTCGCCGCGCAACAGTGCCAGCGGATGCGGCCCCAACGTGGTGCCGACGGTGCTGTAATCGGCGTGCAGATCCTCGCCAACGCTGGGTTTGGGTAGTACCACCTCCGGCTCCTCCTGACTCGGCAACCCGGCAAACAGGCCCAGCTGTTTCTGCACCCCGGCGACTTCCCAGCGCGCCCGATGCCGATGTCCGGCCAGGCCACGCAACGCCCCGGAATCGGCGAGCAACGCCTGCGCCCGACTGTCGAGCGCCGCCCGCTCGCCCAGGTCGGCGACATCGGCAAATGCCCCGCGCGCGCGCGCCGCTTCGATGCGCCGGGCATCGTCCTCGCGAAAGCCCTTGATCATCCGCAGACCCATGCGAATCGCCGGTTGCACCGTCGTGGTGGTTTCCAGGCTGCAATCCCAGTCACTGGCGCGCACGTCGACCGGGCGGATCTGCAACTGATGCCGGCGCGCATCCTGGAGAATCTGGTCCGGGCTGTAGAAGCCCATTGGCCAGCTATTGATCAACGCGCAGGCGAACGCCGCCGGTTCGTGGCACTTGAGCCAGCAACTGGCGTAAGTCAGCAAGGCAAAACTGGCGGCGTGGGACTCGGGAAAACCGTAGCTGCCGAAGCCTTTGATCTGTTCGAAAATCTGCGCGGCGAACTCCGGCGTGTAGCCGTTTTTTTTCATGCCGGCGGCGAGGCGTT
The DNA here is from genome assembly GCF_056313565.1 of Pseudomonas sp. 3B-A001-10F. Classification (NCBI taxonomy): domain Bacteria; kingdom Pseudomonadati; phylum Pseudomonadota; class Gammaproteobacteria; order Pseudomonadales; family Pseudomonadaceae; genus Pseudomonas; species Pseudomonas sp. 3B-A001-10F. The sequence goes on from NZ_JBQYFW010000021.1 coordinate 9,738, forward strand.
CCTTGTGCGGTTCCAGTCCGCCGTGGCGTTTCCACGCAGCCATCGAGCGACGCAACTGATCAGCCTCGCCGGGGCTGTAATCGGCGGCGACGATGGCGATCTGCATCACCTGTTCCTGAAACAGCGGCACGCCGAGGGTTCTTTCCAGAACAACCTTGAGTTCTGGTGACGGGTAGGTTTCCTCTTCTTCCTTGTTCCGGCGACGCAGATACGGATGCACCATCCCGCCCTGAATCGGTCCCGGGCGGACGATGGCCACCTCAATTACCAGATCGTAGAACTTCGCCGGTCTCAGGCGCGGCAGCATCGACATCTGCGCCCGCGACTCGATCTGGAACACGCCGATGGTGTCAGCGCGGCTGATCATGTCGTAGGTCGGTTTGTCTTCGGCTGGAATCGTCGCCAGGCTCAGATCCAGATTGCGATGGTGGCGCAGCAGGTCGAAGCAGCGGCGAATCGCGCTGAGCATGCCGAGGGCGAGAATATCCACCTTGAGCAGGCCGACTGCATCGAGGTCATCCTTGTCCCACTGAATGATCGTGCGCTCGGCCATGGCGGCGTTCTCCACCGGCACCAGCGTGTCCAGCGGCTGCTCGGAAATCACAAAGCCGCCGGGATGCTGCGACAGGTGCCTGGGGAAACCGATCAACTGCCCGGTCAGGCTCAGCACTCGGCGCAGCACCGGGCTGTCCGGGTCGAAACCGCCTTCGAGCAAACGCGCGACCGGCGGTGTTTCATCGCTCCAGTGGCCGCAGCAATCAGCCAGTGCGTTGATCTGATCCGGCGGCAGGCCCAAGGCCTTGGCCACGTCGCGCACCGCGCCGGCAGCGTGGTAGGTGCTGACCACCGCCGTCAGTGCCGCACGACCACGGCCGTAACGGCGAAACACGTATTGCAGGACTTCTTCGCGGCGCTCGTGCTCGAAGTCGACGTCGATGTCCGGCGGCTCGTTGCGCTCCTTGGACATGAAGCGTTCGAACAGCAGCGTGGTGCGATCCGGGTCTATTTCGGTGATGCCCAAGGCAAAACACACCGCCGAGTTGGCTGCCGAACCACGCCCCTGACACAGAATCTTCTGCTCGCGGGCGAAGTGCACCACATCGTGCACGGTGAGGAAGTAGCTTTCATAACCGAGTTCGGCGATCAGCTTCAGCTCATCATCGATCTGCTTGAGCACTTTGGCTTGAGGCCCCTGTGGCCAGCGCCAGGCAATGCCTTCTTCAGTCAGATGCCGTAACCAGGAACTGGCGCTGTGCCCTTCCGGCACCAGTTCTTTCGGATACTGATAACGCAACTCGCCCAGGTCGAAGGTGCAGCGCCGGGCCAGGCTCATCGACTCATCCAGCAGAGCCTGCGGATACAACTCGCGCAACACTTCGACACTGCGTAAATGCCGTTCGCCATTGGGATGCAGGCGTAACCCCGCCTCGGCCACCGGCACGTGATGACGGATCGCAGTCATGGTGTCCTGCAAGGCACGCCGGCCACGGGCATGCATGTGCACATCGCCGCTGGCCACGGCAGGAATCTGCAACTCGGCGGCCAGCCCCAACAATGCCGCCAACCGCTGCTGATCGTCCTGGCCACGATGCAATTGCACTGCCAGCCACAACCGTTCGCCAAAGGTCTGCTGCAGCCAACGACCCTCCTCCACATCATCAAGCGAGTCCGGCACCCACAACACCAGCAACCCCGGCAACGGCTCGGCGAAGTCTTCGCGCAGCACCTGATACTGGCCTTTCTGCGTGCGCCGTCGGGCGCGGGTGATCAGGCCGCACAGCGCTTGATAGCCCGCCAGATTCTCCACCAGCAGCACCAGTTTCGGGCCGTTTTCGATACGCACTTCGCTGCCGATGACCAGCGGCAGCTCCACCGATTTCGCCGCTTGCCAGGCCCGAACGATCCCGGCCAGCGTGCATTCATCGGTGATCGCCAGTGCCTGATAGCCGTGCTTTTTTGCGCGCTGGAACAGTTCCAGCGCACTGGACGCACCGCGCTGAAAACTGAAGTTCGACAGGCAATGCAGTTCGGCATAACCGTCGTTCATGCAAACCAGCCCTGCAGCCACAGCGGACCGCCCTCACCCACCGCCCGATAAGCCCAGCCCTGCTGACCGGCGCGGTTCTGGATCAGGTAATAATCGCGACGCACGTCGTCACCGTCCCACCAGCCGGACTCGATGCGCTCCGGGCCCATGAGAATCCGCGCCGAACCTTCCGCCACGCTTTGTGGCTCGCCGAGTAACCAGCCCGGACGATGCACGTTCGGCAAGCCTGCGCAGCGTTGTTTATCAACGCCGTGCTGCCACGCGCACTCGGGACGATGATCGGCCTGAAAACGCAACCCCTGCACCGCGTCATCGCCCAAGCGCGCACGCAGGCGTTCGCGCAACTGCTCCCACGGCAAGGTCTGCTGCGGACGGTCGTCGAACAGTTGCTGAAACTGCGGCACGAAACTCGGCAGGTCCTCGGCGCGCAGACGAAAGCCGCGCACGGGCGCCTCGACTTGCACTTGTTCCAGCCGGCCACGGGCCAGTTCGAAGAGCATCGCCGGATCACGTTCGGCGCTGAGCAGGCCGACCTTGATGATGCTGTCCGGCAGCCCGGCGTGTTCCAGGTGCAGATCGAAACGCTGCACGCCGCTGTCACGCCCGCAGAGGAACGCCGACAGATCGCCGGTCAAACGGCGTAACGGGAACAACAGTGCCTGATGGGACTGCACGTCAAAGTTGAGTTCGATGCGCACATCAAAACGATCCGGCGGCAGGTAAAACCCCAGCGCCAATGGCCGGGCACCGAACAAAGTATCGAGGTGTTTGAGCATCTGCGCTTCGAAGCGCCGGGCCAGCGCCTGACGCGGCAGGCTCTGCACCTGACTGAGATTGCGCAGGCCCATACGTGATAACGCCGTGGCCACTGCGGGTTCCAGACCGACGCGGTCGACGGGCAACTGACCGAGATGATGCTGCAAGGCCTCGCCGTCCGGCACCACCAAGCCGTCATAGGCGTTGGCCAGCACCCGCGCCGCCACGGGATTCGGTGCCGCGACGATGCGATGGCGGAAACCCAGATCGGTCAGTTCCCGGCGCAGTCGTGCTTCGAACTGCGCCCACGAACCGAACAGACCCAGGCTGGATTCGATTTCGAACACCACGGTGCGTGGGTAATGCACGCTGACCTGCGAGCTGAAACGGTAGGCCCACGCGGCGAGAAACTGCTGCCAGTGTTCGACCTCGGCGGCCTCGTAATCAGCCGTGGCAAAGCCTTTGCTCATCGCCTGCGCAGCGGTCATCGACTGGCCTGCGCGCAAACCAAGCTTGCGCGCCGCCGGGTTGACCGCTTGCAACACCCGGCGCTGGGCCGGGCCGTTAAGCAGCACCAACGGTTCATCGGGATCGGGACGCTGACGCAGCACGGCGTCCAGGGCCAATTGCGGAAACAGGATACACACCCAGCGCATGGTGACCTCAGTGCCCCACAGCAAAGGCAATCGGTGCCGTACGCGCCAGCCCGCCACGGCACTTGAGTACGCGCAACTGTGCAGGTCTGGCGTCGATGGCAATGCGTAACGCCGCCGGTGACGGGTTGATCGCTTCGCTCAACGGCCGCCAGGCAAACGCCAGGGTCTGACCGGTTTCCGCCGCCACCTGCAAACGGCGCAACGCGCGATCATCAGCCTTGTGCGGCCAGCACAGCACCGCGCCGCAACTGCCCGAACGTAAACATTGTTCCGCCGCCCACAAGGCATCGCGCTCGGTGGCCTGGATCACCGACAACTGGCGCAGATCGACCCCGGCGCTTGCCCACGCCTGCGGGTACGGCACGAACGGCGGCGCCACCAGCACGATGCGCTCGCCCGCCGCCGACAACCGCGCCAGCGTCGGCCAGACCAGCTGCAGTTCGCCGACACCGGGACCGGCCAGGAGGATTTCGCTCAACGCCGCTTCCGGCCAGCCACCGCTGGGCAGTGCCGCGTCCAGCGCGGCGTGGCCGGTCGGTTGCGGGCTGGCGGCCGGTGGCGCAGGCCGGCCTTTCCAGACCTGGCCGCCATTGAACAGCGTATCCAACGCAACGACGGCGCCCATCAGCCTTGCCTCACCAGACCGCAAAACACCCCTTCGATGGCCAGATCCTGATCGTCACGCACGACAATCGGCTGATACGCCGGGTTGCGTGGCAACAGCCGCACTGCATCGCCCAGCCGTTCGAAACGTTTGATGGTGACTTCACCGTCGAGGCGCGCTACGACGATCTGGCCGTTGAGCGCCTCGGGATTGCGCTTCACGCCGACCAGATCGCCGTCGAGAATGCCGTCCTCGATCATCGAATCGCCCTGCACCCGCAGCATGTAATCGGGCGTGCGGGAGAACAGCGCCGGGTCGAGCAGCAAGCGGCTATGGATGTCGGCATCGGCGCCAATCGGCGCACCGGCAGCGACGCGGCCGAGCACGGGAATGTCGAGCAATTCCGGGCGCGCCGGCTGCCCGAGCAGGCGAATGCCCCGGGCCTGATGCGGATTGACCTCGATAAACCCGGCTTCGGTGAGCGCGAGTACATGCTTGCGCGCCACGCTGCGCGAGGCAAAACCAAAAGCCTCGCTGATTTCAGCGAGGCTTGGGGGCTGACCGTGTTCGGCGATTCGATCGCGGATAAAAGTCAGAATGGCAGTACGGCGGGGAGTCAGGTTCGTCATGGAGTACATTTGTACTCCTGTAGGATTTTCCTGACAAGCACCGCAGGTCGGCCCAGGCCGACGCAGGAGTTGCCGAAGGTTCGGCAGCGCCTGCATTGATCTTCAATGGTCACTTGATCAGGGTGAAGTGGCCTGCCGATACTCGCGTGGCGTAAACCCGGTCGACGCCTTGAACTGGCGCGTGAACGCGCTGTGATCGGTGTAGCCGCATTGCAGCGCCACGTCCGTTATCGGCAGATCGGTGTGCAGCAATCGATGCGCGTGTTCCAGGCGTACTTTCTGGATCATCTGCCGTGGCGTCAGGTGGAATACCCGTTTGCAGTAACGCTCCAGTTGCGCCACGGAAATGCCGGCGATGCGGGTCAGTTCACCGAGGGTCACGCGGCGATTGAAATTCGCGCGAATATGCTCATCGACAGCCGCCAGCCGCTCGAATGCCGGGTGGTTTTCACTGGCCGATTGCAGGTCCACCGAAATCCCCGCCAGACCAATAATCACCCCGTCACGGTTATACAGTGGCTGCTTGTGCGTCAGGCACCACCCCGGTTCGCGGCTGCCGTACAGATGCAGTTCGAGCTGATCCTCCAGCACAAAACCCTCCTCCAGCACCTTGCGATCCTGCTCGGTGTAGCCCGGCCCGAGTTGCGCCGGAAACACCTGCGCGCTGGTCTTGCCCAGTAACGGACGCAAATCCTTCAAGCCACAGCGCTGCACCAGCGTGCGGTTGGCAAGCACGTATCGGGCCTGCACATCCTTGATAAAAATCGCCGCATTGGGGATCACATCAAGCATCGGCAACAACAGCGCCGCGCCGGCCAAGAGTTCCTCCAGTGTCTGCGGACGCTGGCCATTCATGCCTTGAGCGAGGATCGAAAACGCCTGCTGCATCAAAGATTCCCCTCGTAACGTGGACAGACCAAATGCCCGCCATGCGCCGTTCGCACGCAGATTGCAGCATCGTTCGCGGCGTGTCGAGGGCCATGTTTTATCGGCGTCATTGTGCTGATTTCGTCATCGAAGCCAGCAAAAAACATCAATCGCCGCGAGGTCGATGAGTTCAAAGTCTGGCCGTCCCAGTGACACAACTGCCTATCCAATAACTCACAAGAAGGCGATGCCATGTCAGGCCAAGGCAAGTTCAAAAAACAGCTTTCACTGATCGACCTCACATTTATCGGGCTGGGGGCGATCTTCGGTTCCGGCTGGTTGTTCGCGGCCAGTCATGTGTCCGCCATTGCCGGCCCGGCGGGGATTTTTTCCTGGCTGCTGGGCGGCTTCGCCGTGTTGTTGCTGGGCATCGTCTATTGCGAACTCGGCGCTGCACTGCCGCGTGCCGGCGGCGTGGTGCGTTATCCGGTTTACTCCCACGGGCCGCTGCTCGGCTACTTGATGGGCTTCATCACCCTGATTGCGTTTTCCAGTCTGGTCGCCATCGAAGTGGTCGCTTCGCGCCAATACGCAGCGGCGTGGTTTCCCGGCCTGACCAAGACTGGCACCGGCGATCCGACGATTCTCGGCTGGCTGGTGCAGTTCGGGCTGTTGTGCGTGTTCTTCCTGCTCAACTACCGCAGCGTGAAAACCTTCGCCAAGGCCAACAATCTGGTCAGCGTGTTCAAATTCATCGTGCCGTTGCTGGTGATCGGAGTGCTGTTCACCTTCTTCAAACCGGCCAACTTCGAGGTGCAAGGCTTTGCCCCGTTTGGCCTGTCCGGCGTCGAGATGGCCGTGTCGGCGGGTGGCATCATTTTCGCGTATCTGGGCCTGACGCCGATCATCTCGGTGGCCAGTGAAGTGAAGAATCCGCAGCGCACCATTCCCATTGCGTTGATCCTCTCGGTGCTGCTGTCGACACTGATTTACGTGCTGCTGCAAATGGCCTTTCTTGGCAGCATCCCGACGGAAATGCTCGCCAACGGCTGGGCCGGAATCAGCAAGGAATTTGCCCTGCCGTACCGCGACATCGCGCTGGCGCTGGGCGTGGGCTGGCTGGCGTATCTGGTGGTCGCCGATGCGGTGATCTCGCCGAGCGGCTGCGGCAACATCTACATGAACGCGACCCCGCGAGTGATCTATGGCTGGGCGCAGACCGGGACCTTCTTCAAGGTCTTCACCCACATCGATGAAAAGTCCGGCATCCCGCGCCCGGCGCTGTGGCTGACCTTCGCCCTGTCGGTGTTCTGGACGTTGCCGTTCCCGTCGTGGGAGGCGCTGATCAACGTGGTCTCCGCTGCGCTGGTGTTGAGCTACGCCGTGGCGCCGGTGTCGGTGGCTGCGCTGCGCCGCAATGCGCCGGACATGCCTCGGCCGTTCCGGGTCAAGTGCATGGGCGTGCTCGGGCCGGTGTCGTTCATCATCGCCGCGCTGATCGTCTACTGGTCGGGCTGGAGCACCGTGTCGTGGCTGCTCGGCCTGCAGATCCTGATGTTCGTGGTGTATCTGCTGTGCGGTCGATTTGTGCCAACCGCTCACCTGAATCTGGCCAGCCAAGTGCGTTCCTCGGCGTGGCTGATCGCCTTCTACGCGGTGACCATCGTGCTGTCGAAACTCGGCACCTTCGGCGGCCTCGGCATCCTCGCCCATCCATTCGACACCCTTGTCGTCGCGGCGTGTGCCACCGGCATTTACTACTGGGGCGCGGCGACCGGTGTACCGGCGCATCTGCTGCGCCTGGAAGAGGACGATGAGGAAAGCGAAATCGCTGCCCCCGCCTCGACCGTCTCTGCGCGCCCTGCTGGCGCCTACTGAAATCATCCAACGGGACATGTTCATGAAACGAGTACACGTGATTGATTCCCACACCGGCGGTGAACCGACGCGCCTGGTAATGAACGGCTTCCCCGAGTTGCCCGGCAATAGCATGGTCGAGAAGCGCGATGCGCTGCGCACTCAACATGATCAATGGCGCCGCGCCTGCCTGCTGGAACCGCGCGGCAATGATGTGCTGGTCGGCGCGTTGTATTGCGAACCGGTCTCGGCGGACGCCACTTGCGGGGTGATCTTCTTCAACAACGCCGGCTACCTCGGCATGTGCGGCCACGGCACCATCGGCCTGATCAACTCGCTGCAGTACCTGGGGCAAATCGAACCGGGCGAGCACAAAATCGACACCCCGGTCGGCCCGGTCAGCGCCACGTTGCATGACGACGGAACCGTCACCCTGGGCAACGTCCCCGCTTATCGCCATCGCCAACAGGTGCCGGTGGATGTGCCGGGTTACGGCCGCGTGTTGGGCGACATCGCCTACGGCGGCAACTGGTTTTTCCTCGTTTCCGAGCACGGCCAGACGCTGACCATGGACAACGTCGAACACCTCACAGCGTACACCTGGGCCATGCTCAAGGCCCTCGAAGACCAAGGCATTTGCGGCGAGGACGGCGCGGTGATCGATCACATCGAACTGTTCGCCGATGACGATCAGGCCGACAGCCGCAACTTCGTCATGTGCCCCGGCAAAGCCTACGACCGCTCCCCGTGCGGCACCGGCACCAGCGCCAAACTCGCCTGTCTGGCCGCCGACGACAAGCTGCAACCCGGCGCGACCTGGGTGCAGGCGAGCATCACCGGCAGCCAGTTTGAAGGTCGCTTCGAATGGCAAGGCGAACGCATCCGCCCGTACATCACCGGCCGCGCTTACATGACCGCCGACAGCACTTTGCTGATCGACGAAGCAGACCCGTTCGCGTGGGGCATCTGAACCGCCACGCTGACTTTTCACCTCAATTTGAATGATGTGCCAAGGAGTTAAAACAATGAGCGACAACATCTTCACCGGTTGCATGCCGGCCCTGATGACCCCGTGCACCGCCCAGCGCAAACCGGACTTCGATGCCTTGGTGGCCAAGGGTCGCGAGTTGATCGATATCGGCATGAGCGCCGTGGTGTATTGCGGCTCGATGGGTGACTGGCCGCTGCTGACCGAGGCCGAGCGTCAGGAAGGCGTGGCGCGTCTGGTCGCGGCAGGCATTCCGACGATCGTGGGCACTGGCGCGGTGAACTCCCGCGAAGCGGTTTCCCACGCGGCCCATGCGGCGAAAGTCGGCGCGCAGGGTTTGATGGTGATTCCCCGCGTTCTGTCTCGCGGCGCTTCAGTCACCGCGCAAAAGGCCCATTTCGCCGCGATTCTGCAAGCCGCGCCAAATTTGCCGGCGGTGATCTACAACAGCCCTTACTACGGCTTTGCCACCCGCGCTGACCTGTTCTTCGAACTGCGCCGCGAGTACCCGAACCTGATCGGCTTCAAGGAATTCGGCGGTGGCGCCGACCTGCGTTACGCCGCCGAAAACATCACCTCCAAGGACGATGACGTGACCCTGATGGTCGGTGTCGACACGCAAGTGGTGCACGGTTTCGTCAACTGCAACGCCACCGGCGCCATCACCGGCATCGGCAACGCACTGCCCCGCGAGGTGCTGCAACTGGTCGCCCTGAGCAAGCAAGCGGCCAAAGGTGACGCCAAGGCCCGGCGTCAGGCGCGGGAACTGGAATCGGCGCTGGCGGTGCTGTCGTCGTTCGATGAAGGCTGCGACCTGGTGCTGTATTACAAACACCTGATGGTGCTCAACGGCGACAAGGAATACACCCTGCACTTCAACGAAACCGATGCGTTGAGCGACTCGCAGCGGCGGTATGCCGAGAAGCAGTATTCGCTGTTCCGTCACTGGTACGAGAACTGGTCGGCGGAACAGGACTTCGCCTGATCACGTCCCCCTCACCTGCCGCGAAGCCTTGTGATTCGCGGCAGGCCTCCCTCTTTTTATCAGGAAGACACCATGACTTTGACGGGCCACATGCTGATCGGGCAGCACATGATTGCCGGCAATCGCAGCGCCATTCGCGGGATCAATCCGGCTACGAATGAAACGCTGGAACCGGCGTACGCCGGTGGAGCGGCCGAGCATGTCGAACAGGCCTGCGCGCTGGCCTGGGCAGCGTTCGATGTTTATCGCGAGACAACCCTTAATGTCCGCGCTGAATTCCTGCAATCCATTGCCGAAGAAATCGAAGGCCTCGGCGATGAACTGATCGACCGTGCCCACGCCGAAACCGGCCTGCCGCACGCGCGTCTGCTAGGTGAACGCGGGCGTACTTGCCAACAATTGAGAATGTTCGCTCGCACGGTCCGCGCCGGTGAATGGCTGGATGTGCGTGTCGATAGCGCGCAACCGCAACGTCAGCCGTTGCCGCGCGCCGATCTGCGTCAACGGCAGATCGCGCTGGGGCCGGTCGCGGTGTTTGGCGCGAGCAATTTCCCGCTGGCGTTCTCCGTGGCCGGCGGTGACACCGCATCGGCGCTGGCCGCCGGTTGCCCAGTGATCGTCAAGGCGCACAGTGCGCATCCCGGCACCAGCGAACTGGTCGGCCGCGCCGTCGCTCGGGCGGTAAAAAACTGTGGTTTGCCGGAAGGCGTGTTCTCGTTGCTGTACGGTTCCGGCCGCGAAGTGGGCATTGCGCTGGTCACGGATCCACGGATTAACGCAGTGGGTTTCACCGGCTCGCGTAGCGGTGGTCTGGCGCTGATGCAAGCGGCGCAAGCGCGGCCCGAGCCGATTCCGGTGTACGCGGAAATGAGTTCGATCAATCCGGTGTTGCTGTTTCCGGCGGCGCTGGATAAACGCACGCAAGCATTGGCGGAAGGGTTTGTGGCTTCGCTGACATTAGGCGCGGGCCAGTTTTGCACCAATCCGGGCTTGGTGATTGCCTTGAAAGGACCGGCGTTGGAAAAGTTCATCGCCGCCACCGCCGAGGTGATTCAACGCAGCCCCGCGCAGACGATGCTGACACCCGGCATCTTCAGCGCTTACGAGTCTGCCGTGAATGCACTGGCCGAAAATGCCGCTGCACGCATCACTGGCATCGGTCAGACCGGCAACGGCCCGAATCAATGCCAGGCCCATGTATTCGTGACCGAAGCCGCCGACTTTCTCGCCGATCAGCGCCTGCAAGCCGAAGCGTTCGGTGCGGCGGCGCTGATCGTGCAATGCAGCAATGAAGCGGAAATACGCCAGGTCGCCGAACACCTGGAAGGCCAGTTGACCGCGACGTTGCACCTGGATGAGCCAGACCTGCAACAGGCCCGCGCTCTGCTGCCGACGCTGGAACGCAAGGCCGGCCGGTTGCTGGTCAACGGCTGGCCAACCGGCGTCGAGGTGTGTGACGCGATGGTGCATGGCGGGCCTTTCCCGGCCACCTCCGACGCCCGCACGACTTCGGTCGGTACCGCGGCGATCCTGCGGTTCCTGCGCCCGGTGTGCTATCAGGACTTCCCGGACAGCTTGTTGCCTACCGCACTGAAACAGGCCAATCCGCTGCAATTGCGCCGTCTGCTCGATGGCCAAAGGGAAGCGCAGCACCATGGCGAATAACGGCTCCCACGACATCGCCGTGGTCGGCGCCGGCATCATCGGCGTCGCCTGCGCACTGCGTCTGGCTCGCCAAGGGTTGCGCGTGGTCGTGATCGATCAGCAGCAACCCGGCCACGGCGCCTCGTTCGGCAACGCCGGGCATCTGGCGACCGAGCAGGTGTTTCCGATTGCCGACGTGTCCATCCTCAAGCGCCTGCCGGCCATGCTGATGGACCCGATGGGGCCGTTGCGACTGGACTGGAAATACCTGCCGCGCGCCCTGCCATGGTTCACCCGCCTGCTGCTGAATCTGCGCCCGGTGTCTTTTCAGAACACCGTGGCGGGTTTGCGCGCGCTCAATGAAAACAGCCTGGACGCCTGGCAGCGCTTGCTCGCCGACATCCAGAGGCCGGACTTGCTGAAGATCGATGGTTCGCTGCTGGTGTTCGAACGCCCCGAATCGCGTCAGGCCATCCAGGCATTACAGGCTCGCCTGCATCAGCAGCAGGTGCCGGTCGATTACTGGCAGGCCGGCGTCATCCGCGAAACCGCGCCGCAACTCAGTGAACAGATCCAGGGCGGTTTGTTCTTTCCACGCACCGGGCACTTTATCGATCCCTACCGCGTGGTGTGCGAACTGGTCGAAGCGGCCAAGGCCAGCGGCGTGAGTTTTGTCCAGCAACAGGTTCAGGGCGGCTACGTGCAGGAGCACGGCGTTACGCTGACCACTGGCAATGGCGGCCTGACTGCCAGCCGCGTCCTGATCGCCTGCGGCGCACATTCAGCAAAACTCACCGCCGCCCTCACCGGCAAAAAAGTCCCACTGGACACCGAGCGCGGCTATCACCTGATGCTGCCGCAGGAACACAACCGACTGCCCTTCCCCGTGACCTCGCTGGAGCGCAAATTCATCATGACGCCAATGTCCGAAGGGTTGCGCCTGGCTGGCACGGTTGAATTCGCCGGACTGGAGAAACCACCGAGCATGGAGCGTGCGTGGCAATTGCACCGGTTGAGTCAGGGCTTGTTTCGCCAGGATCTGAATGCTGAAGCAGCGACGCCGTGGATGGGTTTTCGACCGTCATTGCCCGATTCATTACCGCTGATCGATCAGGTGTGTGGGGGCAAGGTGCTGCTTGCTTTTGGGCATCAGCATCTGGGGCTGACGCAGGCGGCGGTGACGGCGGAGATGGTGGTGCGGATGGTTTTGCCTGCGACTGCAAAAGAGGCCTGCCGGCTACCACTCAACGAACATTACAGGCTCGATCGTTTCTGAAAGGAAGTCTCTGACCCACCACCCTGCTTTCCGGCGCAGGCTGGTGGCCGCGCACTGGCAGATCGGCGGGCGTTACAAAGGCATTAACCAGTGCCGCTCAATGGTCCATCCCAGAAAAACCCTCGCGCCCTCTTCTTTCTGGCGACTCAACGTCAGCCGATGCCCGGCAGCGGCAACACGCAAGCCAATCATGGCAGGCAGAAACCTTTCGCGGAATTCGCTGGATTGCGCTGCAAAATGCGACTCGACGCTGTTGAGTGCAGCACGCAAGAGCTCGCCATCCAGCATCGACAAGTAAAACATCATCTGACGCCAGGCATACGCCGTGTTTTTCAACATCACCAGACGCGCATGGTAATGCGTGATGTGCATTTGTTGCCGCTTGCAAATCCACTCGAAGCACGCCAGCGCCAGCGCGCTCAAACGATGATGCAGCAGTGTTTTCAGGTTCAATTCGCCGAACAGGAGCGCGAGGTTTTGCGTCGTCAGAATCTGCTGCTGCTCGAGTATCGTGCCGTTGACCGCTGGCCGCCACGTGTCAAAGGTGGCGTTTGCACGCTGCGCGCACAGCGTCGCCAATGCATCACGGCTGTTGCTTCTGCGCCGCGATCGGCGCTGATCGGGAAGGCCTGCCAGGCCATCCGTATCAATGTCGTAATAACGAGCGTAAAGCGTTCCGGCTACAAATCTGGCCGTTTGCCTGGCCGCTCTCGTGAACTTGTTGGAGAACGCGCCCATAAAAATGTCAGCCGCCACCTCATCGACGAAAGGAAGATCCAGCTTCGCCGTTTCAGCCAGTGAAACAAACTCCTGCAGTAGCTTGTTCGGAAGAATGGCCTGCGGAAACGCCGACAGGGTCATTGCAGAGGCCTCGACCAACGCCTGCCTGGCACCCGTGGCGGAGATAGCACTCGCCTCACGCTCACCCTCTAAAGCCGCGACCCATGGTAGCTCGGCAATTTTGACCTGACTTTGCAGGTTGAGCAGCAGCAACGAGCGCCGACGACGGAAAGCACGATACGTCGCCCCCGCCAACGACTGCAGCATCCCGTCCCGGTATACGCTGCTACAGATTTGCGCTGTCATTGCAGGCAGAACCTGCGCCACGGTATCGGCGGATGAGATCAAGCCATGATCAATCAACTCGGCGATGGTTCCCTTGCGGCAACGCTCAAGGCGTCGGCGAACAGCAGGCGGAATTATCACCCCAAGGGGCAGCCGGTGACGATTCGCCTCCTCATCGGTGATCGGTTCAAGCAACGGCGAAAAGTCACTGATGCCGTCCGAACCCGGGTAATTTGTCAGACGTGCCGAGACAGCCCGGGCGATCAAATGATGCCCGGGGGCCGCCACATGTTGGCGCTGCTCTGCTCGTTTAAGGGAATGTGCGGCGGACTCGGGATGCCCGTGTTTGGCCACAAAGTCATCAACAATGCGCCGGATGCGACCGACCTGGCGGCCCGTCAATGATGCTTGATCACGCAAACACTGACCGAGCAACGCAAACAGTTCCGCGGCCCGGGTCTTGAAGGGACCGTTGCTGCGGTGTTCAGCACTACAGGTCCGATCGATCTGCGCGCCGAGTGCCGTTGCGCGTTCGAACCAGCCTTCAGGAAAATGTCTGCAAGGCCAGCCATCCTGACAGGTCAAAAGAAACAGTGAGACTGCAGCGTCGTAGAGAGGCAGACGATTTTCAACTACATGCTTCTGGACGGCCAGACGCGGTTGAGCCAGTTGCCGGTTCAGCCGCTGCCTGACACTGGCACTATCAAAAACATGCACCTCAGCCGTGGAAATCGGCGGCTCGTCAACGGCAGTCGGGAAGAAACGCAGGCGATCAAAGAAAGGCGCGATCTGCTCGATCAGCGTTCGCGCCTCGTCAGCACGCTGATGCCGAAAAAGCCATGACACTGTCAGCAGTGCGGCTTCCTCCGGAACGTCAATCTGATAGGTTCCGTTCGCCAAACGCTCTTGCAGCGTTGCGACGCCCACATCCGATAGATGCCAGATGTTGAGATCGAACCGTTCATGACTGGGACGGATGCCGGGGATCGACGCGGCCAAGTGGCGCTCATATGAAGTCAAAGCGCCACCGGCCAGAAGTTGCCCGGTGGCAAATCCACCCGTCGCCACGTCCAGCGTGACCCACTGCGGCAAATCGGCGAAAGGCACACGTGAACCGTATTGTGCGCTGCCCTGCATCAGGTGTTCGACCACCCGCTGCCAGCGCTCGACCCGGTTGCGTGCCCGTGGGTCAGCGTCACGCTGTGTAGCGGTCAATGCTCGTGAGAGCTGGAACACCGCATAACCTGCATTCACGCCATCGTGCTCGCCGAACTCACCGTCGTCCCTGGACATACTTCCTTGTGACCCTGCAATGTAATGGGTCCGGGGGCTGGATTCGAACCAGCGCCCACCCGGTTAAGAGCCGAGTGTTCCACCGCTGAACTACCCCGGAACAGAGCGCGCATTGTCGACCAGCCATGAATGAATGTGAAGCCCGGTGTCTGTTGCGAGACAATTCGCGCGCACGAGCTGAAACGAGCACGCCGTTACTATCTTCGGGGAGCGGTCCTGTCACTCTTGACCTCGTATCGAGGCGCGTCCGTCATGGCAGTCTTTTTCTGTTTAATGGCGTCCGTCGTCGAAGTTCAGCCCGATAGGAATAGGCAATGCTCGAAGATAAACCGGCATAGGTGCCCCGTTTGCTGATCGCTACCATGGACTCAGACCTGACCCAATGGGAGCTCGACATGACTCACGCTAAAACCCTGTTCATCACCGGCGTCAGCAGCGGTTTCGGCCATGCGCTGGCCAAAGAAGCTATTGCCAACGGCCACCGTGTCATCGGCACTGTGCGCAATGAAACCGATCTGGAAAACTTCCAGGCACTGTCCCCGGATAACGCTTACGGGGTGGTGCTGGACGTCACTGATTTCGAGCGGATCGACAGCGTCGTTGCGCAAGTCGAAGCCACTCACGGTCCCGTCGACGTTTTGGTCAACAACGCCGGATATGGCCACGAAGGCATTTGCGAAGAATCACCGCTGCAAGACATGCGTCGTCAATTCGACGTCAACGTGTTCGGCGCGGTGGCGGTGATCAAAGCGTTTCTGCCCTTCTTTCGCCAGCGTCGTGCGGGGCACATCCTCAATATCACCTCCATGGGTGGCACCATTACCATGCCGGGCATCGCTTACTACTGCGGTAGCAAATTTGCGCTCGAAGGGATCTCCGATACCCTGAGCAAGGAGCTGCAGCCGTTCAACATCTTCGTCACTGCCGTCGCACCGGGTTCGTTCCGCACGGATTGGGCGGGCCGTTCGATGCAACGCACCGCGCGCAGCATTGCCGACTATGACGCCAGTTTCGATCCGATCCGCAAAGCCCGCGAAGAGAAAAGCGGCAAGCAACTCGGCGACCCGCAAAAGGCTGCCCAAGCGATGCTGCAGATCATCGCCAGCCCGACACCACCGGCCCACTTGCTATTGGGCAGTGACGCCTTGCGTCTGGTCCGTGACAAACTGAAAAATGCTGCCAGCGAGATTGACCAATGGGAAGCGCTGAGCCGGTCCACCGATCATTGAGAGAGGATGTGATGACGCAGGTCGATGCAGGCACCGCGCGCATGGTGCAGCTCATGAAAGCCCTCGCACCGATCGAGGGCTACAACCTCAGCGCCCTCGAAGGCGTGCGCTTCCTGCGTTCGAATCGCCCCCTGACGCGCACCCCGGTGCTGTATGACCCCGGCATCGTGATTCTCTGCCAGGGCCGCAAACGCGGCTATCTGGGAGAGGACACCTACGTCTATGACGCCCAGCACTATCTGGTGGTCTCGGTGCCGATCCCTTTCACCATGGAGACCGATGCCACTGAGACCGAGCCGATGCTCGCGATCTACATGCACCTCGATTTCCAGTTGGCCAGCGATTTGATGCTGCAAGTGGATGACGTGCATGGCCCAAGCGATGCCCCGCCCAAAGGTATGTATGCCTCGCCGATGGACGCTTCACTGCGGGCAACCACCCTGCGTTTTCTGGAAGCGATGAGCGTTGCCGGCGAAGCGCAAATCCTCGGGCCGGCACTGTTGCGGGAAATCTATTACCGCATCCTGACCGGCGAGCAAGGTGGCTCCATGCGCGCCGCGCTCAACCGGCAGGGACATTTCGGCAAAGTGACCCGTGCGATCCGCAAGATCCATAGTTGTTATCAGCAGCGACTCGACGTCGAGCAACTGGCCCATGAAGCGAGCATGAGCGTGCCGAACTTCCACCTGCACTTTCGCAGCGTGACCGACACCTCACCCATGCAGTATTTGAAGTCGACGCGCTTGCATCAGGCGCGCCTGTTGATGTTGCGCCAGGCCATGAGTGCCTCGGCAGCCGCCTTCAATGTTGGCTATGAAAGTGCTTCGCAATTCAGTCGCGAGTTCAAACGCTTCTTCGGCAGGACGCCACAGGCAGAGATCGAGTGGATGAAGGCAACGTATGCACTGCCATTGCCAACCACACCGTCGGAGTATGTTTCGTCGCATTGACGGTCACGCCACAAACGAAAAGCCTGCTTTTCAGGGCAGGCTTTTTTCGTTGTGTGTAGCGGTGAGCGCTGAAGGTGCACTAGTCGTAAAACGCCTCAACCAACACCCGACTGCCGACAAAAAAACTGTCCGCCACCAAGCGCAACGGCTGCACATCCAGGTCACTGGCCTTGTCGCCAATCAACTGCTGAAAATGCCGATACACCGCTGCGTACTCACCCTCCTCCGACACCGCTTGGCGCACACCGTCAATGCTCAACAGCGCGCCGCCGTTATCCAGGCGCAACACGCCTTCAGCGCAACGCACCTCGATGCTCCACAGCTCATCATGGCCATGGTCAAAATCAAACTCTGCGCGCACATCGAGGCAGCGCGGGTCGGACATTTTGATCGACGCGGCAATTGGCGACTGGCAGTTGCTCGGTACGCGCAGTTCAGCCGATTCGACAAACAACGGCAGCGCCAGCAAATGAGTGACGATCGACAAGGCATTGATGCCCGGATCGAATACGCCGAGGCCGCCGGGTTGCCAGATCCAGGCCTGACCGGGGTGCCATTTGCGCACGTCTTCTTTCCAGTCGATCTGCACGCTTTGCAGGGTGCGCGAGGCGAGCCAGTCGCGGGCGGCATCGATGCCGGGCGCGTAGCGTGAGTGCCAGGCAAACAAGGCGCTGACGCCCTGCCCGGCAGCCTGATCGACCAGCGCCAGCGCCTCGCCCAAGGTGGCGCACGGCGGTTTTTCCACCAGCACGTGTTTGCCGGCGGCCAGTGCTTGCTGCACCAGCGCAAAACGACCTTGCGGCGGCGTGCAGAAGGCAATCGCATCCACCGGCGGACCGTTTTCCAGCAACTCGCTCAAGGACTGGAAGTTCTCCACGCCCGCGCAGGGTTTGCCTTGAGTGGCGACGGAGACCAAGTGGAAAGCGGGATTGGCGTTGATCGCCGGGACGTGTTGATCCTGGGCGATCTTGCCGTAGCCCACCAGACCGAGACGGATTGGTTGCATCAATGACTCCTGTTTTGATTTTGTTGTCGTCAGTGAACCGGGAGATTACCTGCAAACGCCACGAGCGTCTGTCCGCGCAATGTCACAACGACGCACAGGATCAGGCAAGGATTGCACAGGAATGCACTACTGCCCGCAGCGCTGAAAAAGCAACAATGCCTTACGACAAACCGATTGAGGATGTTCCCATGCTTGTTCAAGCCTATGGTGCCCACGCTGGCGACAAACCCCTTGAGCCGATGCAGATCAACCGCCGCGCGCCGGCCGCCCATGATGTGCAGATCGACATCGCGTTCTGTGGCATCTGCCATTCCGACCTGCACCAGGTACGGGCGGAATGGGCCGGTACGCAGTTCCCATGCGTACCGGGGCACGAAATTGTCGGTCGTGTTTCGGCTGTCGGTGCGCACGTCGCGGATTTCAAGGTCGGTGATCTGGTCGGCGTCGGTTGCATCGTCGACAGCTGCAAACATTGCGATGACTGCGAAAGCGGGCTGGAAAACTACTGCGACGGCATGATCGGCACCTACAACTTCCCGACCCCGGATGCACCGGGCTGGACGCTGGGCGGCTACTCGCAAAACATCGTCGTGCATGAACGCTACGTGCTGCGCATCCGTCATCCCGAAGCGCAACTGGCCGCCGTCGCACCGCTGTTGTGTGCCGGCATCACCACCTACTCGCCGTTGCGCCACTGGAACGCTGGCCCCGGCAAAAAAGTCGGTGTGGTCGGCATCGGCGGCCTCGGCCACATGGGCATCAAACTGGCCCACGCCCTGGGCGCCCACGTTGTGGCGTTCACCACCTCCGAATCCAAACGCGAAGCGGCCAAAGCGCTGGGTGCCGATGAAGTGGTGGTGTCGCGCAATGCCGAAGAAATGGCCGCCCACGCCAAGAGTTTCGACTTGATCCTCAACACCGTCGCGGCGCCGCACGATCTCGATGCATTCCTCGTCCTGCTCAAGCGAGATGGTGCCTTGACGCTGGTGGGTGCGCCGGCCACCTCGCACCCTTCGCCGAACGTGTTCAATCTGATCATGAAGCGCCGCACGATTGCCGGCTCGATGATCGGCGGCATCCCGGAAACCCAGGAGATGCTGGATTTCTGCGCCGAGCACGGCATCGTTTCCGACATCGAACTGATCCGCGCCGACCAGATCAACGACGCCTACGAGCGCATGCTCAAGGGTGACGTGAAGTATCGTTTCGTGATCGATAACGCCACGTTGGCCGGCTAAGCCTCAGCGCCCATTGGCCATTAAGTGCGGCCAATGGGCCATTGAATTCCGTCGCCGGGATTTGACAGGCCCGACGTTGCTCGCCAGAGTCGCACCCCTTTGCCTGTCATCAAGGGGTTGCCGTTGAACGAACAGACATTGTCCATGCGCCTTGAACGCGTGGCCGCCCACGTGCCGGCCGGTGCGCGACTGGCCGATATCGGCTCGGATCACGGCTATCTGCCGGTGGCGCTGATGCGTCGTGGCTCGATCACTGCGGCAGTGGCTGGCGAGGTTGCGGCGACGCCGTTCCACGCGGCCGAACGCACCGTGCGCGAGAACGATCTGCAACAGCACATCAGCGTGCGCCGGGCGGATGGTCTGGCGGCGATCAAACCCGACGACGGCATCACCGCCGTTAGCGTCTGCGGCATGGGCGGTGAAACCATCCGCGACATCCTCAACAGCGGCAAGGCTCACCTCAGCGGCCAGGAACGTCTGATCCTGCAACCCAACGGCGGTGAACAACCCTTGCGCCAGTGGCTGATGGAAAACGGCTACCGCATCCTCAGTGAAGAAGTGCTGCGGGAAAACCGCTTCGACTACGAAATCATCGTTGCCGAACGCGCCGAACCGGTGAGCTATTCCGACCAGGAACTGTACTTCGGCCCCTTGCACCTGCAGACCCGCAGCCCCGCATTCCTGACCAAGTGGCAGCACAAACTCCGCCACAAGCAAAAGACCCTGAGCCATCTCGCTCGCGTGCAGCACAATCTGCCTGAGCAAAAGCTGCAGGACATCACCCGACAAGCGCGCTGGATTAAGGAACTGCTGGCCTGAGCGCCAGCGTTTCGCGCCAGGATCACCTGAGTCCTCACGCCCGCATTTGATACACCGCATCACAAATGATGTACCTAAAGCCCCATTTATCAATTCCCGCCTGCCTCTTAAAGTCCTCTCCAACAGCCGCCCATCACTCCGACGGGCCAGCGACTGGAGATACCCCAAATGCCTTTCATCAGCGTACGTATCACCCGTGACGGCGTGACCCGGGAGCAGAAAGCCCAGGTCATCAAGGAAATCACCGAAACGATGCAGCGGGTGCTGCACAAGGATCCGAAACTCACCCACATCGTGATCGAAGAAGTCGACACCGATAACTGGGGTTATGCCGGCATCACCACCACCGAATATCGCCAACAGTTGGCGGACTCGCAGTCATGAGCCGGGCCGTGAAAATCGATTTCGTCTCGGATGTCGTTTGCCCCTGGTGTGCGTTGGGCGCCACCGCTCTGGAGCAAGCGATCCGCAACCTGGCAGGCGAAGTCGACGTGGATTTGACCTACAAACCGTTCGAACTGAATCCGGACATGTCCGCCGAAGGTGAACACGCCATCGAGCACATGATGCGCAAATACGGACGCAGCGCCGAGCAAGTGGCGGACCGCAACGCGATGATCGTCGAGCGCGGCGAGCAGATCGGTTTTCACTTCGACCTGGAAAAACGCAGCCATTTCCACAACACCTTCGACGCCCATCGACTGCTGTTCTGGGCCGCCTCACAAGGACGTCAGCGTGAGTTGAAGCAGGCCTTGCTCAAGGCCTACTTCACTGACGGCAAGAACCCGAATGACCACGCCACGCTGGTGACACTGGCAGAAGCAGTCGGACTCGATGGCCAGCGTGCGCAAGCGCTTCTGGCCACCGCTGAGTTCAGCCAGGCAGTGCGCGAACTCGAACGGTTTTATCAGCAACGCGGCATCGATTCGGTTCCGGCCATGGTGATCGATGACAAACAGGTCATCCCCGGTTCCCAGTCCGTCGCTTATTACGAGCAAGCGCTACGTCAGGCAGCACAGGTTGCGGCTCACGCCTGACCTTCGAAATCCGTTTATTCAAACCATCCAGATTGCATGAGGAAACATCATGAGCACGTCCAAGAAAGTTGTAGTGATTACCGGCGCCTCGCAAGGCATTGGCGCAGGCCTGGTCAAGGGATTCCGTGAGCGCGGCTATCAGGTTGTCGCGACCTCGCGCTCGATCAAGCCTTCCTCTGACCCGGACATTCTCGCCGTCGCCGGTGACATCGCCGACCCGCAGACCGCCGAGCGCGTGATCCGCGAAGCCGTTGCACGTTTCGGACGTATCGACACGTTGGTCAACAACGCCGGGATCTTCGTCGCCAAACCCTTCACTGAATACAGCCAGGAAGACTACGCACAAGTGGTGGCGACCAACATGAGCGGCTTCTTCCATATCTCGCAACTGGCGATTGCCGAAATGGAGAAAAACGCCAGCGGCCATATTGTCAGCGTCACCACTAGCCTGGTCGACCACGCGATTGACGGCGTACCGTCGGTGCTCGCTTCGCTGACCAAGGGTGGCATCAACGCGGCGACCAAGTCTCTGGCCATCGAGTACGCCAAGCGTGGTATTCGGGTCAACGCGGTATCGCCCGGCATCATCAAAACGCCGATGCACGGCGAAGAAACTCACGCCGCCCTCGGCAGCCTGCACCCGGTTGGGCATATGGGCGAGATCGATGACATCGTGCAGGCGATCCTGTACCTGGACGGCGCGAACTTCGTCACTGGCGAAATCCTCCATGTTGACGGTGGTCAAAGCGCTGGCCATTGATACCTCCCTGCTGCATCGTCGGTGTGTACCGGCGGTGCCGCTTCATGAGATAAGCCTGAAGATGAACCGTCAGTTGATCCTCAGGCTTATCTCATGAAGCGCCACTTTGAAGACTTGCAGTTAGGCAGCATCGAACTCTTTTGCCTCGCCGCTGAAGCCGGCAGTTTCACCGCCGCCGCCCAGCTTGCAGGCGTTACGCCGGCCGCTGTGAGCCGGTCGATTCTGCGTCTGGAAAAACGCTTGGGTTCACGCTTGTTTGCCCGCACTACCCGCAGCATTCGCTTGACCGAGGCCGGTAGAAACTTTTTCCTGCAGTGCAGCCAGGCCCTGACTCAACTGGTCGAAGCGCAACAAGAAGTCATGGGCGCACAGACCTCACCGTCCGGTCAGTTGCGCATCAGCCTTCCCACCACTTACGGGCATCACCGCATCCTGCCGCTGCTGCCGAAATTCCGTGCGCTCTATCCCGACGTCACCGTCGACATCCACTTGGGCAACCGCAATATCGACTTCGTCGGCGAAGGCTACGATCTGGCGATACGTGTTCGTGCCCAACCGGACTCGACCATGGTCGCGCGCCTGCTGGAGGATGCAAAACTGGTGGTGGTCGCGTCTCCCGACTATCTGAAAAAGGCTGGCACACCGCAGACGCTGGAAGACCTGGTGCAACATGAATGCATTCAGTTCGAACTGCCGAGCAGCGGACGGCGGATCTCCTGGCTGTTCGAGGAAAACGGCCACGACCGTGAAGTGTATTCCGACGGCGGCTACTCCTGTTCCGATGATGTGCTCGGTGGCGTGACCTTGGCCAAGCATGGCGCCGGGGTCTTTCAGACCTACAAATTCATTGTCGAAAAAGAACTGGCCGACGGCAGCCTCGTCGAGGTTCTGCAACCTTACGCCGGGCGCTCGCGACCTTACACTTTGCTCTACCCGCACGGCCGGTATGTGCCGCAACGGGTCAGGGCGTTTGTCGATTTTCTGCTGCAGTTTCGTGATGAGTGGGCGCAGGCGTAACGCGGTACAAGGGTTAAATCGGTTGAAAGGCGTTCGCCATCAACCGGAAAAGGAGTTGTTCGCGCTGACAGCCGGGCGCTGCTGGAAAATTTACAGGGCCGGCGCCATGCTATGCTTCGGAAGAGAAAACGAGGGGTTCATATGACGGGTTCAGCCACTGGCGGCGTTGCGAGCGAAGTCCGCAAACTCGCCCAAAAGCATAAGGTTACCGCTGAGCGTGACAGCATGAGCTGCATGGCCGCGACCATTACTCGCCTGGCAGGTGATGCTGTCGAGCTGGATGGCATTGAGCAATTGCTCGTCAATCTCAAGCGTAAAGGCGTTCTGAACAAAGCAGAAATCATGGCCCTGCAAGGGCGCTATCTCCAGGAGAAAAGGCGCGGCAAGAGGCAACTTAGCGCATGACTTTCGACCCCTTCGGCGATTTCGAGACTGAAGGTTATCTTCAAAACTCGCTCAAACTGAAAGACCCTCTTGAAGTCAAAGAATCCGAGCACCTTTCCTTCGAAGCCAGTATCGAAGATGCCCTTGCTTATCTCGCCAAGAAAAAACCCATCGACTACAAAGCTGTCCTCAAGACCCACGAAATCCTGTTCTCCGGTTTTTATCCGTGGGCGGGAAAAGACAGAAATGCACTGGTCCCCCACCTCGCAGTATTCAAAGGGTCGAAAGATGATCCGCATCACACCATATTCGAACGTCCTGACCTGATCAAAAGATCCGTCGAATACGCCTTTGAACTCGCAGCAAATAAAAAACGCTTTCGTCAGCACCCCGGCGAAGTAATGGGCCAGTTGGCGTCCGCCCACCCTTTTCTGGATGGCAATGGCCGCACAATCCTGCTCATCTACATGGAGTTGTGCTATCGGACCCGGTTCGCTATCGACTGGTCGAGAACCAATAAAGACGACTACTTGCGAGCACTCGCCGACGAGATTCGAGACCCTTTCAAAGGCCATTTGGATGGTTATCTGACCCCCTTCGTCATCGATATCTCCAGCCGCGATGAATGGCCAGCAATGATTGGCGGGATAAAGGGTCTGGACGGACTCGACAAGGAAGGGATTACGTATGAAAGCCTGGATGATCCGGAGGTCCAGCGACTTTATAAAACGTATCGAGCAACTTCTCTTGAATGATCCGCGCTCTCCGTGGTGTCGCGGTTGAATTCCGGGGTTTGACTTAACAATGACAAAAGCCTGCTTTTCAGGGCAGGCTTTCGTCCGGATCGCGCAGGCTTACTTCTGCTGAGCGGTGAGCGCCGAGTAGCTGTTCATCAGGTTGCGGTAGTTGGGAATCCGCTGCGACAGCAGATTACCCAAGCCTTCAATATCGTTGCGCCAGTCGCGGTGCAGCTCACAGGCTACCGAGAACCAGTTCATCATCTGTGCGCCGGCCTGGGTCATGCGGCTCCATGCGGCTTGCTGCACAGTGGTGTTGAAGGTGCCGGAAGCATCAGTTACCACAAACACGTCGAACCCTTCCGCCAGCGCCGACAAGGTCGGGAACGCTACGCAGACATCCGTTACCACACCGGCAATGATGATCTGCTTGCGGCCGGTGGCTTTGATCGCCTTGACGAAGTCTTCGTTGTCCCAGGCGTTGATCTGACCTGGACGAGCGATGTACGGCGCGTCCGGGAACATCTCTTTCAACTCCGGTACCAGCGGGCCGTTCGGGCCTTGTTCGAAACTGGTGGTGAGGATAGTCGGCAGTTCGAAGAACTTGGCCAGATCCGCCAGGGCCAGCACGTTGTTCTTGAATTCGTTTGGCGAGAAGTCCTGCACCAGCGAAATCAGGCCGGTCTGGTGGTCGACCAGCAGCACGATAGCGTCGTCTTTGTTCAGGCGGTTGTAGGTTGGAGTGGTCATGGTGTGCGTCCCTTTTCAGTGTTGGAAGTTGTTGTTGCGTTCAAGTTGGGTACAGATTACTGACGCACAGGGACGGGATAAATCGGCTGAAACGCGTTTATCCGTCAACTCAAAAAGGACAATCTCTAGCGACCACAATCGCGCCACTTCGCCCACCGAGCGCGTGCTGTTGAGCAGGAAATTGCGCGCCGCGTGCATCCTGATTTCGAGCACTCGCTCACTAACGGGCATGTGCCGAAGCAGCTGCCCTCACCCTAGCCCTCTCCCTCAGGAGAGGGGACCGATTGGGGGATATTGGCGATGAGCGCCGACGTGCAATAGCGCCGGTGAATCCAATACCGCCAAGCATTGCCGATGCCCGCGTATCGACGCGACCTTTCAGGTCAATGCATAACGCAAGACACCTCGGTCGGCTCCCTCTCCCCCCTAGGAGAGGGGACCGATTGGGGGAGATTGGCGATGAGCGCCGACGTGCAATAGCGCCGGTGAGTTCGATACCACCAAGCATTGCCGATGCCCGCGTAATCGACGCGACCTTTCAGGTCGATGCATAACGCAAGACACCTCGGTCGGCTCCCTCTCCCCGAGGAGAGGGGACCGATTGGGGGAGATTGGCGATGAGCGCCGACGTGCAATAGCACCGGTGAGTTCGATACCGCCAAGCATTACCGATGCCCGCGTAATCGACGCGACCTTTCAGGTCGATGCATAACGCAAGACACCTCGATCGGCTCCCTCTCCCTCCGGGAGAGGGCTGGGGTGAGGGGCTGTGGTTGCAGCGTCGAGCTCGGCTTACAAGGTGTAGGAAATCCCCACCTGCACGGTTCTTGGTGCACCTGGATAGGCGTAGACGTTACCGAACGCGCCCTCTTCATAATCGCGGTCAAACAGGTTTTTCAGGTCAAGGTTGAGCCGCACTTTCTCGTTGACCTTGTAGAAGCCGAGCAGGTCGACAACGGTGTAACTGTCCATCGAGAACGCGGTATTGGCGGTTTGCCCGGCACGCTGGTCGACGTACTTGAGTCCGGTGCCCAGGCCCAGACCTTTTAGTGCACCGTCCTGAAACTCGTAGACGTTGAGCAGGCTGAAGCTGTTCTGCGGAATGTTCATCAGGCGCGTGCCAGAGCGGATCACATTGTCCTTGGTCACCTCGGCATCGACGTAGGCGTAGCCGCCGATCACCCGCCATTCGGGTGTCAGGTTGCCGGCGACGTTCAGGTCAAAACCACGGCTGCGCACTTCCCCGGCGGCGACGCTGAAGGTCGAGTCCACCGGGTCGGTGGTCAGCACATTGCGTTTTTCGATCTGGTAGATCGCCGCATCCACGCTCAACTGATGGTCCAGCGCTTCCCACTTGATGCCCATTTCGTAGGACTTGCCCTTCTCCGGTGCGAAGCCTCCGCCCGTACGACTCGCGCCGGTATTGGGCTTGAACGAGCGCGCGGTGTCGGCATAGATCGCCAGGGTCTCGGTCAGGTCGTAGGTCACGCCGAGGCGTGGAGTCACCGCGTTGTCACTGGCCTGCCAGTTTTTGCCGCCCGGCACATAGGTTTCATAGTCGTGCTCGAAACGCTCGAAACGTGCGCCGGCCAAGACCTTCAGACGCTCGGTCAACGCGACCTGATCCTGCACAAACGCGGCGTAAGTCTTGAGATTTTCCTTGTCATGGGTCGGCGTGCGCGTCAGTGCCGGACGCGACTGGCCGTAGACCGGATCGAAGATGTCGATCGGGTAGGCGCCGACCGCGCCGCTGGAGCGCTGAATGATCGACTTGTAGTCATAATCTTCATACTCAATGCCGGTCAACAAGGTGTGCTGCAGGCCACCGGTGCTGAAATGCCCGGTCAGATTGAGCTGCGTGTCCTTGTCGGTCCACTCCAGTTTGCGGTAGTTGAAGTTGCGCCCCAGGGTTCGACCGTCATCGGCAATGCCGTTGGCCTCGATCGCATTGCCCTGCAGCGAGCCGTCGAGCCACTGGAACCCACCGCCCAGCGTCCAGTCATCATTGAGCAGATGTTCGAAGCGCAGTTGCGCCATGTTGTTGTCGTTGTGCAATTTGCCGGCGTCTTTCTCGCTGAAGAATGTATCGCGCGAAGCGCTGCCGATCTGCTTGGGGTAACGCGTCACGCCGCGATCCAGCGGATGATTGTTGCGCATGAAATCACCCTCGAAGATCACCCGGGTGGCATCGCTGGCCTGCCAGGTCAGCACTGGCGTGATGCCGTAGCGCTCAGTCTCGACGTGATCGCGGAAGGTATCGCCGCCCTCACCTACCACGTTCAGTCGATAGGCCAGACGCCCGTCTTCATCCAGCGGGCCGGAGGCGTCCAGGGTGCCGCGCTTCATGCCTTGATCATTCAACTGACTGCCCAACGTGACCGTGCGCTCGGCCAACGGTTGTTTGGACACGACATTGAAGGTGCCGCCGGGATCGCCACGGCCGTAGAGCATGGTTGCCGGCCCGCGCAGCACTTCCAGACGCTCGATGGTGTTGGCGTCGGGCATGTTCGGGTAGCCACGATTGATCGGGAAACCGTTGCGATAGAACTCGCCCGTGGTGAAGCCACGCACAGTGAACGTCGTCAGCCCCTGCCCGCCGAAATTGTTCGCCCGGCCCACACCGCCGGCATAGTCCAGCGCATCTTGCAGACGCGTGGCGCCGAGGTCTTCGACAGCATCCTTGGTGACCACGCTGATCGATTGCGGGGTTTCATGAATCGAGGTGTCGGTACGGGTAGCACTGGCGGAACGTGTGGCGCGGTAACCCTGCACCGGGCCGTCGGCCCGTTCGTAATCCGCTGTACCGACCACGTCGGTCGCCTCCAGCTCTAGCGCTGCGGGTGTTGATTCGGCCTGTTCGGCCCATGAGGAAGGGGACAACGCCTGCAGCACGCAAATTGAAAGCAGAGTACGACGCATGAAATGAAAACCTTACGAATAGGCCAGAACGAAGGGTAAAACCGCCAGCAAAACGCGGCGATGGTATACCAAGCGTTCCGTTATTGAAACTTATTCCCATTCGTATATTTAACCGATCGAGTGCCGACAGGTAGGTCACCCATTGCGTCGCACAAAAACCTTGGTCAAACGTGCAATAGTTGTTTCGTCATCGCCATCGAGGTCTCCAGCGACTGCCCGGTACGCTGCAACTTGTTCAGCAAACTCGCGCCCAACCACAGCTGATACAAGGTTTCCGCCAGATGCCGGGCATCGCCTTTGGGCAGGCTGTCTTCGGCCTGACCCTGTTCGATGCATAGCGCAATGCGCGCCACCACTTGCTCGGCGCCATCGCGCAAGGTGAGGCGCATCGACTCCGACAGGTCGGCGACTTCGGCACTGAGCTTTACCACCAGACATTCATCGCCGTGGCCTTCGAGGGTGCAGCGGTTCTGCCAGCCCTGCCAGTAATCCATCAGCCGCTCGTACGCGCTCAGGCCTGGCAGCGTCAGGCGCCGTTCCATGTCAGCGAGGTAATCGACGAAGTAATCCGCCAGCAATGCCTGGCCGTACAGTTCTTTGGATTTGAAGTAGTGATAGAACGAACCCTTGGGCACACCGGCGGTTTGCAGGATCTCGTTGAGGCCGACACTGGTGAAGCCCTTTTCGGCCATCATCCGGTGGCCGGTGTCGAGCAAGTGTTGGCGGGTGTCGTCGTAGGTCGGTTTCATGGGGCTCGAATTACCAGGCAATAGACCAGTCGTATTTTCGGAGGAACGGAAGTTTGCCATACCTGTCGATGAAAAACCTTCGGATAAAAAATTACTAGACGACTGGTCTAATTGGAATCTATGCTGCGCCCCGACAAACGTTTTCTGACCGGTGTGGCCGATGCGCGAATGTTTCGCCCAATCGAAGACGCCCAACCTACGCAAGGTGCTCTATGAAAATCTTGATGGTTCTGACTTCCCACGATCAACTCGGCGACACCGGCAAGAAAACCGGCTTCTGGCTGGAAGAGTTCGCCGCGCCCTACTACGCCTTCAAGGACGCCGGCGCCGACGTCACGCTCGTCTCGCCGGCCGGTGGCCAGCCGCCGCTGGACCCGAAAAGCGATGAGCCCGACGCGCAGACTGCCGAGACTGATCGCTTCCGCAAAGACTCCGCCGCGCAGCAGGCACTGGCTAATACCGGCCGTTTGGCCGATGTCAGTGCTGAGGATTTCGATGCCGTGTTTTACCCGGGCGGCCATGGCCCGTTGTGGGATCTGGCCGAAGACAAGCAGTCGATCGCGTTGATCGAAGCGTTTGACCGCGCCAACAAACCCCACGGTTTTGTCTGCCATGCACCGGGCGTATTGCGTCATGTCCTTACCGCTGACGGCAAACCGCTGGTGCAGCATCGCCAGGTCACTGGTTTCACCAACGCCGAAGAAGAGGCAGTCGGCCTGACGGACGTGGTGCCGTTCCTGATCGAAGACGAGTTCCAGCGTCTCGGCGGTTATTACTCGAAAGTCGCTGACTGGCAGGTTCATGTGGTCGCCGACGGGCAACTGGTCACTGGCCAGAATCCGGCCAGTTCCGCCGCCGTCGCCGAAAAACTGCTGAAGATGCTCGGCTAAACCCTCTTACAACCCTTCCAAACGCCGGGTGCGTCTTGCCCGGCGTTATTTTTTCGCCCAGCCAATAGACGACTGGTCTAATAAGCCACAAACAAGGTCATCCATGAACCACAGCAGTTTCTTCACCCCCGCCAAACTGGGTCATCACACCCTGAAAAACCGTATCGTCCTGCCGCCCCTCACCCGTCAGCGCAGCACGCAACCGGGCAATATCGCCAACGAGCTGATGGCCGAGTATTACCAACAGCGCGCCGGCGCCGGTCTGCTGGTCACCGAAGGCACACAAATCGAACCTCGTGGCCAGGGTTATGCGTGGACGCCGGGCATTCATACGCCTGAGCAAATCGCCGGTTGGCGCAAAGTCACCGACGCCGTGCACGCCGTGGACGGGGTGATTTTCGCCCAGTTGTGGCACGTTGGCCGTGTCTCGCACACCGCGTTGCAGCCCAACGGCGCAGCTCCGGTTTCAGCTTCCGCCGTGGCCACCGACCGCGTCAGCGTGTTTATCGAAACCGCGCCCGGCTTCGGTGAACTGGTTCCACCGTCAGCACCTCGCGCACTGAGCACTGATGAAGTTCAGGAACTGGTGCAGCTGTATATCCAGGCTGCGCGCAACGCGATGGATGCCGGTTTCGACGGCATCGAACTGCATTGCGCCAACGGCTATCTGGTCAACCAGTTCATCTCGGCCCACAGCAACCTGCGCACCGATCAGTACGGCGGCTCGCTGGACAATCGCCTGCGTTTTCTGCGCGAAGTGGTGGCCGGT
Organism: Pseudomonas sp. 3B-A001-10F; assembly: GCF_056313565.1. Taxonomy (NCBI): domain Bacteria; kingdom Pseudomonadati; phylum Pseudomonadota; class Gammaproteobacteria; order Pseudomonadales; family Pseudomonadaceae; genus Pseudomonas; species Pseudomonas sp. 3B-A001-10F. The sequence continues at coordinate 39,659 of NZ_JBQYFW010000021.1, forward strand.
GTTGCCGAATGCATCGGCAAGGAAAAAGTCGGCGTGCGCTTCGCCCCGCTGTTCACCACCACTGATGAAGCGCGGACCTATTTGGGCATGGTCGAGGAAGACCCGCACACGACTTACATCGAAGCGATCAAAGTGCTGCAGGACGTGGGCATCGCCTATCTGTCGATCGCCGAAGCCGATTGGGACAACGCCCCGGCGATGCCATTGACGTTTCGTCAGGCAGTACGCGCAACCTTCAGCGGCGCGATCATTTACGCCGGGCGCTACACCGCCGAATCCGGGGCGCAACTGCTCGACTCCGGGCTGGCGGATCTGGTCGCTTTCGGCCGCCCATTCATGGCCAACCCCGACCTGCCGGCGCGCATTGCCAATGACTGGCCGTTGAACGCGCTGAACCCGGCGACGGTGTATGGCGGCACCGCCGAGGGCTATGTGGATTACCCCGTTTATCCCGGCTAACCCTTTCCACGCGGCGTCAAGCGCTCCCGCAACAGCGGGAACGTTGATCCGAGTCGCAGTGCAAGCCCTTGTGAGAGCTAGCCTGCTCGCGAAAGCGGCATTTCAGTCAGCCAAAATATTGAATGTGACGCCGCCTTCGCGAGCAGGCTCGCTCCCACAGGGGAGATCTGAATATCACGCAATTCATCGCACAAAAACCTATACACAAACTACAATCTGTACAACTATCTGGATTTAGCACTTAAACGTCCACGCGGCAGCCTGCTGCTCATTACGCTGAATTCGTGAAATGAACAAAACCCGTCGGTTGTGCCTGGTGCTGGGTGACCAGTTATCGTTTGATCTGGCGTCATTGGCCGGACTGGATAGCGAACACGACCGTGTGCTGATGGTCGAGGTCATGGAAGAAGCCACCCATGTCGCCCATCACCCGCAGAAGATCGCGCTGATTTTCAGTGCCATGCGTCACTTTGCTCAGGCGCTGGAGAACCAGGGCATCCACGTGCATTACGTGGCCCTCGACGACCCGCAGAACAGCGGCTCGGTGCCCGGCGAGCTGAAGCGCTGGCAGGCTTTGTTGCAGGCCAACGAGTTGCACGTGACGGAGTGCGGAGACTGGCGCCTGGAGCAATCGCTCAAAGCATGTGGTGTGCCGATCCACTGGCACGCGGACGGCCGCTTCCTGTGCAGCCGCGATGAGTTTCGCGCTTGGGCCGCAGGCAAAAAACAGTTGCGCATGGAATTCTTCTACCGCGAGATGCGCCGCAAAAGTCGCCTGTTGCTCAACGGTGACGGCACGCCGGTCGGCGGCGCGTGGAACTTTGACGCCGAGAATCGCAAAGCTTTGCCGAAAACCGTCAAGGCACCCTACCCGGCCGGTTTTGCCAACGATGCAATCACCGTCGAAGTCCTCGCCTTGGTAAAACACCGTTTCGCCAGTCATTACGGCAGTCTGGAGGACTTCAACTATCCGGTGACGCACGCCGATGCCCAGGCGCTCTGGGCGTACTTTCTCGACTACGCCCTGGCCGGCTTCGGCGACTATCAGGACGCCATGGCCAGTGACGAGCCGTTTCTGTTCCATGCGCGCATCAGCGCGGCGCTGAACATTGGCTTGCTCGACCTGCGCCAGCTCTGCGCTGATGTGGAGTCGGCCTATTGGTCCGGCAGCATCGCGCTGAATGCTGCCGAAGGTTTCATCCGCCAACTGATCGGCTGGCGCGAATATGTCCGAGGCGTTTACTGGCTGCACATGCCCGAGTACGCCGAAGGCAATGCATTTGCCAACCAGCGGCCATTGCCGGAGTTCTACTGGACCGCTGCAACCAAAATGAATTGCATGCGCCAGGCCATCGGCCAAAGCCTCAAACACGCCTACGCCCATCACATCCAGCGCCTGATGGTCACCGGTAATTTCGCCCTGCTCGCCGGCATCGCGCCGAAGCAGATCTGTGAATGGTATCTGGCGATTTACATGGATGCGTTCGATTGGGTCGAACTGCCCAACACCCTCGGCATGGTCATGCACGCCGATGGCGGTTACCTCGGTTCCAAGCCTTATTGTGCCAGCGGCCAGTACATCAACCGGATGTCCGACTACTGTCGCGACTGTGCTTACTCGGTGCGCGAAACCACGGCCGACAACGCCTGCCCGTTCAACGCCCTGTACTGGCATTTCCTGATGCGCCACGCCGACCTTCTACGGGGCAATCAGCGCATGGCCATGATGTACAAAAACCTCGACCGCATGCCGCCAGCCAAACAACAGGCACTGTGGCAACGTGGCCAACAGTTGCTCGACACGCTGGATAACGGTGACTCGTTATGAAAACGCACGCGCCCGTGCCCCGCGTGCAACTTAAACAGGGCGCCCCGGGTCAATGGCTCACAAAGCTTACGAAGCAACCTGGCTGTTCGCTTGAAACACGCCGATTGAACGCAGACCAATAATCAAGGCATGAGGGGTGGATATCCTGAAACAGCTTACTCGCGAGGAGCTTGAGTCCGAGGTCACGCGCCTGCGCCTGGCCGTCAAAGCGACCTGCGACGCCGTCTGGGACTGGAATCTGACAACCCATCAGATTGTCTGGAACGACGCGTTGGAACAGGCGTACGGCTATGCCCCCAGCGCCATCGAACCGACGTGTGACTGGCGCTTTGCGCAGATCCACCAGCAGGATCGCGCGCGGGTCGAGACTTCGATTCGGGCGGCGATGGCGGGCACAGGCACCACCTGGAGTGCCGAGTACCGCTTCCGCTGTCAGGACGGATCCTACGCCGAGGTGCTCGACCGCGGGCATCTGATCCGCAATGCCGACGGCAAAGCCGAACGCATGATCGGGGCCATGCTCGACCTGACCCGTTCACGCAGTGCCGAAACCGCACTGCGCAAAAGTGAAGAGCGCTTCAGCACCATTCTGGAAACCATCGAAGCCGCGTTCGCCATCGTCAAAGTCAAATTCGACGCCGACGACTACCCCATCGATTACTGCTTCGTTGAAGCCAACCCGGCGTTCGAGCGTCAGGCCGGGGTCAACCTGCGGGGCAAGTGGGTCACCGAGTTTGCGCCCAACCTGGAGAAATTCTGGTTCGAGACCTACGGCCACGTCGCCAAGACTGGCGAGCCGGCAAACTTCGAGAACTACGCCAACACCTTCGAACGCTGGTTCGACGTGCGCGCCGTCCGTGTCGGTGACCCGGCCGATCGGCAGATTGCGATCTTCTTCAGCGACGTCACCGAGCGCCGCGACGCGCAGGAACGCTTGCGCGTCAGCGAGGCGATCGCTCGGGAAAACGTCGAACGGGTCCAACTGGCCTTGGCCGCGGGCGCCATTATCGGCACTTGGCACTGGCACTTGCCCACCGATCGTTTCTACGTCGACGAAGCTTTCGCCCGGGTCTTCAACCTTGACCCGGCACTGGGCCGCGACGGTCTGAGCCTGGAGCAAGTGGTAGTCACCGTGCACCCCGATGACCGCGAGGGGCTGACAATGGCAATCAATGACGCCCTTGCCCGCGGTGGCGCCTATTCGCATCAGTACCGAGTGCGCGGTGCGGATGGCAAATACACCTGGATCGAAGCCAACGGACGCGTCGAATGCGCCGAGGACGGCACGCCTTTACGCTTTCCCGGCGTGCTGATCGATGTCGAAGACCGGCGCAATGTCGAAGACGAACGTGACCGGGTCACCGCCGCTTTAAAAGCGCTCAACGACACACTGGAACAACGGGTCTCGGCGCGCACCGCAGAACTGATGCAGGCCGAAGAGAAGTTGCGCCAATCGCAGAAAATGGAAGCCGTCGGGCAACTCACCGGCGGTCTGGCCCATGACTTCAACAACCTGCTGGCGGGGATCTGTGCCTCTCTGGAGCTGATGGAAAAACGCATCGCCCAAGGTCGTCTGAAGGACATCGACAAATACATGCTGATCGCCCAGGACGCCGCCAAACGCGCGACCGCCCTGACCCATCGCCTGCTGGCGTTCTCCCGCCGGCAGACCCTCGATCCTCGGCCGACTGAAGTCAACGCGCTGATTGCCGGCATGACCGAACTGATCCAGCGCACCGTCGGCCCGAGCATTCGCCTGAAAACGGTCGTTGCCGCCGATCTGTGGCCGGCGCTGGTCGATGCCAGCCAACTGGAAAACGCTTTGCTCAACCTGTGCATCAACGCCCGTGATGCGATGCCCGATGGCGGCAGCATTACCGTTGAAACTGCCAATCGAACCCTTGATGCTGAATCGGCGCGCATCAGGGAGATGCCCGAAGGGCAATACCTGTGCCTGTCGGTTGCAGACACCGGTACCGGTATGAGTGCGGAGGTCATGGCCAAGGCCTTCGACCCGTTTTTCACCACCAAACCACTGGGCCAGGGCACCGGGCTGGGGCTGTCGATGATCTACGGTTTCACCAAGCAATCCGGCGGCCAGGTGCGGGTGCAGTCGACCGTGGGGCAAGGCACCATCATCTGCATTTACCTGCCGCGCTACCGCGGCGAAACGCAGCGCAATCACGATGACACGCAAAACTCGGCAACCCTGCCGGCAAAGGCCGGTGAGACCATCCTGATTGTCGACGACGAACCCACCGTTCGAACGCTGCTCAGAGACGTGCTGAACGAACTCGGCTACAACCTGCTCGAAGCGGCCGACAGCGTTGAGGGACTGGAAGTATTGCGTTCCAGCGCGCACATCGATTTGCTCATCACCGATGTCGGCTTGCCGGGTGGCATGAACGGCCGGCAGATGGCCGATGCGGGCCGGGAAATCAGGCCGCGGCTGAAGACTTTGTTCATCACCGGGTACGCGGAAAACTCAGTGATCGGCAACGGTCAGCTCGGCCCGGGCATGCAGGTACTGACCAAACCGTTTGCCGTCGACACGCTGGTGTCACGGGTCGGTGGCCTGCTGTCCATCGACGTTGAGTGAGGGTTGCGCAGCGGATGTCATGAACCTGTTGCGCCCTGCCGTTTTCGCTTGATACAGCGCTTGGTCGGCGCACTCGATCAGAGCGCTCACCGGCTCCAGGTGCGCACCGCGCGCAGCGGCGATGCCGATGCTCAGGCTCACACGAGCCACCGGACTGGTGGGGTGGGCAATGTTGGCTTGCTGCAGGCGCTCGATAATCAGCTGCGCCACCACCGCAGCGCCGCCCATATCGGTGTCGGGCATGATCACGGCGAACTCTTCGCCGCCGTAGCGCGCCACCAGGTCCGACGGTCGCCGCACACACTCATCCAGCACGCTACCGACGGTTTGCAGACATGCGTCGCCGGCAACATGCCCGAAGGCATCATTGAAGCGCTTGAAATAGTCGATATCGATCATCAGCAAGGCCAGTGACGAACCGTCGCGCTTTGCCCGACGCGCCTCTGTGGCCAGGGTCTGGTCGAAGCAGCGCCGATTCGCCAGCCCGGTCAGCGCATCCTTCATGGCCAACAGTTCCAGTTGTCGATTGGAGCCGAGCAACTGCTGCTGAGCGATGCGCAGTTCGCCTTCAACCTGGGTCCGGCGCCGAATATCGAGGATCAAGAACCAGCCGATCAGACCGGTGAGCCCCAACAGCCCCGCCACCACCACCGCCGACAACAGTGCCTCGGTTCGCCACGCCTTGAGCGCTTCACGCTTGCCGATGGCGACCGTAGTGATCAGTGGCAACTTCTCACTTTTGCGGAAGGCGTAGAGGCGTTCGACGCCATCCAGGCTGGAGGTATAAGACGCGGTGCCGACCGATTGATCGACCAGGTACTTGGCGTAGATCGGCGACTTGGAAAAGTTGCGGCCCATGTCCTGCTCGCGGAAGGGATAGCGCACCAGCAACGTACCGTCGGTATAGGACAAGCCGATGGCACCGTCCTGGCCGATGTCGAGTTTGCCGAACAGGCGCAGAAAGTTTTCCACGCCCAGGGTCACGGCCACGACCCCGGCGAACTCGCCGCGATCATCATTGAAACGGCGGCTGACGGTGATCACCCACTCCTGATTGGAACGGCTGCGGATCGGTGGCCCGATAAAGGGTTCGCGGCTCGGATCGGCGCGATGATGAATGAAATAGGCTCGATCAATACTGCTGGCACCGACCGGAATCGGCCGGTTCGACGACATCAGCCAATGACCATCTCGGTCATAGATGGTGATACCGCTCATTTGTGGCATCAACGGTTGCTGGCGGTTGATCAGCGCACTCAGGCGCTGGATCTGCGTGGGGCCACTGCCCTCGGTTTCCAGGCGTTCGACCAGCCCGAGCAACAGCAGCGAACTTTGCCGGACAATGCCTTCGGAATAGGTTTCGAGTGCTTGGGTCAGGTTCAACCCGTGCACGTTGACTTCCTCCAGCGCGCGATCGCGCGAAGACAGCACTTTCCAGATGGTCAGCGACGCCAGGGAGCAGCCGATGACCAGCAGCAAGAGGATGACGAGGTGGGTATCACGCTTCACGAAAGTACCTAATGGAAAGTCCGGTTTCCGGTTCCGGCCGTTACTGATTCAAGGCAATAACAGCGGTCGTATGTCCTCGACCGGCGCAAGGATACAAGTAGCGCGTCGAACGTGCAGCAACCGTATGACGGAACGTCGTTTTCAGCCCCTTGGCGTTGTTTCGCAACGACACAGCCGTGGCCTGCAACTTATATTCACGGGCGCAGGTCATTAGGCTTGCTGAGGTTGAATCCATCCGCAAACCTCGAACATTGAAGACACCGCCGTGGCCGCTGACCTCGATCGCCGCAACAACCTGTCACTGGACAGCCTGAACTTTTTCCTCGCCGACGTGCGCGACGGCCTCGGCCCCTATCTGGCCATCTATCTGTTGGCGGTGCATCACTGGGAGCCGGCCAGCATTGGTCTGGTGATGACCATCGCCGGGGTCGCCGCGCTGATCACCCAGACACCCGCCGGTGCCTGGGTCGACAACAGCCGGCGCAAACGTGCGTTGATTGCGATCGCCGCGCTGGTGGTGACCGGAAGCTGCCTGATGCTGCCGTTCGTGACGTCGTTCACTTGGGTGGCGCTGACGCAAACCTTGAGCGCAATGGCCGCCTCGATATTCGCCCCGGCCATTTGTGCGATTACCCTGGGCATGACCGGGCCACGGGCGTTCACTCGGCGAACCGGGCGCAACGAAACCTTCAATCATGCCGGCAATGCCTGCGCCGCCCTGCTGGCCGGTATATTTGCCTACCTGTTCGGCCCGGTCGCAGTGTTCTATCTGATGGCGGCCATGGCTTTGGCCAGTGTCATTGCCATCGCCTGCGTTTCGCCAGCCGCCATCGACCATGATCTGGCGCGCGGACTGGATCCAGCCGACGCCTGCCACCGACAGCCTTCCGGTTTGTCGGTGCTGCTGAGCAACCGGCCGCTGTTGCTGTTCGCCATTTGCTGTGCGCTGTTCCACCTCGCCAATGCGGCGATGTTGCCGCTGGTGAGCCAAAAACTTGCGCAAGCCAATTTGCAGATGGCCACCCCGCTGACCTCGGCGTGCATCGTCGCGGCGCAATTGGTGATGGTGCCGGCGGCATTACTGGTCGGGGCGAAAGCCGATCTGTGGGGACGCAAGCCGCTGCTGCTGGCCGGATTCCTGATCCTGCCCTTGCGCGGCGTGCTCTACACGCTGTCGGACGATGCCTATTGGCTGGTCGCGGTGCAACTGCTCGACGGCGTCGGCGCCGGTCTGTTCGGCGCCTTGTTTCCGATCATGGTCAAAGACCTCACCCAGGGCACCGGCCACTTCAACGTCAGCCTCGGCGCACTGACCACGGTGTTCGGGCTGGGCGCGGCGCTAAGCAACGGCCTCGCCGGACTCGTCGTGCAAGAGGCCGGTTACAGCGCGGCGTTTCTGACCCTGGCCGCTATTGCGGCGGTGGCGGTTGTGTTGCTTGGGATCGGGGTGCCGGAAACCCAGCGCAGTGGCGGGCGGGCTGAGACCGGGGTGGTCGAAGCCAGCGCTGAATCCTCAGCGTAATCCATATCGCGTCCCTGCCCTCTCATCGCCGCCAAATCGTGTTTGCGCGGCATTAAAAATCCAGGACTCAGTGGATCAGGCAAGCAATCCAGAGGAATGCACTTCGGCGCCAAGGCGCTGATCGAGAGAATGTTCGTGCACAGACTCAGACGAATAAACCCTCAATCGCAAGGACATTCCAGTGAAAGGTTTTTGCTTGGCCTTCGGGCTGCTCTTCAGTACTTTTTCAGCCATGGGAGCCGATATGTCGAACGGCGCAGACAACTTCTACACCAGCGATAAAGTGACCGTGGAAAAGGTCACCTTCAAGAACCAGTACGGAATGAAGGTCGCAGGCAATCTGTTCAGCCTGAAGAACCTTGACCCACAGTCAAAAAATGCCGCGATCATCGTCGGCCACCCGATGGGCGCAGTGAAAGAGCAAAGCGCCAATCTCTACGCGACCAAAATGGCGGAACAGGGTTTCGTCACGCTGTCGTTCGACTTGTCCTTCTGGGGCGAAAGCGAAGGCCTGCCACGCCAGTCGGTTGCGCCGGACATTTATGCCGAAGACTTCAGCGCGGCGGTGGACTTTCTCGGCACTCGCCCACTGGTCGATCGCGAGCGTATCGGCGTTATCGGTATTTGCGGCAGCGGCAGCTTCGCCATCAGTGCCGCCAAGATCGACCCACGTTTGAAGGCGATTGCCACCGTCAGCATGTACGACATGGGTGCTGCCAACCGCAACGGCCTCAAACATTCGCTCACGCCAGCGCAACGCCAATCGATCGTTGAACAGGCTGCGCAACAGCGTAACGCGCAGTTCTGGGGCGGCCCGGTCCGCTACACCGGCGGCACACCGCTCAAGCTCACTGGCAATGCCGTGGGTGACGAGTTCTACGATTTCTACCGTACCCCGCGTGGCCAGGTCACTCCGGCCGGTGCTTCGCCGCAGACCACCACCATGCCGACGCTGATCAGCAATGTGAAGTTCATGAACTTCTACCCGTTCAATGACATCGAGAGCATCTCCCCCCGCCCGCTGCTGTTCATCGCCGGTGCTCAGGCGCACTCCCGCGAGTTCAGTGAAGACGCGTACCAGCGCGCGGCCGAACCCAAGGAGCTGCTGATCATTCCAGGGGCCGGCCATGTCGACTTATACGACCGGGTCAACCTGATTCCCTTCGCCAAATTGACCACGTTCTTCAGCCATAACCTGAAGTAACGTCATCGCAACGCAGCCAGCGCTTTACAGTGCAGACACGACAAAGCCTGCTTTTCAGGGCAGGCTTTTCGTTTGCAGCATGTCGAATTACTTCTGCTGAGGCGTCAGCGCCGAGTAGCTGTTCATCAGGTTGCGGTAGTTGGGGATGCGCTGCGACAGCAGATTACCCAAGCCTTCAATATCGTTGCGCCAGTCGCGGTGCAGCTCACAGGCCACCGAGAACCAGTTCATCATCTGCGCTCCGGCCTGAGTCATGCGGCTCCACGCGGCTTGTTGCACGGTGGTGTTGAAAGTGCCGGACGCATCAGTCACCACAAACACATCAAACCCTTCCGCCAGCGCCGACAAGGTCGGGAACGCTACGCAGACATCCGTTACCACACCGGCAATGATGATCTGCTTGCGACCGGTGGCTTTGATCGCTTTCACAAAATCTTCGTTGTCCCAGGCGTTGATCTGGCCTGGACGAGCGATGTACGGCGCGTCCGGGAACATCTCTTTCAGCTCTGGCACCAACGGGCCGTTCGGGCCTTGTTCGAAACTGGTGGTGAGGATAGTCGGCAGTTCGAAGAACTTGGCCAGATCCGCCAGGGCCAGCACGTTGTTCTTGAATTCGTTTGGCGAGAAGTCCTGCACCAGCGAAATCAGGCCGGTCTGGTGGTCGACCAGCAGCACGATAGCGTCGTCTTTGTTCAGGCGGTTGTAGGTTGGAGTGGTCATGGTGTGCGTCCCTTTTCAGTGTTGGAAGTTGTTGTTGCGTTCAAGTTGTGTACAGGTTACTGACGCATCGAAAAGGGATAAATCGGTTGAAATGGGTTTCACCGTCAACCTGAACAGGACAATTCAACGAGGGTATTCTCTTCGTTCCCGCATTGAAGCCAGCAAATTCAGGGTTATTAGCTAATAACACCTTCATTAAACCGTCGCTCAAACGTTGTACTAGGATAGGATCCAAGTCTGCGGTTTTTCGTCGACCAAGGAGATCGTCGACAGGGCTGCAGACGTTTTTGAATTAACGCCTCTCAGGGATGACACGCATATGAATTCACACTTGTTCCCCCACATCGGCAAGGTCATCGCCAGCACCGGCAGCCGGCACTTTCCGCGCATGCTGCATGACCTGATCCTGACGCAACTGGCGGTCGACGCCACGCACATCCGGCAGATGCGTGTCGAACCAGTGGGCCGCGCGTCGAGCCGCAGTGAGCCGGAGCCGCTGAAAGAGCCGGCCCTGCTCGCCGAAACGGTGTTTTCCGAACACAGTGCGGCGGCTCACCATTTACAGACTCCGCCGGCCGCGACCAGTGCGGACGCCTCGCAACTGCACCTGACCCGGCGCAAGGACGGCTATCGCTACGTGATTTCGGTGTACCGCAACGGCGAGTCGCAGCGTTTCTCCGCGCAGGAGCGCAGCCTGTTGCAGGACATTTCCCCGGTGCTGCTGCCGATGGTGGAAAAACACATCAACGCCCTGCAACCGGCCACCCCTGATCCACAAATTCCGTCCGAAGCAGCCGAAGGCAGCGGCCTGGAAACCTTGCGCCTGCGCTTTGACGAGCGCTTGGAGCAACTGGGGCTGAGCCTGTCCAACCGCGAAACCGAAGTGTGTGTCGGTCTGCTCGCCGGCCGCACGGCGCCGGAACTGGCGGAGCAATTGGCGTTGAAGGTCAACACCGTAGAGAGTTATCTGAAACGGGCGGCGATCAAGTTGGGCATCAGCGGGCGGCATTCGTTGATGCGCTGGATGTATTCGCCGTTGGAGGCGTTGGCGTCGAGTGCGGCTTGATACGCCGGGATTGCGACGCCTTCGGTATTTTGGGTGGGTCAGTTGGATCTACCCCCTCACCCCAGCCCTCTCCCCCAAGGGGGCGAGGGGGGAAAGGGAGCCGATCTTTGTGGTTTTCAAAACCTGAGTTCGGCTTGGGAGCCGATCATTGTGGTTTTCAGAACCTGAGTTCGGCTCGGTAGTTCACGTCGGTGCATCTTCAGCAAACACCGCGGTCAGTCCCCTCTCCCACTGGGAGAGGGTTAGGGTGAGGGCACTCCCGCGACGTGCTCCAATGCCTGATTCACCGCCAATTCCCCCAACATCACCACTTGCGCAATACCCAGCAAGGTATTGCGATGCGGCCCCTCCAGCATCCCGGCAAAATCAGACAACATGACCGAGGCGGATGCCAGCGATTCACAGGCGTTTGCCAGCAGGGATTCGGTATCGGTTTGCGGATTGACCCGGAACATAGCGTTGGGCGTGTAGGGCGTGGCCATGATGTTGGCCGCAGTCACCGGCGGATCGCGTGTCTTGGACATCAGCTCAAACTCCTTCTGCGCAGCGAGGGAGCAGGCTCCCTCACGCGGCCGTTTCGCAATTAATTGGGCAAGCGCTGATTGTCGAGGACGCGACTCACCACCAATTCACTCAACATGATCACCTGTTGCAGGATCAGCATCTTCTTGCGGTGAGGGCTGTCGATCGAGTCGGCAAGGTCGCGGGCCATGTCACTGGCCGAGGACAACGATTCGTAGGCTTCGACGAGCAGGGTTTCGTCGTCGATGGTGGGGTCGATCAGGTAGATCTTGCCGGTTTTGCGAGTGGGTTTTGAGGTTTTGAGTGCGGAAGGATTGAGGTAGAAATTGATCGCCCGCTCTGTAGCCTCTTTGATGTTTTGAGGTTCGAGCGCGGCGTCGTAGGGGATCGGATCGGTGTCCGGAGGGTTCGGCGTAACTTTGAACATATTCATCTAATTCCTGAAATAGGGCCGCGACCGTTCTCTACTAAAAGAAGGGTGGCGGCTGTGCACAGGTTAGTAGACCGGTGGAATTAGCAAGACCGGCGCGCCCGAGGGCGCCCTGCGCACAACCACCATTGAGTGCAGGCAGAGACGCACCTGACTAAATGGAACTCATGCACTTACTAATACCAATCGGGCTACTAAACCCGACCACTGATAGGCAGTGGCAGGGAAACGATAGAGCCCATGGGATAAGCGCACAAGCCGGCGGATTCTGGCGTACGCGTAGGTAACGACGCAAGGTGTTGTAGGCGGCATGACGTAACGGTTCGTGTAATTTAAACGGGCAATCGGCGTTGTGTTTATTGATGGAAATTCTGGATGGCGGTGGTTCCAGGTTTTGCGGTGTGTCAGTGGGATTCCCCCCTCACCCCAGCCCTCTCCCCCCAAGGGGGGCGAGGGGGAAAGGGAGCCGATCTTTGTGCTGTTCAAAACCTGAGTTTGGCTCGGTATCCCACGTCGGCGTATCTCCAGCAAACACTGCGGTCAGTCCCCTCTCCCTCTGGGAGAGGGTTAGGGTGAGGGCAATCCCGCGACGCGCACCAAAGCCTGATTCACCGCCAATTCCCCCAACATCACGACCTGAGCAATGCCCCAACAGGTTTGATGAGGGCCGCTCTCAATCCCGCGCCAACGCCTCGATCGGATCAAGCCGCGAAGCATTCCGCGCCGGCACAAAGCCAAACACAATCCCGATCAACGTCGAGCACACCACCGCCGTCAGTACCGACGCCAGCGAGAACACCATTTCCCACTCCTTGATAAACACCGAAAACAAATGCCCGATCGCATACGACAGGGAAATGCCGATCGCCCCGCCCAACAAACAGACCATCACCGCCTCCACCAGAAACTGCTGACGGATGTCCGACTGCCGCGCCCCCACCGCCATGCGAATACCAATCTCGCGGGTCCGTTCGGTCACCGACACCAGCATGATGTTCATCACCCCGATGCCGCCGACCACCAGGGAAATCACCGCAATCAGCGACAGCAGCAACGCCAGCGAGCGGCTGGTTTTCTGCACGGTCTGCAAGACGCTGTCGAGGTTGTTGGTGAAGAAATCCTTGGTGCCGTGGCGTTGCAGCAGCAGTTGGGTAACGTGCTCTTCCACCACTTTGCTCGGCTGGCCGTCCTTCATGCGCACGCTGATGCTGTCCAGATAACGCTGGCCCAACACCCGCCCGGCGGCGGTTTCGTAGGGCACCCAGACGTTGAGGGTCTTGCCCGAGGCAAACAGGCTTTTATCCTGCGCGGCCACGCCGATCACTGTGCATGGCAGGTTGCCGATCAGGATCACCTGGCCCAACGGGTCGACATCCTGGCCAAACAGGCGCTGCCGGGTGTTGTGATCGATGACCACCACCTGCGCCTGGCGCCGCGCATCGCTTTCGCTGAACGGGATGCCCGCGGCCATTTTGATCCCGCGCACCTTAAAGTACTGATCGCTGACGCCGTTGACCTGCGCATCCAGATCGATATTGCGATAACGCAACAACAGGCTGCGGCCGATCATCGGCGTGGCGCTGTCGACGTAGTACAACTGATTCAGCGCGGTGACGTCGGCCGGCGTCAGGGTTTCAATGGCGGCGGCACGTTTGTCGCCATAACTGCTGCCGGGATAGACATCGATGGTATTGCTGCCAATCGCCGCAATGTCCTTGAGCACATAGTTCTTCGCGCCCTCCCCGACCGCCGAAATCGACACCACGGAAGTGATGCCAATGACGATGCCGAGCATGGTCAGCAAGGTGCGCATGCGGTGCGAGATCAACGCCACCCACGCCATGGCGAATGCTTCTTTGAACAACCCGAGACTGGCGACCAGGCGACGCGAAGCGGTGGCTTTCGGTGCCACCGGTTCTTCGCTGAGCAGGTGCGTGGTATCGCGTTCGTTGCTGCGGTCGCTGAGGATTTCGCCGTCGCTGACTTCGATGATGCGCTCGGCATTGGCCGCCACTTTCGGGTCGTGAGTGACCAGAATCACCGTGTGCCCCGCCGCGTGCAGCTCCAGCAGGATGCGCATGACCTCCTTGCCGCTGGCCGTGTCGAGGGCGCCGGTCGGTTCGTCGGCGAGGATCACTTCGCCTCCGTTCATCAAGGCGCGGGCGATACTCACGCGCTGTTGCTGACCGCCGGAGAGCTGGCTCGGCCGATGCGTCAAATGCCCTTCCAGACCCAGTCGCGCCAACAACTCACGGGCACGGGCATGGCGTTGAAGCTGTGGCGTACCGGCGTAAATCGCCGGCATCTCGACGTTGTGCATTGCGCTCAAATGCGGCAGCAAGTGGTAACGCTGGAAGATGAAACCAAAGTAGTCGCGGCGCAGCTCGGCCAGGGCCTGATTGTCCAGATCGCGGGTTTCCTGGCCGTTGATCCTGTAGCTGCCGGCGGTGGCGTAATCGAGGCAACCGAGGATGTTCATCAGCGTCGATTTGCCGGAACCGGAGGCACCAATGATCGCCACCATTTCCCCGGCATTGATCGTCAGATTGATGTTGTTCAGCGCGAGAAACTCGCGGTCGCCAGCGGTGAAACTGCGGGTGATGCCGGTCAGTTGTAGCAGTGGCTCAGTCATGCTCAGGCCCCCGCCACATTGTTCACCGGATCACCGATCACCACGCGGTCGCCTTCTGCCAGACCGGCGTTGATCTGCACTTTGACGTTGTTGTTGATCCCAGTCTGCACGTTGCGCGACTGCGCGTGGCCCTTGGCGTCGAGTACGCGTACCGGGAAACTGCCGTCGGCATTGCGCGGACCGAGCGCCGCCACCGGCACGGTCAGCACCGACTTGGCGGTGTCGAGGATAATGCGCACCTGCGCGGTCATCGAGATGCGCAGGCGATGATCGGGATTGGGCACCTCGAACAACGCGTTGTAAAACACCGCGCTGCTTTGCTTAGGCGTACCGGCGGGCGGTGTTTCAAGAAAGTTCTGCGGCGCCGGGTCCGTGCCGCGCAGTTTCGCGTAGTAGCGTTTGTCCTCGCCGAGAATGGTGAAATACACCTCTTGCCCCGGGGCGATGTGAATCACGTCGGCTTCGGACACCTGTGCCTTGACCGTCATGGTGTCCAGATCCGCCAGTTTCAGCAGGACCGGTGCCAATTGGCTGGCGATCACGGTCTGGCCTTCCTGAGTGACCACGCCGACCACGTCGCCATCAATCGGCGCAACAATCCGTGTGTAGGCCAGATTGACCTTGGCCGTGTCGATCTGGATGTGCGCGCTTTTGATCTGCGCATCGAGCGACATCAGATTGGCCTGTTGCACCTGATAATCCGACTCGGCGGTTTCGAAGTCCTGGCGCGAGATCGACGCGTCGTCCTGCAAGTTCTTGTAGCGCTCGTAAATCGCTTTGGTCTGCCTGAGCTGAGCCTGGGTCGCGCGTTTTTGCGCTTGCAGGTTTTCCTCATCAACCTGGGCCTGACGCAAAGTGTTCTGCAACACCAGCGGATCGATTTCCGCCAGCCACTGCCCTTTCTTCACCTTGTCGCCAACCTTGACCTTGAGCGACTTCAATTGCCCCGACACTTGCGCGCCGACGTCCACTTGCTTGATGCCTTCGAGCAACCCGGTGGCGAGCACCGCGTTTTCAATGTCACTGCGTTCCACCGGGGCGGTCAGGTATTGCGGCGCCTCGGCCGGTGCCTGCACCGTGTAGAAAGCCAATCCCGCTACTGCCACTAACGCTAAACCCATACCGACTTTGCGCAACTTCGACTTTTCCATAAATAACCACAAGTCCGTTCAGGGGTGAGCCCGGCCAGCAGCCGGGTTCTGGTAGATAAACAACAATCAGGAAACCACTTGGCCGGCCGGCACTTTCAGGCCGTCATGCCACCACGCCGCGAGACTGAAAACATTGGGCGCCTTGAGAATCGTGAAGTGGTTGCCCGGCCCGTACCACACCGCCAGATCCGTCACCTGGCGTTGCCAGCCTTCGACCATCGCCGCTTGCTCGCGCTGATTGCCCCACGCATCCAGCGTCGGGTCATCGACCAGCGCCAGCCGCACCGGCCCGGTGTAGGCCAACTGCGGTTGATAGGCCGTGCGCAAGGCTGTGGCGAAGGTGCGGACCGGGCCGTGCATGGCCTGCGCTGACGAACGCGCAGACAACACACCGGCGCGCACCATGCCCTCGTGCAACAGGCGCATTTGCGTGGTGTCGTCAGCCTCGGCGAACGCCAGCGGGTCGATGCCCAACGACTTGCCGCTGGACAGTTGCAGCGTCTCGATCAAGCGTTCCAGCGCGGCAGTCGTGGTGTACGGTTTGCCCGCCGTACCGTTGCCGCCGGGAGACTCGCTGTCGATCAGGGTCAATGACGCCACCTCACGCCCCGCCGCCTGCAACTGCGCGGCCATGGCATGCGCGACCCAGCCGCCGAAGGAATGGCCGATCAGGTGCACCGCACCTTGCGGATACAACTGCTCGACCGCTTGCAGATAGCACTTCGCTGCCGCTTCAACCTGGCTGTGCGGCACGCCGTTGCCATCGAGCCCGCGCGGTTGCAGGCCGATGATCGGCCACTCCGGGCCCAAGGCCTCGGTCAGGTGAATGAACCCGGTGACACTGTCGCCCGCCCCCGGCACGCAGAAGATCGGCGCATGCCCGGCGTGCCCGCTCTGAATGGTCAACAGCGGCTGATAGGTCTCTGGCTCCGGAACCAGCGCAGCGGCCATAGCCTGACTCAAGGCCTGACCGAGCGCCTGAATATCCGGAGCTTTCATCATGCTGCGGTGATCACCCGGGACATCGATGCAGCGCAGCAAACCTGTACTGATCTTGTTTTCCCAACCGCGGGTCGGACTCGGCTTCGCCTGCCCCGGCATCAGTGCCTGAGCGCGGAACAAGTGCACCGGCTGACTGGCCGGGCTGACCCGGTAATGCGCCAGCGCCAGGCCATGAGCGGCCTCACGATCAAAGTAACTCCAGGCATCCGCTGCACTCAGTGCGGCCAGTTCCGGGTCAGGCAATTGCTGTTCGCAGCAGCGCTGGAACAGCTCATCGAACGCAATGCGTTCGACTTCAGCCTCCAGCCGCTCGACCTCAGCCGACGCCGGCAGCCCTTCTGCACCGCGCATCTGCGAACGCGCGCGGCAGTGCTCCAGCAACTGATGCTTGTCGCGATGCGCGCCGCTCCAGCGGGTTTTATCCTGACTGGCCGGATGCGGCGCGTAGGTATCGAGCAGGCCGACAAACGCCACCGCCTCATCGAGACCCAGCAACTGCTGAGCGATTTCATACGCCAGCAAGCCACCAAACGACCACCCGGCCAGACGATACGGCCCATGCGGTTGTACCGCCCGGATAATCCCGACCATCCGCGTGGCCATGCACTCAAGCGTGCGCAGCTGCGGCTGCCCCAACGGCACACCGGGCAAACCGTAAATCGCAAACTGCCCCTCGATGTGCATCGCCAATGCCGGGAAATACACCTCCCTGCCACTGAACTCATGGATCAGGAACAGCGCATCGCCGCCCGCGCCCGGCCGCACCACAACCAGTCCTTCCGGCTGTTCGGGCGCGGCATGGCGTTGACCGAGCAATGCGGCCAGCGACTCGACACTCGGACGCTGGAACAGCTCCGCCAGTGTCACCTGTTGCCCCGCACGTTGCAGCAGGTTGACCAGACGAATCGCCAGCAGCGAATGCCCGCCCAATTCGAAGAAGTTGTCGTGGCGTCCGACCTGTTCGACATTCAGCACCTCAGCCCAGACCCGCGCCAACACGGTTTCGACCTCGCCTTCAGGTGCTTCGTAATGTCGGCTGAGTACCGCGTCGAGGCCCGGCGCCGGCAACGCCTGACGGTCGATCTTGCCGTTGGGACTCAAGGGCAGGACGTCGAGCGCAACAAACGCACCCGGCACCATGTACTCGGGTAACTGTTCAAGAATGAACGCGCGCAGCATGTCGATAGCCGGAGCAGCGCTGCCCTCGCGCACTGTGAAATACGCGACCAGACGCTCGTCGCGCATCAGCACGACCACCTCGCGCACACCCGGGTGCTGGATCAACCGCGCTTCGATTTCACCGAGTTCCAGGCGCAAGCCGTGCAGCTTGACCTGGAAGTCATTGCGCCCGAGGAATTCGAGGTTACCGTCCGCGCGGTAACGCACCAGATCGCCGGTGCGGTACAAGCGGTCCCCGGGCACAAACGGACTGTCGATAAAGCGCTCGGCCTGCATCTGTGGCAGTCCCATATACCCTCGCGCCACGCCGATGCCGCCGATGTGCAACTGGCCAATAACACCGAGCGGTACCGCTTGGTCATGCGCATCGAGCACGTACAAACGGGTGTTACAGATCGCCTTGCCAATCGGCAATTCGGTGGATGGCACGGGCATGTGCGGTTCCAGTGTCCACGCGGTGCTGTCGACCGTGGCTTCGGTCGGGCCATACACGTTATGCAGGCGCACCCACGGCAGTTGCTGGCGCACTTCGCGGGCCAGGGCCGCCGTGAGTTCGCCGCCACCGCAGAACACATCGGTGAGGCTGGTGCATTCACTGACGTCTTGCAGCTCGAGAAATTGCTGCAACAGCGCCGGCACGAACTTGACCACCGTAACCCGCTGTTGACGAATCACTTGCGCCAGGTACGCCGGTTCCCGATGGCCGCCCGGCCGTGCCAGCACCAGACGCACACCGGCCGTCAGTGGCCAGAAGAATTCCCACACCGAACCATCGAAACTGAATGGGGCTTTCTGCAACAACGCGCCCTCTGGAGCTGGCGGGCAAATCTGCGAGCCCCAATGCACCAGATTGCACAAGCCACGATGTTCGAGCATCACGCCTTTGGGTGTGCCAGTCGAACCTGAGGTGTAGATCATGTACGCCAGATTCGAAGGACTCAGGCCTGGCACTTGCGGATCGTATTCTGACTGGTCGTGCCAGGTGCATTGGTCAAAGTCGATCAGCACTGCCCCGGCTTCGGCAAACAGCGATCGCGTGGCCGTCTGCACCAGCACCGCCACCGGCGCGCAATCCCTGAGCATAAAGTCCAGGCGCTCCGCCGGATAAGCCGGATCCAGCGGCACGTACGCGCCACCGGCCTTGAGAATGCCGAGCAGCCCCACCACCAGATCAAGCCCACGCTCGACGCACAGCGCCACCCGCGCATCCGGCCCGACGCCTTGCTCACGCAGGTGATGCGCGAGGCGGTTGGCACGGGCATTCAGCTCGCGATAGGTCAGGCTGTGTTCGCCCGACTGCACGGCGATGGCGTCCGGCTGACGCCGCACCTGTGCTTCAAACAGGCTCTGCACCGGTTGCTCGACCGGGCAATCAAGCGCCGTCGCGTTGAAGTCGCCGAGCAGGCGTTGCTGCTCATCCGCCGCAAGCAACTCGACTTGCGCCAACACCGCCTGATCATCACTGACCAGCGCCGCCAGCAAGCGCTGGAAGTAACCGACAAAACGCTGCACGGTCGACTCATCGAACAGCGCGGTGGCGTAGCGCAGCGAGCCACGCACCCCGTGCTGGCTTTCGCCCAGACTCAGCGACAGGTCGAACTTCACAAAGTGATTTTCCCCGGCCAGGCCTTCCAGCGTCAGCTCGTCGAGTGCCAGGGCTGGCGCCACGCTGCTGTCCCAGCTCAGCAAAGTCTGGAACAACGGTGTGTGGGAAAGGCTGCGCAGCGGTCGGGTGACTTCCACCACGTGTTCGAACGGCAGATCCTGATGCGCCTGCGCGGCCAGCGTCTGCGCTTTGACCCGCGCCAGCAGCGCTGCCCCCGTCAGATCACCCGAGGTATCGATGCGCAGCGCCAGGGTGTTGACGAACATGCCGATCAACCCTTCGATTTCGGCGCGGGTACGGTTGGCGACGGGCGAGCCGATGACCACATCGGACTGCCCGGACAGACGCGTAAGCAGCATCGCCCAGGCGCTCATGATTACCATGTACGGCGTCACGCTGTGGCGCTGACACAACGCCTTGAGACCGGCGCTGGCCTGCGCGTCCAGTACGATCTCGACACTGCCGCCGCGGTGATCCTGTTGCGCCGGCCGTGGTCGGTCAGTCGGCAGGCTCAACAATGCCGGGGCGCCGGCCAGGGTCTGCTGCCAGTAATCACTCTGGCGCTGCAACACCTCACCGCTCAACCAGCGCCGTTGCCATACCGCGTAGTCGGTGTATTGCAAGGCCAGCGGTGGCAGCGGATCGTCCTCGCCACGGCTGAACGCCTGATACAGCGCCATCAATTCATGGGTCAGCACGCCCATCGACCAACCGTCGGAGATGATGTGGTGCATCGTCAGCAACAGCACATGGTGCTCATCAGCCAGACGCACCAGCCGACCGCGAATCAACGGATCGTCCTGCAAGTTGAACGGCCCGCGCGCTTCCGTATCGAGCAATGTGCGCAAGGCCTCCTCGGTCTGCGGCTGTTGTCGCCAGTCTTCCACAATCAGCGGCAGACCACTGTCGACCGGGGCAATCAGCACCTGTGCTTCGTCGTTCAGTTGGGTGAACCGACTACGCAGGGTTTCGTGACGAGCGACGATTCGCGCCAATGCCCGTTGCAGTGCCACGGCGTCGAGTCGGCCACGCAGGTGCAAGCCCAGAGGAATGTTGTAGGCGGTGTTGCCGCCATCCATTTTCGCGAGGAACCACAAGCGTTGCTGGGCGAACGACAACGGCAGTGCCTGATCGCGCGGCGCCGGCAGAATCGGCGGCAAGCTGCTGCGTTCGGCCTGACTCAACACTTCGGCGACCGCCGCCAGTTCCGGGTTGGCAAACAGATCGGCCAGCGCCAGCTCCACGCCCAATTGCTGGCGCACCTGAGAGAGCATGCGCATGGCCAGCAATGAATGGCCGCCGAGCTCGAAGAAGTTGTCATAGCGACCGACCTGCCCGACCTGCAACACCTCGGCCCAGACCTGCGCCAGGCTTGCTTCCAGAGGATTGGCCGGTGCCTCGTAGGCCCGACTGAGCAGTGCCTCCTGCGTCGGTGCCGGCAGCGCCTTGCGATCAACCTTGCCGTTGTTGTTCAACGGCAATACATCGAGTTGCACCCACGCGGTGGGCACCATGTATTCCGGCAGTCGCGCGTGCATTTGCGCGTGCAGCTCAGCGCTATCCAAGTGTTCATCGTGCGCCGTGTAGTACGCCACCAGACGCGGGGAATCCTGTCCGTCGCGGCGCGCCAGCACCACCGCTTCCTTGATCCCCAGGCAATTCAGCAGGCGGTTTTCGATTTCTCCCAGTTCGATGCGGAAACCGCGAATCTTCACCTGATCGTCGTTACGCCCGATGCAATCGAGTTGCCCCGGTGCCAGCCAGCGCGCGAGGTCGCCGGTGCGATAGAGCAACGCGCCCGGCATCTCGCTGAACGGATCGCAGAGGAATTTCTCGGCAGTCAGATCCGCCCGGTTCAGATACCCCAGCGCCACGCCCTGCCCACCGATATACAGCTCGCCGGTGACGCCCATCGGCACAGGCTGCTGATACGCATCAAGCACGTAAACCTGCGTGTTAGCGATCGGCCCGCCAATCGGCACGCTCTCGGCGTTTTCTGCCACTTCGCGCACTTCAAAGGTTGTGGCGTAGGTGGTGGTTTCAGTCGGGCCGTAGCAATGCACGATGCGCAGTGTTGGCGCCTCGGCCAACATTCGACGAAACGCCGCCGGATCGCCACGCTCACCGCCGCACAGCAGAATCCGCAGGCCCTTGAGCGCCTGCGGAATCAGTTGCACGTATTGATTGAACAGCGCGGTGGTGACGAACAGGATCGTTGCGCCACTGCTGCTCAGTTCACGGCCGAAAGCATGCGGATCGAGCAAGGTTTGATGGTCGATGATCACCACGCGACCGCCATTGAGCAGTGGCCCCCAGATGTCCATGGTGCTCGCATCGAACGCCGGGTTCGAGGCGAAGACCACACGATCCTGCGCATTGAAATCGGCGTAACCGTTGTTGAGCACCAAGCGGCCGATGCCCCGGTGCGGCACCATCACCCCTTTCGGCGTGCCGGTGGAACCTGAGGTGTACATGATGTACGCCAGCGACTCGGACGACTGCAGCAGGTTCGGGTTGTGCGTCGGCTGGCCGTTGAGGGTCAGCCTGTCGAGGTCGATACGCGGCGCGGCGTAGTCGATGACTTCGCCGCTCAAGGTCAACAACGCCACCGCGCGGCAATCCTCGACCATGAACGCCTGGCGCTCGCTCGGTGCATTGATGTCCAGCGGCACATAAGCGGCCGCGCATTTGGCAATGGCCAGTTGCGCGACCAGCAGCTCCAGCGAGCGTGGCAGCAGGATCGCCACGTGATCGCCCGGCTGCACGCCGTGCGCGATCAGGTGATGGGCCAGGCGGTTGGCTTGGGCGTTCAGTTCAAAGTAGCTCAGCGATTGCGCGCCATGCACGGCCGCCACAGCTTTGGGATGCGCGGCTGCCTGCTGTTGGAAAACCCCGTGTACGGTCAGTGTTTGCGGGTAGCCACGCGCCGTGGCGTTGAAGTCGTACAGCAAGCGCTGGCGCTCATCGTTTGCCAGCAATGGTACACGTTCCAGCACCGTTTGATCATCGGCAACCATCGCCTCGAGCAGACGTTCGAAGTAGCCGATGTACCGCTTGATCGTCAGCGCATCGAACAGCGCCGTGGCGTAGTTCAGCGTGCCGCGCAGCACTCCGTTGACCTCGCCCAGTGTCAGCGTCAGGTCAAACTTGGCGACATCGCCGGTCCCGGCAACACCCTCCAGCGTCAGCTCGGCCAAGGCCAGTTGCGGGCCAACGCTGCCGTCCCAGCTTAACGTGGTCTGGAACAACGGGCTGTGCGCCAGGCTGCGCACCGGGCGGACGATTTCCACCACTTGCTCGAACGGCAGATCCTGATGCGCCTGCGCTTCCAGTGTCCGCGCCTTGACCTGTGCCAGCAGCGCTTCGACGCTCGGCGCGCCTGAGGTGTCGATGCGCACGGCGAGCGTATTGACGAACATGCCGATCAGGCCTTCGATTTCGGCGCGGCTGCGGTTGGCCACCGGCGCGCCGATCACCACATCGGATTGCCCGGACAGCCGACTCATCAGCAACGCCCAGGCACTCATCAGGGTCATGAACAGGGTCGCGCCATGACGCTGGCTCAACGCTTTGAGGCCAGTACTCAGGCGCTCGTCCAGCAACACTTCGACGTTGCCGCCGGTGTAATCCTGCTGCGCCGGTCGCGGGCGATCGGTGGGCAGCGTCAACAAGGCCGGCGCACCGTCGAGGGTCTGCTGCCAATATTGGCTTTGCTGCTGCAGCACTTCACCGCTGAGCCAACGCCGTTGCCACACGGCATAGTCGCCGTATTGCAACGTCAGGACTGGCAACGGGTCAGGCTGTCCCTGGCTGAACGCCTGATACAACGCCATCAACTCGCCGGTCAGCACACCCATCGACCAGCCGTCGGCAACGATGTGATGCACGGTCAACAGCAGCACATGATGATCGTCAGCCAGACGCACCAACCGTCCACGAATCAACGAATCGTTCTGCAAATCAAACGTTGTCGAGGCTTCCTGCGCCAGCAATATTTGCAAGGTGTGCTCGGCCTGCGGCTGTTGGCGCAGATCTTCTACACGCAGCAGCCAACCGTTATCGACCGGGGCAATCGACACCTGCGCGCTGTCGTCGAGGCGGATGAAACGGCTGCGCAGGGTTTCGTGGCGGGCGACGATCCGCGCCAGCGCCGATTGCAGGGCATCGACGTCGAGGTGACCGCGCAGGCGCAAGCCGAGAGGAATGTTGTACGCCGAGTTGCCACCCGCCATTTGCGCGAGAAACCACAGGCGCTGTTGGGCGAAGGACATCGGCAGCGCCTGATCACGCGGTGCCGGCAAGATCTCCGGTAACGCGCTGCGCCCGGCGCGGTTCAATACTGCAGCGATTGCGCTCAATTGCGCATCGGCAAACAGATCACTCAGCGCCAGTTCGATGCCGAGGCGCTGACGGATCAGCGAGACCATGCGCATCGCCAACAGCGAATGACCGCCCAGTTCGAAGAAGTGGTCGTGACGGCCGACCTGCCCGACTTGCAGCACTTCGGTCCAGATCTGCGCCAGCGCGGTTTCCAGCTCGCCTTGCGGAGCCTCGTATTCGCGGGTCGGCAGCGCGGCCAGGTCCGGTTTCGGCAATGCCTTGCGGTCGACCTTGCCATTGGCGGTCAGCGGCAAAGCCTCGAGCCGGACAAACGCTGCCGGCACCATGTAGTCCGGCAACTGCGTCAGCAGATGCTCGCGCAACTCGCCCACTGCCAGTGGCTCGGCCCCCGCCTGTTCGGTGAAATAGGCCACCAGTCGCGGCTGGCCGGGTTGGTCCTCGCGGGCCAGCAACACCGCTTCGTTGATACCAGGGAGCTGATTGAGGCGAGTCTCGATTTCGCCCAATTCAATGCGCATGCCACGGATTTTCACCTGGTCGTCGTTACGCCCCAGGTAGTCGAGCGAGCCGTCTTCGCGCCAACGGGCAAGGTCACCGGTGCGGTACATGCGCGCATTCGGCAAGGGGCTGAACGGGTCGTGCAGAAAGCGCTCAGCGGTCAGATCGGCGCGGTTCAGATAACCCCGGGCCACGCCCGCGCCACCGACGTACAACTCGCCCATGACGCCCATAGGCACTGGCCGTTGCTGCTCGTCGAGCAAATAAACCGCCGCATTCGCCACCGGTTTGCCGATGTGCAACGCCGCGCCAACGTCGATACGCCCGGAAGTCGCGACCACGGTGGCCTCGGTCGGGCCGTAGTTGTTGATCACGGCGAAGCGCTGCTGACGGCTGAACTGGCGCAAGCGATCGCCACCGATCAGCAAGATGCGCAAGGTCGGATGATCGAGGTTCTGGCTGAACGCATATTCGGCGACCGGTGTTGGCAAAAAGCTCACGTCCAGCGGCTGCACACGCCACCAGTCGAGCAACCCATCGATGTCTTCAGCGCCGTCATGGGTTGGGGCCAGGTGCAGGGTCGCGCCCGCGCACAGGGCCGGCCAGACTTCCCACGCCATCGCATCGAAACCGAATCCGGCAAGGCTTGAGGTGTGGCTGCCGGCGCGTAAATCGAACGCTTCACAGTGCCAGTCGACCAGATTGGACAACGTCTGATGTTCGACCATGACGCCTTTGGGCAGACCGGTCGAACCCGAGGTGTAGATCACGTACGCCAGATGCGCAGCGCTCAGGCCCGGCACCGCAGGGTTGTGCTGCGCCTGCGCCGGCCATGCGCACAGATCGACATCAATCACTGGCACGTCCGGTTGTGGCAGTCTCTCGTGCAGATCGCTTTGAGTGAGCACCGCGACCGGTGCGCTGTCGCTCAGCAAATAACTGATCCGCTCGACGGGATGCGCCGGATCGATCGGCACATAGCCGGCGCCGGCCTTGAGGATGGCGACCAGCCCGACCAATGTATCCAGACCCCGGCGGGCGACGATGGCCACGCGGTCATCGGCTTTCACCCCGATGGCGATCAAGTGATGCGCCAAGGCATTGGCCTGGCGATTGAGCTGCAAGTAAGTCAGTGGCTGTCCGGCAAACACCGCTGCAATAGCCTGCGGACGCTCGGTGACCTGCGACTCGAAGCGCCGGGCAATCGTCAGCCCACGCGGGTAGTCAGCCTCGGTCGCATTGAAATCCACCAGCAACTGTTCGCGCTCAGCTGCCGGCAGGATCGACAACCGGTCAAAGCCCACGTGCGGCGTGTGCTCCAGTGCCTCCAGCAACGTCATCAACGCTCCCTGCATGTACCCGCAGATACGCTGCGCATCAATGCCGGCCCCGGCCAATACCTTCAGGCGGAAGTCTTCACCGAGATCATCAACGCTGAGAGTCAGGCGATAGTTGGTGTGTTCCTCGGCAGCGAGCAATTGCATGCCGTGCCACGCCGCTTGCACCTCAGCGGATATCGGCCCGACCGGCACGCTGTGACGATAGTTGAGCAGCGTGCTGAACAACGGTGTGCCCGCCGGCATCGCGCTGTACTGTTGCACCTGCGCCAGTTGCGCGTGCTCATGAGCGAGCAACTGACTCAGGCGTTCGTGGGTCGCCAGTGCCGCACCTTTAACGCTGTGCGCATTCAGTTCGATGCACAGCGGTAAGGTATTGATGAACACACCGAGTGCGCGCTCCGATCCTTCACCGCCCTGCAATCGCCCGAGCAACACCGTGCCAAACACCACAGCGTCGCGTCCGGACAATTGCCCCAGCACCTGCGCCCAGGCGAGGTGCATCAGGCTGGCGGCGCTGACCCCCAAACGCCTGGCCTGCTGACGGATGCTGTGGCTCAGCGCGTTTTCCAGGTCCAGTTGCGTCTCTTGTGCAGGGCCGTCACTGGCCAGATTCTGTCCGTAAGGCAAGGTCGGCTCATCAACAGCGCCGAGCATCTCGCCGAAGAAACTGGCGTGCGCTTGCGCGGTCAGGCCGGAACGGGTGTGCGCCACGTAATTGCGGTACGGCACCGGTTCGCTCAGCGGCCCGTCGTTGCCCAGCAGAAACGCCTGCATCTCGTGCTGCAACACCTCCAGCGCCACGTGATCCATCACCAGGTGATGGAACAGCAGCAACGCCACCACGCGTTGATTGGCCTCATCGCGGCCGTGCACCACGCGCATCAGCGGCGCCTCGGTGACGGGCATGCGGTAGTTATCGATGGTGAAGCGTCTGCGCAACTGGCTCAGCGCATCGCCCGCTTCGGCGTCTAGCGACAAGGCCTCGCAGCCCAGCGAAGCCTCACGCCAGACCACTTGCACCGGCTCTTCCAGCCCCTCCCAGAACAGCGACGTGCGCAGAATGTCATGGCGTTCGATTACCCGTTGCAGGGCATCAGTGAACACTTGCAAACGCTGTTCATCGGCGAAGGCAAACTGCGCCTGCAGCACATATGGATCGCCCTGCGCGGCCGACAGATGATGGAACAGGATGCCGGTTTGCAAAGGTGCCAGCGGGTAGATGTCCTGAACATTGCGTACACCGCCGGGGACGCTCGCAACAATACGGTCGATCGTCGCTTGGTCCAGCGCTACCAGCGGCAACAATTCGGGGGTGATGCGCGGGCAATCGGCCGCAATGAGGTTTACCGGCACCGCCGCATCAGGTTCGCCGCCCACAGCCGCAGCGAGCGCGGCCAATGTCGGCTGGCCAAAGAGCACACGAATATCCGCCGACAGGCCGGCCCGACGCATGCGCGCAACCAGATTGACTGCCAGCAACGAGTGGCCGCCCAGTTCGAAGAAATGATCGAAGCGCCCTACCCGCTCGACCTTCAGCAACTCGGCCCAAATCCCGGCAATCACGGTTTCGACTTCACCGATCGGAGCTTCGTATTCCCGGCTCAGCAGCGCAGTCTGGTCGGGAGCCGGCAAGGCCTGGCGATCCAGTTTGCCGTTGGGGCTCAGTGGCAACGCCGGCAGATTCACAAACACGGCAGGCACCATGTAGGCCGGCAGATGCTTGAGCAATTGGCTGCGTAGCTGATCTGTTTCGACGAGTTCGCCGCTGTAGTACGCGACCAGACGCTGATCGCCCGGCACGTCTTCACGGGCCAGCACGGCCGCTTCGCGGACACCGTCGACTTGCGCCAGATGCGCCTGAATCTCGCCCAGTTCGATGCGTAAACCACGGATTTTGACCTGATCGTCATTACGCCCCAGGTACTCGATATTGCCATCGGCCAGATACCGTGCGACGTCACCCGTGCGGTACAAACGTGCGCCGGGCTGATCACTGAACGGATCGTCGAGGAAACGTTCGGCGGTCAGCTCAGGCCGATTCAGATAACCCCGCGCCACCTGCACGCCGCCCAGATACATCTCGCCGACCACACCCAATGGCGTCGGTTGTTGGTGAGCATCAAGGATGTACACGCGGGTGTTGCACAGCGGTTTGCCAATCGGTGGCGCGCCTTGCGGTACCGGCGAATTCGCCTCCAACGTCCATACGGTGCTGTCGACGGTGGCTTCGGTCGGGCCATAAACGTTGTGCAGGCGTACCTGCGGCAGATGTTCGCGCACGCTGCACACCAACGCGGCCGTCAGCGCACCGCCACCACAGAACACATCAGTAAGGCTGCTACACTCGCCCACCTCTGCCACTTCAAGGAATTGCTGCAACAGCGCCGGTACAAACTGAACGACGTTGACCTGTTGCTCACGAATCAGTTGCACCAGCGCGGCTGGATCGCGGTGGTCGTCCGGGCCCGCGAGGATCAGACGCATGCCGCAGCTCAACGGCCAGAACAGCTCCCATACCGAGGCGTCGAAACTCAGCGGGGTTTTCTGCAACAGCGCGGCACCGGTAGAAAGCGGACACAGGCTGGCGCTCCAGTGCAGCAGATTGCCCAGGTTGCGGTGCTCGACCATCACGCCCTTCGGCGTGCCGGTGGAGCCGGAGGTGTAAATCACGTAGGCCAGGTTCGCGGCGCTCAGGCCTGGCACCTGCGGATTACTTTGCGCAAGGTCTTGCCAGGTGCAATGGTCGAAATCGACCAACACACCGGCCCACTCGCCGATCAGCGCACGCGTCGGCGCATGCACCAGCACCGCCACTGGTGCGCTGTCCTCAAGCATGTAGGCCAGACGCTCAGCAGGATACCCCGGGTCCAGCGGCACATAAGCGCCGCCGGCCTTGAGAATCGCCAACAGACCAACCAGCAATTGCGGCCCGCGCTCGACGCAGATCGCCACCCGCGAATCGCGGCCCACGCCGCACTGGCGCAGGTGATGGGCGAGCTGGTTGGCGCGATGGTTCAACTCGGCGTAACTCAAACGCAATTCACCGGCCACCACGGCATCCGCGTCTGGCGTGCGCAACACCTGCGTCTCGAAGCGAGCATGAACAGTCTGCTCAAGATCGTGGGTGACAGCGGTGGCGTTCAGATCAACCAGCAAATGCTGACGCTCATCGTCCGCCAACAACGTCACCTGCTCCAACACCGCTTGATCGTTGCTGACCATGGCCTGCAACAGGCGCTGGAAGTAGCCGACGTAACGTTGAATAGTCGACTCATCGAACAAGGCAACGGCGTACTCCAGCACACCGCGAATGCCGTCCGGCGCGTCTGCCAGCGTCAGTGACAGATCGAATTTGGCAAAGTGGCTCGGTTCGGCAACGCTTTCCAGCGTCAGCTCGCCGAGACTCAGGCTGGCACCGTGGCCACTGTCCCAACTGAACATCGCTTGAAACAACGGGCTGTGCGCCATGCTGCGCGCAGGCTTGGTGATTTCCACCACTTGTTCGAACGGCAGGTCCTGATGCGCCTGCGCCTCCAGCGTCCGCGCCTTGACCCGCGCCAACAGCGCCTCGGTGCTCAACTCGCCCGAAGTATCGATACGCAGCGCCAGGGTGTTGACGAACATGCCGATCAGGCCTTCGATCTCGGCCCGACTGCGGTTGGCCACGGGCGAACCGACGACCACTTCCGATTGCCCGGACAACCGACTCAACAGGCTCGCCCATGCGCCGAGCATGAGCATGTACATCGTCACGCCGTGACGCTGGGCCAAAGCCTTGAGTCCGGCACTCAGGCGTTCGTCGAGCACCACCTCGACGGTGTTGCCGGCGTAATCCTGCTGCGCCGGGCGCACGCGATCAGTCGGCAGCGTCAACAGTGCCGGAGCGCCCGCCAGGGTCTGTTGCCAGTACTCACTCTGGCGCTGCAACACCTCACCACTGAGCCAGCGCCGCTGCCACACTGCGTAGTCGGTGTATTGCAGCGCCAGCGGCGGCAGTGGATCTGGTTGACCGTGGCTGAACGCCTGATAAAGCGCCATCAGTTCACGGGTCAGAACCCCCATCGACCAGCCATCGGAGATGATGTGGTGCAGGGTCAGCAGCAGCACATGATGATCGTCGGCCAGCCGCACCAGGCGTCCGCGAATCAGCGCATCGTCTTGTAAGTCAAACGGCCCCGAGGCCTCGCCCTGAATCAGCGCCGCCAAGGTCTGGTCGGCTTGCGGGTGCTGGCGCAGGTCTTCAACGCGCAGCAGCAGACCGCTGTCGACCGGCGCGATCAGCACTTGCGCCTGGTCGTTGAACTGGGCGAAACGGCTGCGCAGGGTTTCGTGACGCGCAACGATACGCGCCAAGGCTTGTTGCAGCGCATGCTCATTCAGTTGCCCACGCAGGCGCAGGCCGATGGGAATGTTGTACGCGGTGTTGGCGCCTTCCATTTGTGCGAGAAACCACAAGCGTTGCTGGGCGAACGACAGCGGCAAAGCGCCGTCACGAGCCACCGCGACAATCTCCGGTTGCGTGCTGCGCCCGGCTTGCGCCACCGCCTCGGCAACCGCTGCCAGTTCGGCGTTGGCGAACAGATCGCCCAGCGCCAGCTCGACACCAAGACGCTGGCGAACCTGGGACACCATGCGCATGGCCAACAGCGAATGACCACCGAGTTCGAAAAAATGATCCTGACGCCCGACTCGCTCGACTTGCAGCACCTG
Source organism: Pseudomonas sp. 3B-A001-10F (assembly GCF_056313565.1). Classification (NCBI taxonomy): domain Bacteria; kingdom Pseudomonadati; phylum Pseudomonadota; class Gammaproteobacteria; order Pseudomonadales; family Pseudomonadaceae; genus Pseudomonas; species Pseudomonas sp. 3B-A001-10F. The sequence continues at coordinate 69,977 of NZ_JBQYFW010000021.1, forward strand.
CGCCCAGATCTGCGCCAAGGCGCTTTCCAGTTCGTTGTGCGGCGCCTCGTATTCGCGGGTGAACAGCGCCGCTCGCTCGGGTTTCGGCAGGGCCTTGCGGTCGACCTTGCCATTGGCGGTCAACGGCAGCGCGTCGAGTCTGACGAAGGCCACCGGCACCATGTACTCCGGTAACTGGGTCAGCAGGTGCGCGCGCAACTCGGCCACGGCCAACGGTTCGACCTGGCTCTGCTCGGTGAAATACGCCACCAGTCGCGGCTGGCCGGGCTCATCTTCACGCGCCAGCAGTACGGCTTCCTGAATGCCGGGCAACTGATTGAGGCGGGTTTCGATCTCCCCGAGTTCGATACGCACGCCACGGATTTTCACCTGATCGTCGTTACGCCCCAGGTACTCGATCGTGCCGTCCGCGCGCCAGCGTGCGAGATCGCCGGTGCGATACATGCGCGCATTCGACAAGGGGTGGAACGGGTCGTGGAGGAAGCGCTCGGCGCTCAGGTCGGCACGGTTCAAATAGCCGCGAGCGACCCCGGCACCGCCAACATACAACTCGCCCATGACGCCAATCGGCACCGGACGCTGCTGTTCATCGAGCAGATACACCGTGGCATTAGTCACCTGTTTGCCGATGTGCAAGGCATCGCCTGCCTCGATGCGTCCAGAGGTCGCAACCACGGTGGCTTCGGTCGGGCCGTAGTTGTTGATCACGTCAAATTGCTGGTTGCGGCTGAACTGGCGCAAGCGGTCGCCACCGATCAGCAGTGTGCGCAGCGTCGGGTGTTCAAGGTTCTGGCTGAAGGCGTATTCGGCGACGGGCGTCGGCAGGAAACTCACGTCCAGTGGCTGCGCGCGCCACCACTCGAGCAACGCATCGATGTCCTCGGTGCCCTCGTGAGTCGGTGCCAGATGCAGGGTCGCGCCGGCACACAGCGCCGGCCAGACTTCCCAGGCCATGGCGTCGAAACCGAACCCGGCAAGGCTTGAAGTGTGGCGACCGGCGCACAGATCAAACGCGGTGCAATGCCAGTCGACCAGATTCGACAAGGTGCGGTGTTCGACCATCACGCCTTTGGGCAGGCCGGTGGAGCCGGAGGTGTAGATCACGTAGGCCAGATGCGCGGCGGTCAGGCCCGGCACCTGCGGATCAAGGGTCTCGCTCAGCGGCCAGGTGCGCGGGTCAAGATCGATCACCGGCACCGCCAGCGTCGGCAAGCGCTCCCGCAGATTATTTTGGGTCAGCACAGCAACGGGGGCGCTGTCGCTGAGCAAGTAGTGCAGACGCTCGGCCGGGTGCGCCGGGTCGACCGGTACATAACCGGCACCGGCCTTGAGAATGGCGACCAGCCCGACCAGCGTATCGAGGCCACGGCGGGCGACGATGGCGACGCGATCATCGGGTTTCACACCCAGTGCGATCAGATGATGAGCCAAGGCGTTAGCATGCCGGTTGAGTTCGGCATAGCTCAGTTGCTCACCCAAGAACTGTGCTGCCACAGCTTCTGGCCGCTGCGCCACTTGGGCCTCGAAACGCTGGGCAATGGTCAACGTCGCGGGGAAATCGGCGTGACTGGCATTGAACGCCAGCAAAACCTGTTCGCGCTCGGCCGCCGGCAGAATCGGCAACTGGTTGAGCGCGGTGTCCGGCGCCTGCTCCAGCGCCAGCACCAGACTTTCCAGGGCGCAGTGCAAGTAATCGCAGATGCGCTGTGGATCGACCTCGGTGGTGGCCAGCAAGGTCAGGCTGAAGGTATCGCCGAAATCGTCGACGCTCAGGGTCAGCGGATAGTTGGTGCGTTCTTCGGAGCTGATCGTGCTGATGCCTTCCCAGGCCGCCAGGGTCTCGGCACTCGCCGTCGCCGCGTTGTGGCTGTGGCGGTAATTGAGCAAGGCACTGAACAACGGCGTGGGTGCGACCACGCCACTGCAACGCTGGGCGAGTGCCAGTGGCGCGTGCTCGTGGCGCATCAATGTGGTCAAGCGTTTGTGGGTCGCCTCCACCGCCGCACGCACGCCTTGTGCATCGACATCGACCCGCAACGGCAAGGTGTTGATGAAAATCCCCAGCGCCCGCTCGGTGGCTTCGGCGCCTTGCATACGGCCCATCAGCACTGTACCGAACACTACGTTTTGTTTGCCGGTGAGCACCGCCAGTACCTGCGCCCAGCCCAGATGAAACAGGCTCGCGACACTCACGCCGAGCTGCCGCGCCTGTGCGCGCAGACGCTGGCCGAGCAACGGGTTGACCGGCAGGCTCAGCTCAGCGATACCGAGGCCGTCGCCCTGCACATCCTGCAAACCGCAGGGCAGCGTCGGCTCGGCTATGTCAGCGAGCATGTCGCGGAAAAAAACCTCGTGCTCAGCTTCGCTGATGCCCAGCCGCGCCTGCGCCACGTAATTGCGAAACGGCACCGGCCGGCCGAGCGATTGAGCCTGGCCAGTGAGGCAGGCGAGCAGTTCGTGACGCACCACGTCGAGCGCCGAGTGGTCCAGCGCCATGTGATGGAACAACAACGTCGCGACCACGCGCTGACCGCCCTCATCCCACGCGTAGGCCAGACGCATCATCGGCGCGCACCGGACGTCCAGACGGAAATGCCGCGCATCGAAACGCTCGTGCAGTTGCTGCAGCGCATCACTTGCGCCGTCTGCCAGCACGATCTCTTCCATCGGCAACGGTGCCTGACGCCAGACCACTTGCAGCGGCACGTCCAGCCCTTCCCAATGCACCGCCGTGCGCAAGATGTCGTGGCGATCGATGACCTTTTGCAAGGCTTGAGCGAAGTCCTGCAGACGCTCGCGGCTGCTGAACGCAAAGTACGATTGCATGACGTAGGGATCGCCCTGCTCGTTGCTCGCGTGGTGATAGAGAATGCCTTCCTGCAACGGTGCCAGTGGGTAGATGTCCTGCACATTGGCGGCGCCGCCTGGTACCTCGGCGAGCAAGCGGTCGAGGGTCGCCTGATCCACGTCAGCCAGGGTCACCATCGCTGGCGTGATGCGCGTGGTGCCGGGAAGAATGCCGTTGGCCGGAACGTCAATCTGGCCGACGCGGGTGGCCGAGTATTGGCCGGCCTTGATCAGTTCGATCAGCGCCGGTTTGTGCTCGCGCAGCGCGGCCAGCAGCGCCGGATCGCTCAACGCCTGTTTGTTGCCGTTGACGCGCAATTGCTCATCGGTCACCGCCAACTGAATGTCTTTTGTCTTCAGGGTTGCCAACAGTTCGAGCACATTCACAGGACGATCTCCATTCTTTCCGTAATTGCGGCGTAGCCGGCCAGGGTCGGTTGTTCGAACAACCCCCTGACATCGGCTTCCATGCCTTCCTGACGTAACCGGCCGATCAGACTGACCGCCAGTAATGAGTGACCACCCAGTTCAAAGAAATGGTCGTGACGCCCTACCCGTTCGACGTTAAGCAGCTCGGCCCAGAGCCGTGCCAGGGTGATTTCGACGTCGCCGACCGGGGCTTCGTATTCGCGGGTTTTCAGCGATTGCTGATCCGGCGCCGGCAAGGCCTTGCGGTCGAGTTTGCCGTTGGGGCTCAGCGGCAAACTATCGAGATGCACAAACACCGTAGGCACCATGTAATCCGGCAAATGCTCGAGCAGTTGACTGCGCAGCAGGTCGATTTCCAGCCGTTCGCCGGTGTAATACGCGACCAGACGTTTGTCGCCGGGCACGTCTTCGCGAGCCACCACCACGGCTTCCTGCACACCTTTGATCTGGGCCAGGCGCGCCTGGATTTCGCCCAGTTCAATACGCAGACCGCGGATCTTCACCTGATCATCGTTACGCCCCAGGTACTCGATATTGCCGTCCGGCCGATACCGTGCAACGTCGCCGGTGCGGTACATGCGCCCATGCGGATGAAACGGATCTTCGAGGAAGCGTTCGGCCGTCAGTTGCGGCCGATTGAGATAACCGCGCGCCACCTGCACGCCAGCGATGTACAGCTCGCCGATCACGCCTTGCGGCACGGGCTGCTGTTGCGCATCGAGGATGTACATACGGGTATTGGCGATCGGTTTGCCAATTGGCGTGTTGTCCGGGGTCTGCTCGATCGATCCGGCGCAATCCCAAGCGGTGACGTCGACGGCCGCTTCGGTCGGCCCGTAGAGGTTATGCAACTGGCTGCCCGTTAACTGAAGTTTGAAACGCCGCACCAGACTGCCCGGCAACGCCTCACCGCTGCACATCACCTGCCGCAAGCTGTCGCAGCGTGTGGTGTCGCTGTTGGCGAGGAACACATCGAGCATCGACGGCACAAAGTGCAGCGTGGTGATGTGTTCGCGCTCGATCACTTCGCTCAGGTACTGCGGATCCTTGTGCCCGCCGGGCTGCGCCATGACCAGGCGCGCGCCGGTCATCAGCGGCCAGAAGAACTCCCACACCGATACGTCGAAACTGAACGGGGTTTTCTGCAGCACCGAATCGGCAGCGGTCAGGCGATAGGCGTCCTGCATCCACAGCAAGCGGTTGACCACACCGGCATGTTCGTTGACCACGCCTTTCGGTTGGCCGGTGGAGCCGGAGGTGTAGATCACGTAGGCGCTGTGCTGTGGTGTCAACGTCGGGATTTGCGGATTTTCAGCGGACAAGGATTGCCAGCTGTTCTGGTCAAGATCGACCATTGCCGCCGTGATATCTCCCGGCAACTCGCTGGTAGCCCCGTGCACCAGCACCACGGCCGGCGCGCTGTCCTTGAGCATGTAGGCCAGGCGCTCCGGCGGATAGGCCGGATCGAGCGGCACATAACCAGCGCCGGCCTTGTTGATGGCGAGCAGACCGATGACCATTTCCAGGCTGCGCTCGACGCAGATCGCCACCCGCGAATCCACTTGCACGCCAAGGCTGATCAAGTGCCCGGCCAAGCGATTGGCGCGTTCGTTCAGCTGCGTGTAGCTCAATGCCTGTTCGCCGGCAACGACGGCCACAGCCTGCGGCGTACGCTGCACCTGCGCTTCGAACAAGCCGTGCAGCGTCTGCTGCAAATCGTAATCGACGTCCGTGGCATTGAGGCCGAACAGCAACGCCTGCCGCTCCTCGTCCGGCAACACCGTCAGGCGATTCAACGCTTGCTGCGGTGTGTGCTCCAAGGCTTCAATCAGCGCAGTCAGCGCGTTCTCCATGTACTGGCCGAGGCGTGCCGCACCGATGCGCGAAGGGGTCATCACCGTCAGTTCAAAACCGCTGCCCAGATCGTCGACGTTGAGGGTCAACGGGTAGTTGGTGCGTTCCTCGCCGGCCAGGGATTCGATGCCCTGCCAGGCCTCACGCTTGGTAGTTTGCTGAGCTTCGCTGTCGCTATGGCGGTAATTGAGCATCGCGCTAAACAGTGGTGACGGCGCCGCGACACCGCTGCAACGCTGGGCCAATGCCAGCGAAGCATGTTCGTGTGCCAACAGCGCACTGAGCCGCGCATGCGTGGCCTTGACCCCGGCGCGCACGGCGGTTTCGTCGACATCCACGCGCAATGGCAAAGTGTTGATGAACATGCCCAGCCCGCGATCTGCGCCCGCGCCGCCCTGCATGCGACCCAGCAGCACCGTGCCGAAGACAACGCGCTCCTGAGCCGACGTTGCCGCCAGCACCTGCGCCCAGGCGAGATGAAACAGACTGGCGACGCTGACGCCGAGCAAGCGCGCCTGACTGCGCAAACGCTGCGCCACCGCGGCAGGCAGTGGCTGGCAGACTTCCTCGATGTCATTCCCGTCGCCATGCACATCCTGCAAACCGAACGGCAGTGTCGGCTCGTCGATGTCGCCGAGCATCTCGCGGAAGAACGCTTCGTGCTCTTGTTCGCTGACGCCGAGGCGGGTTTGCGCGACATAATTGCGGTATGGCACGGCGGATACAGGCAGTCGCTCATCGCCCTGCAAAATCGCCTGCATTTCTGCGCTGACCACCGCCAGCGCGGTGTGGTCCATGGCAATGTGATGGAACAACAGCATGGCGACGACACGCTGATTGTCCGGATCGAGGGCATACACCAAACGCAGCAACGGTGCCTGATCAAGTTCCAGACGCCAGTGCCGCGCATCGAAGCGTGCACGTAGTTGATCGATGGCTTCGCCCTGCGCGGGTTCCAGCGCCACCGCTTGGACCGGCAACTCCGCACGGCGCCAGACCACTTGCACCGGCGCCGCCAAGCCTTGCCAGACAATCGATGTGCGCAGGATGTCGTGGCGCGTCATGACCTGACGCAACGCCGCCGCGAACCCTTGAAACCGTTCAATACTGTCGAACGCCAGACACGATTGCAGCAGGTACGGATCGCCCTGAGCCGCACTGAGGTGGTGATACAGAATCCCTTCCTGCAACGGTGCCAGCGGATAAATATCCTGCACATTGGCCGCGCCGCCCGGCACCGTGGCGACGATGCGCTCGATACTGGCCTGATCCAGTTGCACCAGCGTCAGCATGTCCGCAGTGATGTGCGTGCAATCGGCAGGAATCAGATTGTCCGGCACGGCGACCTCGCGGCCACTGCCCACCGCCGCCGCCAGCGCGGCCAGGGTCGGTTGGCTGAACAGCACACGCACGTCGGTGCTCAGATCGACCTGACGCATGCGCTCGATCAGCGTCACCGCCAGTAATGAATGCCCGCCCAGTTCGAAGAAGTTGTCGTGACGGCCGATCTGTTCGACCTTGAGGACGTCCGACCAGATCTGCGCCAAGGCGATTTCCACCGAACCTTGTGGCGCGGCATATTCGCGGCTCAGCCACGCCATTTGATCCGGTTCTGGCAACGCCTTGCGGTCGAGTTTGCCGTTGGCGGTCAGCGGCAGTGCTGGCAGGCGCACGTAAGCGGCAGGCACCAGGGCTTGCGGCAACTGCGCTTGCAAATGACTGCGCAAATCTTCGATCTCGACGTTCAGGCGCTCGGTAAACCACGCCAGCAACTGGCCGTCGCGCACCAACACCACGCAATCCTGCACAGCCTCGTGAGCGCTCAACGCCGCTTCGATTTCGCCCAATTCGATGCGCACGCCGCGCAGTTTGACCTGATCATCGTTGCGCCCCAGGTATTCGACGTTGCCGTCAGCCAGCCAGCGTGCGAGGTCGCCGGTGCGGTACATGCGCGCCTGCGGTTCATCGCTGAACGGATCGTCGAGGAAGCGTTCGGCAGTCAGCTCGGGGCGATGCAGATAACCGCGCGCCACGCCGGCACCGCCGACATACAACTCTCCCGCAACGCCGACCGGGACTGGACGCTGCTGGTCGTCGAGCAAGTAAATCTTCGCGTTGGCCATCGGCCGACCGATATGCAGCACTTGCCTGGCCTCGACCGCGCCGCAGGTGGCAACCACCGTAGCTTCGGTCGGGCCGTAGTTATTGATCACCGCGAACGTCTGCTGACGCGGGAACTGGCGCAATTTGTCGCCACCGATCAGCAGCTTGCGCAAGGTCGGGTGGCCGAGGTCACGACTGAAGGCGTATTCGGCGACAGGCGTGGGCAGGAAACTCACCTGCAACGGCTGCGCGCGCCACCACGCCAGCAACTCGTCGAGGTGCTCATTGCTCACCGATTGCGGTGGCAGATGCACGGTCGCGCCGATGCACAGCGCTGGCCAGACCTCCCACGCCATGGCATCGAAACCAAACCCGGCGACACTCGATGTGTGGCTGCCCGCGTGCAGGTCAAAGGCGCCGTTGTGCCAGTGCACGAGGTTTTCCAGCGTCGCGTGTTCGACCATCACACCTTTCGGCTGGCCGGTGGAGCCCGAGGTGTAGATCACGTAGGCCAGATGCGCCGGGGTCAGCGTCGGCACCTGCGGATTGCGGTCCGGCAGATGCGCCCAGTCACTGCCATCGAAATCGATCACAGACGCAGCACCGAGCAAATCACGCGTCGAAGCCTCGGCCAGAACCGCCAACGGCGCGCTGTCCTCAAGCAAGTAGGCAATGCGTTCCGCCGGGTAGGCCGGGTCGACCGGCACATAACCGGCGCCCGACTTGAGGATCGCCAGCAGCGCCACCAGCATCTGCGGGCTGCGCCGCACGCACACGGCGATGCGGTCGTCAGGCTGCACGCCAAGGCTGAGCAGATGGTGAGCCAGGCGGTTGGCGCGTTGATTGAGCTGGCCATAGGTCAACGCTTGCCCGCCCTGCACCACCGCCAGCGCCTCCGCCCGTTGTGCCGCCTGAGTCTCGACCAGCGCATGAAGGGTTGCGCCACGGCGAAACGCGACGGCACTCCGATTGAAATCGACCAGCAGTCGCGCCTGCTCCGGCAGCGACAGAATCGGCAACTGATTGAGTGGCGTCTGGGGCTGCTGCTCCAGCGCTTGCACCAGTTGCTCCAGTGCGGTGTGCATGTAACTGCAGATCCGCTGCGCACCGATCTCGGCGAGCGCCAGCACGTCCAAGGCAAAACCGTCGCCCAGATCATCCACCGACAGGGTCAGCGGATAGTTGCTGCGCTCCTCGCCACCGAGCATGCGCACGCCTTGCCAGATCCCCTGGCCGTCGCGCGGCTGTTGTGCGGCGGCGCTGTGCCGGTAATTGAGCAAGGCGCTGAACAGCGGCGCAGAACCCGGCATGCCGCTGCAGCGTTGAGCCAGCGCCAGTGACGCGTGTTCATGAGCGAGCAGCGCCGTCAGCCGCGCGTGGGTGGTTTTCACCCCGGCGCGCACGCTTTCAGCGAGACCCACCCGCAGCGGCAGGGTGTTGATAAACACCCCCAACGTGCGGTCGGCGCCCTCACCGCCCTGCATACGCCCCATCAACACGGTGCCGAAGACCACGTCGCGACGGCCGGAAACGACGCCCAACACTTGCGCCCAGGCCATGTGCATCAGGCTCGCCGGGCTGACGCCCAACTGCCGGGCCTGTTCACGCAGGCGCAGATTGAGCGTGGCATCGACCGCTTGCAGCGCTTCTTCGATGCCACGCCCGTCGCCCTGAACATCCTGCAGACCGAAGGGCAAAGTCGGCTCGTCGATGTCGCCGAGCATCTCGCGGAAGAACGCTTCATGTTCCTGCGCATCGGCGCCCAAGCGTGCCTGCGCCACGTAATTGCGGTAAGGCATCGGCGGCGTCAGCGTGTCGAGCTGATCGAACATCAACGCGTGCATTTCCCGGCCGATCACGTCCATGGCGGTGTGGTCGAGAATCGAGTGATGGAACAGCACGATGGCGACGACTTGCTGGTTCAACGGATCCTCGGCGTAGACCATGCGGATCAACGGAGCTTGATTGAGGTCGAGGCGGAAATGCCGGGCATCGAAACGCGCGTGCAGCTGTTCGAGAATGTCGCCGTCCTGCGCATCCAGCAGCACCTGCTGGACGACCATCTGCGCCTGCCGCCAGACTACTTGCTGCGGGCTCGGCAAGCCTTGCCAGACCACGCTGGTGCGCAGAATGTCGTGACGGGCGATGACCTGCTGCAAGTGTTCAGCGAAGCTGTGCAAACGTTCAAGGCTGTCGAAGGCCAGACGCGATTGCAGCAGGTACGGATCGCCCTGTTCGGCACTGAGGTGGTGATAAAGAATGCCTTCCTGCAACGGTGCCAGCGGATAGATATCCTGCACATTCGCAGCACCGCCCGGCACCGTCGCGACGATACGATCAATGCTGGCCTGATCCAGCGTGGTCAGGGTCAGCATGTCCGGGGTGATGTGCGTGCAATCGGCCGCAATCAGATTGGCCGGCACTGCGATTTCCCGGCCACTGCCCAAGGCTCGCGCCAGTGCGGCCAGACTCGGCTGGTTGAACAGCACGCGCACATCGGCGCTCAGACCGGCCTGACGCATGCGTTCGGTCAGGCTCACCGCCAACAGCGAATGGCCGCCGAGTTCGAAGAAATTGTCGTGACGGCCGATCTGTTCGATGTTGAGTACGTCGGCCCAGATCTGCGCCAGCGCCATTTCGACCGGGCCTTGTGGCGCTTCATATTCACGGCTGAGCCACGCGTCCTGATCCGGTTCGGGCAAGGCCTTGCGGTCGAGTTTGCCGTGAGCCGTGAGCGGCAGACTGTCCAAGCGCACGTAAGCCGCCGGCACCAACGTGTCCGGCAAGAGTGCTTGCAGATGCTGGTGCAAATCGCCGATCTCGACAGACTCGATGGCGGTAAACCAGGCGACCAGACGGCCGTCGCGCACCAGCACCACGCATTCGCGCACCGCGGCGTGAGCGCTCAGCGCCGCTTCGATTTCGCCGGGTTCAATGCGCACGCCGCGCAGTTTGACTTGATCATCGTTACGCCCCAGGTATTCGATATTGCCGTCCGCCAGCCAGCGCGCGAGGTCGCCGGTGCGGTACATCCGCGCATGCGGTTCATCGCTGAACGGGTCGTCAAGGAATTGTGCTGAGGTCAGTTCCGGACGATTCAGATAGCCGCGCGCAACCCCGGCGCCGCCGACATACAACTCGCCTTGCACACCGGTCGGCACTGGTTGTTGCTGACGGTCCAGCAAATAGACTTTGGCATTGGCAATCGGCCGGCCTATGTGCAAAACCCGCCCGGGTTCGACGCGCCCGGACGTCGCCACCACCGTGGCTTCGGTCGGGCCATAGTTATTGATCACGGCAAATGTCTGATCACGCGGGAACTGGCGCAACTTGTCGCCACCGATCAGCAGCGTGCGCAGGGTCGGATGGCCCAGCCCGCGACTGAAGGCGTATTCGGCCACCGGAGTCGGTAGAAAACTCACCTGCAACGGCTGCGCGCGCCACCATTCGAGCAGTTCATCAAGATGTTCGTTTTTGATCGAAGACGGTGGCAGATGCACGGTCGCGCCAACGCACAACGCCGGCCAGACTTCCCAGGCCATGGCATCGAAACCGCAACCGGCGACGCTGGCGGTGTGGCTGCCGGCATGCAGATCGAAGGCTTCGGCGTGCCAGTGCACGAGGTTTTCCAGGGTGCGGTGCTCGACCATCACGCCTTTCGGCTGTCCGGTGGAACCGGAGGTGTAGATCACGTAGGCCAGATTCGCCGGGGTCAACCTCGACAGCACTGGGCTGGTGTCAGGCAAGTGCTGCCAGTCGGTGGCGTCCAGATCGATCACGGGGACAGCGCCAAGCAGGTTACGCGTCGACGCCTGCGCCAGCACCGCGATCGGGTCGCTGTCCTGCAACAGGTAGGCGATGCGCTCTGCCGGGTAATCCGCATCGATCGGCACGTAACCGGCGCCGGCCTTGAGAATCGCCAGCAGCGCGACGAGCATGTCCGGCCCGCGACGCAGGCACAGCGCAACACGGTCATCGACATGCACGCCGAGGCCGATCAAGTGATGAGCGAGACGATTGGCGCGCTGATTCAGTTCACGGTAGCTGAGCCGTTGCTCGCCCTGCACCACCGCCAGCGCTTCGGGATGTGCCGCCACTTGCGCTTCGAACAGGCGCGGCACGGTCTGCGCCGGCGGGAATTCACGACCGCTGATGTTGAAGCCGACCAGCACGCGCTGCCGCTCACTCGGCGACACGATCGACAGTTGCTGCAACGGTGCCTGCGGCGTGTACTCCAGTGCCGTGACCAGACTGTGCAACGCGGTTTGCAAGAAATCGCAGACCCGCGCGCCGTCCACCTGTGGCACAGCTTGCACGCTCACGCGAAAGCCTTCGCCGAGGTCGTCGACGCTGACCACCAACGGATAATTGCTGCGCTCGCGGGAGCTGAGAATCTGCACGCCGTCCCACGCTACAGCGGCCGACTCGGGCGCGCTGTGGCGGTAATTGAGCAAAGTGCTGAACAGCGCCTGCGCACCGCCGACACCACTGCAACGCTGGGCCAGTGCCAGCGAGGCTTGCTCATGGCCGAGCAATTGCGCCAGACGCGCATGGGTTCCCCGCACCCCGCTCTCCACCGAATCAGCCCCGACGCTGACGCGCAGCGGCAAGGTGTTGATGAACATGCCCAACGCCCGATCTGCACCTTCGCCGCCCTGCATGCGCCCGAGCAATACCGTGCCGAACACCACGTCCTGATGGCCGGACACCTGCGCCAACACCTGAGCCCAGGCCTGATGCACCAAACTGGCCACACTGACACCGAGCCGCCGCGCCTGCTCACGCAGACGTTTACCGAGGTCGGCATCGAGCTCGGAATGACTGTCGAGAATGTCGCTGCCGTCGCCGTGCACGTTCTGCAGACCGAAGGCCACGGTCGGCTCGTCGATATCGCCAAGCATCTCGCGGAAGAACGCCTCATGGGCCTGATCATCAACGCCGAGCCGCGCCTGGGCGACAAAGTGGCGGTATTGCACCGGCGGCGGCAGATCCTCGCTGCGACCAAGCATGACGTCATTCATTTCCGCGACCAGCACGTCCAGTGCGGTGTGGTCGAGGACGATATGGTGCATCAGGAGAATGCCGATCCAGCGCTTGTGCGGCTGATCTTCGGTGTAGACAAAACGCATCAGCGGCGCGCGATTGAGGTCCAGACGATAGTGGCGTGGATCGAAACGCGCCTGCATTTGCTCGAGCACGTCGCCGTCGAGTTCGTCGGCATCGACGCGTTCCAGCGCCAGTGGCGCCTCGCGCCAGACCACTTGCACCGCCTCTTCAAGCCCTTCCCAGACGATGCCGGTGCGCAGAATGTCATGGCGCGCGATCACGCCGTTCAAGGCGCGAACGAAGGTTTTGATCTGCGCCAGACCGTCGAAGGCAAATTGCGCCTGCAACACATACGGATCACCGGCAGCGGTGGCCAGATGGTGATAGAGAATTCCCGCCTGCAACGGCGCCAGGCCGTAGATATCCTGCACATTGGCGATGTCGCCCGGCACGGTTGCAACGACACGGTCGATCGCGGCTTGATCGAGATTGCTCAGCGGCAACATGGCCGGGGTGATGCGCGTACAACCTGGCTTGATCAGGTTGTCGGGAACGACGATGCCGCGTTCGCTGCTCAAGGTCGCCGCCAGCGCGGCCACACTCGGCTGACCGAACAGCACGCGCACGTCACAGTGCAGATCCTGTTGGCGCATGCGTTCGATCAGCTTCACTGCCAGCAGCGAATGACCGCCGAGCTCGAAGAAATTGTCATGGCGGCCGACCTGCTCGACACCAAGCAATGTCTGCCAGAGACCAGCGATCAGATTCTCTACCGCTCCGACCGGCGCTTCGAAACCGCGCCGCGCGAATGCATCGCTGTCCGGTGCCGGCAAGGCTTTGCGGTCGAGCTTGCCGTTGGTGGTCAGCGGGAAGGCTTCCAGGCGCACGAAGGCGCTCGGCACCATGTAGTCAGCCAACCCCGCCAACAGATGATCACGCAATTGCGCCACATCCGGCGCCGCACCTTCATCGGCCAGCCAGTAGGCGACCAGACGCTGATCGCCGGGGCTGTCCTCACGGGCGATCAACACGGCTTCGCGCACACCTTCGCAAGCGCTTAGCCGCGCCTCGATCTCGCCCAATTCAATGCGGAAGCCGCGAATTTTTACTTGATCGTCATTGCGACCGAGATATTCGAGGCTGCCGTCGGCGGCCCAGCGCGCGAGGTCGCCGGTTTTGTACAGCCGCGCATCGACATTTTCAGTGAACGGATCATTGATAAAACGCTCGGCAGTCAATGCTTCACGATTCAGATAACCGCGCGCCACCCCGGCCCCGCCGACGTACAACTCGCCAATCACGCCGACCGGTACCGGTTCGCGCTGAGCATCGAGGATATACAGTTGCAAATCGGGAATGCGCACGCCAATCGGGCTGACGCCGAGCAACTGCGCGTCGGCGGCTTGCAGCGGTCGATAGGTCACGTGCACGGTGGTTTCGGTGATGCCGTACATGTTCACCAGCCGCGTGCCGGCATTGCCGACCCGCGCATACCACGGCTTGAGCAAGCCCGGCTCCAGCGCTTCGCCGCCGAACACCACCTCCCGCAACGAGTGTTGCAGCTGACTGCGGCCCTGCGCGGCGATCAGTTGGCGGAAGGCGCTCGGCGTCTGGTTGAGTACTGTCACGCCGGTCTGGCAGAGCAATGCATAGCAGTCGTCCGGCGAACGGCTGACGGCTTGCGGGATCAGCAGCAGTTGCCCGCCGAACGCCAGCGCGGCCCAGATTTCCCAGACCGAGAAGTCGAACGCGAAGGAATGGAACAACACCCCGATGTCTTGCGGGTTGAACTGGAACCAATCGTGGGTGGCGGAAAACAGCCGCGCGACGTTGCGGTGCTCGACCATCACGCCTTTGGGTAAACCGGTGGAACCGGAGGTGTAGATCACGTAAGCCAGATGCGCCGGGGTCAGCTCGGGGATCTGCGGGTTGCTGTCGAGTTCGGCCTTGAGGTGAGCGCTGTCGAGGTCGACCTGCGGCACTTCGAGAGCGGCCACGCGCTCGCGCGTCGCCGCCTGCATCAGCACCGCTGCCGGGGCGCTGTCCTGCAAGGTGAAGCTGATTCTGTCGAGCGGATAGGCCGGATCGATCGGCACGTAACCGGCGCCGGCCTTGAGCACACCAAGCAGGCCGATGATCATTGGCGCGCCACGCTCGACGCAGATCGCCACGCGGTCGTCGGGACGAATGTTCAGGGCCAGCAGATGATGCGCCACCTGGTTGGCACGGCGGTTGAGTTCGCCGTAACTGAGGGTTTGTCCGTCGAATATCAGCGCCGTGGCCTCAGGCTGGGCCTGGGCATGGGTTTCGAATTGCTGATGAATCAACAGGGTTTCCGGGAACTGTGCCAGCGGCGAATTGACGCCGTACAGCAAGTGTTCGCGTTCGCTGGCCGGGAGGATGCGCAGCGTTTGCAGCGCCACATCGGCGCTGGTTTGCAAGGCTGCGAGCAGACTCTCCAGCGCCGTGTTCAGGTACGCGGCCATGCGCTCGGCCCCCAGCGCTGCATCCGCCAGCGCGGTGATGCGCAAGTCGGCGCCGAGGTCATCGATGTTGATGGTCAGCGGATAGTTGGTGCGCTCACGGGCACCCAACACCTGCACACCGGGGGCAATGTCGATCACCTCCGCCACTTCCTCAACGCTGCTGTGTCGGTAGTTGAGAATCGCGCTGAACAGCGGCGTCGGCACCGCAACGGCGCTGCAGCGTTGCGCCAGGGCTAGCGAAGCCTGCTCGTGCGCCAGCAGCGCGGTCAGGCGCCGATGGGTCGCCAGCACGCCGGCGCGCACGCTTTGCTCGCCAACATCAACGCGCAGCGGCAAGGTATTGATGAACATGCCCAACGCCTGCTCACCGCCCTCGCCCGCGTCCATCCGCCCCAGCAGCACGGTGCCGAACACCACCGCCGTGCGCCCGGACAATTGCCCGAGCACCCGCGCCAGCGCCAGATGCGTCAGGCTCGCGACGCTGACGCCGAGCTGCCGCGCCTGCTCGCGCAACTGCCGGCTCAAGCGGCTGTCGAGCATCAGCGAGGCTTCCTCGATGGCGTGGCCATCGCCCTGCACATCCTGCAAACCACAGGGCAGTGTCGGCTCGTCGATATCCGCGAGCATGTCGCGGAAAAACGCTTCCTGTGCCTGCTCATTGCCGGCATTGCGTGCCCTGGCCAAGTGATCGCGATACGGCACAGCGGCAGGCACTTGCGCGGTCTGCCCGAGCAGACAGGCCTGGATTTCCCGACGCAGCACATCCAGCGCCACGTGATCCATGATCATGTGATGAAACAGCAACAGCGCGACCACGCGGCCCTGCGCGGGATCCTGCGCATACACCAGACGCAGCAAAGGCGCTTGCTGCATATCGAGACGGAAGTGCTGCGGGTCGTGGCGTGCGAGCAGTTGCGTGAGCACGTCGGCGCCACTGTCGACGGGGACTTCCTCACACACCAGCGGCGCCTCGCGCCAGACCACTTGCAGCGCTTCGTCGAGGTATTCCCAGACGAACGAGGTGCGCAGGATATCGTGACGGTTTACCACCCAGCGCAGCGCGTCGGCGAAAGCGTCCAGCCGTTCCTGGCTGTCGAATACGAAGCGCGCCTGCGAGATGTAAGGGTCACCGGCAGCGGCCGAGAGGTGGTGATAGAGCATGCCTTCCTGCAACGCGGACAACGGATAGATGTCCTGCACGTTGGCGGCGCCGCCCGGCACCGTGGCGACGATGCGGTCGAGGGCATCCTGTTGCAGATCCACCAGCGGCAGCATGTCCGGGGTGATGCGAAAGGCCGGGCTCAGCCAGTCGCCGCCGTGTTGGGCGACCAGCTCCAGCAGTTGCACCTTGTGCGCCGCGAGGCTGTCCCACAACGCGTCATCCAGCGCGTCGTCGCTGCCCAGAATGACCAGGTCTTCATCTTCCTGTTGAAGGCGGATCGCACGGGTGGAAATGGCAGCCATCAGTTCGCTGAAATGCATGAGGTAACCTGCTGTAAATTCGAAAAAAATGAGCGCGCAGCAGCGAGTCCATGCAGGCGGCGCGCAGCCTGGAAAAACTAAAACATCGGGGCGTGGGTGTCTGACATGGGAAGCGGGGACAAGCCGCCGGCGCGAGCACCGCAAGTCCCCTGTGGGAGCGAGCCTGCTCGCGAAGGCGGTGTATCAGTCACCAGCAACATTGACTGAACCAGCGCTTTCGCGAGCAAGCTCGCTCCCACAGGTTTTGTGTCCGGCCCGTCAGAGCCGGCGTCTGCGGTTGAGGCTCGGGATGGTGGTCTGGGCGATTTCGACTTGCTTGGCCTGCCGCGAGGTCTGTGTCGCCAGCGCGGCCAGTGTCGGCTGGCTGAACAGCGTGCGCGCGTCGACATGCAGACCGGCCAGACGCATGCGCGCGACCAGACTGACCGCCAGCAACGAATGCCCGCCCAGCTCGAAGAAGTTGTCGTGCCGGCCCACCCGCTCGACCTTGAGCACCTGCGCCCAGATCTGCGCCAACGCGGTTTCCACGTCGCCTGCGGGGGCCTCGTAAGGACGGCTGAGCAGCGCCTCCGCCCCCGGTTCCGGCAACGCCTTGCGGTCGATTTTGTCGTTTGGCGTCAAGGGCAACGCCGCCAACCTCACGTAGGCGCCAGGCACCATGAACTCCGGCAACTGCACCAACACATGCGCTCGCAATGCTTCCAGCGTCGGTGCAGCCAGTTCGGCGCGCAGGGTGTAATAAGCCACCAGCCGCTCATCGCGTACCAGCACCACCGCCTCGCGAATGGCCGGGTGTTCCAGCAGGCGGGCTTCAATCTCGCCCAGCTCAAGACGCACCCCGCGCAGCTTGACCTGAAAGTCGTTACGACCGAGGAATTCGAGGTTGCCATCGGCGCCATAACGCACCAGATCACCGGTGCGATACAAGCGATCACCAGGCACGAACGGACTGTCGATAAAGCGTTCGGCCTGCAATTGCGGCAGTCCCAGATAGCCCCGCGCCACGCCCACCCCGCCAATGTGCAAATGCCCACTGACGCCTGACGGCACTGGCTGATCAAAGGCATCAAGGACGTACAGCCGCGTGTTGCTCAGGGCCTTGCCGATCGGCACCAGTGTCTGAGGCACCGGCTCGCCGGGTTGCAGCGTCCAGCCACTGCTGTCGACCGTGGTTTCGGTCGGCCCGTAGACGTTGTGCAGGCGCACCCACGGCAGGCACTCGCGCACTTGCCGGGCCAGCGCGACGGTCAACTCGCCGCCACCGTTAAGCACATCGGTCAGGCTGGTGCACTGGCTGACATCGTCCTGTTCGAGGAACTGCTGCAACAAGGCCGGCACGAACTTGACCACGGTGATGTTCTGCTCACGAATCACTTGCGTGACATAAGCCGAATCGCGATTGCCATCGGCTCGCGCCAGGACCAGGCGCATGCCCGAGCACAGTGGCCAGAAGATCTCCCACACCGAACTGTCGAAACTGTACGGGGCCTTTTGCAGCAACGCCCCGTGTTCAGTCGGCGGCGACAACTGCGAACCCCAATGCACCATGTTGCAGGCGCTGCGGTGCTCGATCATCACGCCTTTCGGCGTGCCGGTGGAGCCGGAGGTGTAGATCATGTAGGCCAGATTCGCCGCGCCGAGACCGGGCACCTGCGGATTCTCGTGCGGTTGGTCCCGCCATACACCGAGATCGAGATCGATCAGTGGCACGCCGGGTTCGCCGAGCAAATCACGCGTTGCGGCATGCACCAGCAGCGCGACCGGAGCGCTGTCCTGCAACATGTAGTTGAGCCGTTGCTGCGGATAATCCGGATCGAGCGGCACATAAGCACCGCCGGCCTTGAGAATGCCCAACAGACCGATCACCAGTTCAGGCCCGCGCTCGACGCAGATCGCGACCCGCGAATCCGGTTGCACGCCGAGCCCGCGCAGATAATGGGCCAGGCGGTTGGCCTGCTCGTTCAACTCGCGATAGCTCAGGCGTTGCTCGGCGAACTGCACGGCGATGGCATCCGGCTTGCGCTGCACCTGTTGTTCAAACAGCGCCTGAAGTGGCTGATCCAGCGGGCAGTCGACTGCCGTATCGTTGAACTCGATCAGCAGCCGTTGCAGTTCTTCCTGCGGTAACAACGGCAGGCTATTCAGCGGCCGCTGCGGCGTGTTCTCCAGCGCTTCGACCAACACGCTCAGCGCTGACTGCACATAACTGCAAATCCGCTGTGCGCCGATGCTCGACAGGGTGCGGGTGGTCAAGCGCAAGCCTGTGCCGAGGTCATCGACACTCAGGGTAAACGGGTAATTGGTCCGCTCCTCGTTAGCCAGGGTCTCGATGCCCTGCCAGGTTTGCCGCGAGGTTTTTTGCTCGACATCATCGCTGTGCCGATAGTTGAGCAAGGCGCTGAACAGCGGTGCCGGCGCAGCAACGCCGCTGCAACGCTGGGCCAGCGCCAACGAAGCGTGTTCATGGGCAAGCAACGCGCTCAGGCGCGCATGGGTGGACTTCAGCGCTGCGCCCGCACCCTCGCCGACATCGACCCGCAGCGGCAAGGTGTTGATGAACACCCCGAGCGCCCGATCGGCACCCGCGCCACCCTGCATGCGGCCCATCAACACCGTGCCAAATACGACACTTTGCTGCGCGGAGGTCGCCGCCAATACTTGCGCCCAGGCGAGGTGGATCAGGCTGGCGATGCTCACGCCCGCCAGGCGCGCCTGCTGCTGCAGGCGCTGATAGAGAGCGCTGGCCAGCGCCTGCTCGGCTTCTTCGATGTTGCTGCCGTCGCCCTGCACGTTCAGCAAAGCGAACGGCAAGGTCGGCTCGTCGATGTCGCCGAGCATCTGCCGAAAGAACGCTTCATGCTCCTGCTCGCTGACACCCAGGCGCGTCTGCGCCACATAGTTGCGGTACGGCACCGGTGCTGCCAGCGGTTCGCCGTGCCCGGACAGGCTGGCGTGGATTTCTTCGCGCATCGCCTCCAGCGCAATGTGATCCATCGCCAGGTGATGGAACAACAAGATGCCGACCACCCGATTGTGCGCGGGATCACGGGCATACATCAGGCGCAGCAGCGGCGCCTGACTGACATCGAGGCGATAACGCCGCGCGTCGAAACGCTCGTGCAATTGATCGATGATCGCGCCACGGGCAGGATCAAATTCAACCTCCTGCACCGGCAAAATCGCCTCGCGCCAAACGACCTGAACCGGCGACGTCAGCCCTTCCCAAACCACCGCCGTACGCAGAATGTCGTGCCGCGCCATGACCTGACGCAGCGCAGCGGCAAAGGCCTCGACCCGCTCGAGGCTGTCGAACGCCAGCAGCGATTGCAGCAAATACGGATCGCCCTGCGCAGCGGTGATGTGGTGATAGAGAATGCCTTCCTGCAACGGGGCCAACGGGTAGATATCCTGCACATTGGCGGCACCGCCCGGCACGGTCGCGACGATACGCTCGATCATCGCCTGATCCAGTTCAACCAATGGCAACAGGTCCGGCGTGATGTACGTGCAATCGGGCGCAATGCGGTTAGCCGGCACCTCGACTTCGCGGCCGCTGCCCTCTGCCGCCGCTAACGCCGCCAGTGTCGGTTGGTTGAACAGCACGCGAACATCGCTGCTCATGCCAATCTGGCGCATGCGTTCGATCAGGCCCACGGCCAACAAGGAGTGGCCGCCCAGCTCGAAGAAATGGTCGTGACGCCCTACCCGGTCGACTTGCAAGACCTCGGCCCAGATCTGGGCGAGAGCGATTTCGACGTCACCTTGTGGCGCCTCGTATTGACGGCGGATCAGCGCGTCCGGCCCCGGTGCCGGCAACGCCTGGCGATCGAGCTTGCCGTTGGCGGTCAGCGGCAAACTCGCCAGGCGCATGTAAGCGGCCGGCAGCATCGTGGCCGGCAAGCGCGATGTCAGGTGCGCGTGCAGTTGCAGGATGTCCAGCGCTTCACGCTCGGTGAACCATGCCAACAGTTGACCGTCGCGCACCAGCACCACGGCTTCCTGCACCGCGTCATGGCTGGCCAGTGCGGCTTCGATCTCGCCGAGCTCGACACGCACCCCACGAACTTTCACCTGGTCATCGTTGCGACCGATGTACTCAAGATTGCCGTCGGCGCGCCACCGCGCGAGGTCGCCGGTGCGGTACATGCGCGCATCAGGCTGCGCACTGAACGGGTCGTCGAGAAAGCGTTCGGCCGTCAGGTCCGGACGGTTCAGATAACCCCGGGCAACCCCGGCGCCGCCAACATACAGCTCGCCAATGATGCCGATCGGCACCGGACGCTGCTGATCATCGAGCAGATAAGCCGTGGCATTGCTCACGGGTTTGCCGATGTGCAACGCCTGCCCCGGGCTGATCAGCCCCGAGGTGGCGACCACCGTGGCTTCTGTCGGGCCGTAGTTGTTGACCACCGCAAAACCTTGCGCTCGGCTGAACTGGCGCAGACGATCGCCGCCAATCAGCAAGGTGCGCAAGGTCGGATGATCGAGTTGTTGGCTGAAGGCGTATTCGGCAATCGGCGTCGGCAGAAAGCTGACGTCCAGCGGCTGCGCCCGCCACCAGGCGAGCAGCGTATCGATGTCTTCGCTGCCGTCGCTCGCGGGCGCAAAATGCAGCGTTGCCCCGGCACACAGCGCCGGCCACACCTCCCAGGCCATCGCGTCAAAACCGAAGCCGGCCAGGCTTGAGGTGTGCTGCCCGGGGCCAAGTCCAAACGCCGCGCAGTGCCAGTCGGCCAGATTGCCCAGCGTGCGGTGCTCGACCATCACGCCTTTGGGCAACCCGGTGGAGCCGGAGGTGTAAATCACATAGGCGAGGTGGCGGGTGTTCAACCCCGCCACGTCGGGATCGGTCAAGTTTTCGAGCGGCCACTGGCGCCGATCCAGCTCGATCACTGGCAGCGTTGTGGCGGGCAGACGCTCACGCAGATCGCTTTGCGTCAGCAGCGCCACCGGCGCACTGTCGCTGAGCAGATAACTCAGGCGCTCGGGCGGATGCGCCGGATCAATCGGCACATAAGCAGCGCCAGCCTTGAGAATCGCCAGCAACCCGGCCAGCGTGTCCAGGCCACGGCGGGCAACGATTGCCACACGATCGTCAGGGCACACGCCGAGGCCGATCAGATGGTGGGCCAACGCATTGGCTTGCCGATTCAGCTCGGCATAACTCAGGGTTCGCCCCTGATACGTCGCGACCACAGCGTCCGGCTCTTCGGCCACTCGCGATTCGAAGCGCTGATGAATCAGTCGGCCTTGCGGATAACTGACCCGGGTGTCGTTCCACTCATTGAACAGGGCCAATTCTGCCGGGCTATTGAGGTTGAAATCGGCGATCGCCAGCGCCGGGCATTCCAGACCTTGCTGCAGAATCAGCAGCAAGCGCTCGGTCAACGCCGCGATCTCGTCAGCCGTGAAATAGGCTGGCGAGTACACCAGATGCAGCCAGGCTTTGTCGGTGTAACGGTTGCTGCGCAGGTGAATGGCCAGCGGAGTCGCCTCGTGCTGATTAGAGACCTTGACCGAGTGTCCCGACGCCTCACCGTAACGGTAGTCGTGGTCGTCCTGCTCGTAGGACAGCGACAACTCGAACAGTTGCGCACGGTCTTCACGCAACAGCCCCAACGCGCGGTTCATCTCGCTCAGCGGGTAGCGTTGATGGCGGAAATCCTGCTTCAGGCTATCGCCGATCGCCTTGATCAATTCAGCGAATGACAACGTTCGACCGAAGCCCATGCGCATTGCACTGACCTGGGTGAACAAGCCCAAGGTGCTTTTGAAGCGGGCACCGGAGCGATTGAGAATCGGCAGACCGACCACCCACTCATCACGTTGCGCGGTGCGACTGAAATACACGTGCAACGCCGCCAGCAATACATGAAAGGCCGAGCCACCGAGGTGCCGCGCAGTGTCTTTCATGCGCTCGTGCAGCACGGCTGGAAAAGCCTCGACGTGGATGCGACTTGGCGCTGCTTCAACATCAAGGAATTCGCGATGACGGGGCGTCAACAAGGGCTCGGGCAAGCTACGGTACTTGTCCAGCCAGTAACGTTGATCGCGCTCATAGCGAGGTGACTGATGGTAGCGCGCGTCTTCTTCGATAAAGCCGACATAGGACGGTGCCGCCCTGCGCGGATGCTCGCCACGGCACAACGCGCTGTAGATCTCGCCCACCGACTTGAACAGCAGCGCGAAAGCCCAGCCATCAATGATCAAGTGATGGGCCTGGGCTGCCAGCCAGTGACGATGGCGATCGAGGCGAATCAGACTGAAGCGGAACAACGCCTGCCCGCTCAACACGAAAGCCTGCGCCATCTGTGCTTCAACCAGCGCCCGGGCCGCCGACTGCGGATCGGCTTGGCCGCTGAGATCAAACAGCGGCATGGCCACCGGCAGTGCCGGCGCAAACCCTTGCAACGGCAGTCCGTCGTGCCCCACGTCCGCGAGCAGCACAATGCGCAAGGCATCATTCGCTGCCACCAGAGACTCAAGCGCCGACTGCAGCAATGCCGGATCCAGCGGCCCGCTCAGCTCCACGTAACCGCCAATGTTGTACAGCGGCGAATCGCCGCGGCTCAGTTGGTCCAGCCAGATATCCCGTTGGGCGGCAGTCAGCGCAAATGTCTCGACAGGCACGGACACATCGTCCGCCACGTTGGCAGAAGTAGGCTGCATAAGATCCATCTCATGAAATTTTGCCGGTATTCAAGCATCGGCCCCGGCGCCGACATGACACCTGAAACCCGGACAACCACCAGGCTCGTTCGCGCCTGTCTGACCTTGCGGGCGTGTTTACCGTAGGCACTGTCGAAAAGTTCGGAGAGGAAACACTGAAAAGCTTGTAGGAAAAAAACCACATAGCAGCGCCGCCATTTACCCGAGTGCTGCCGATCAGCATTCCCCTTCGCCAGGTTTTCCGGGGCTTGAGCGTGACTGAACAGTCACTCTCGCCGTTACGCCGGCGTTTAACAGCGTCAGAACCCCGGCGCCAATATTCAGAAATAGTGGCACTTTGTGTCCCTGTTTTCCCCTACAGACGTAGGACAAATCCATAGGCTTAAATCCCGCTCCAGATCATGTTCAAGGAGAAATGACTGCGTGGGCGGCTTTTACAGAGACGGCAGACGATTCAGTGATGGCTCTGAACCAAGGATGAAGGATATGAATCTGACCGGCAGCATTCGTAATATGGAAAACCCACACTTCTACTGGCAACTGGGTGAGTTGATAGCCAGCACCGGCGATGATCACTTCGCCACGAACATGTTCCAGTTGGTCGACACCTTGGTGCCGGTCAACCGCGTGGATCTCAGTGAGTGGACGCTGGATGAACGTCAGGCCAGCGTGGTCGACATCAAGCCGTTGGGCAGCGCCGGTTTGACGCAGACCTGTGCCCCGCCCGATCTGCTGGAGAGCCCCGACGATCATCCGCTGTTGCAGAAGATGATCGAGATGAACGACTCGCTGCTGATTCAACTGAAAGCCTCGCTCCAGCCTCGCCATCCGCAACACAGTGCCCATCAATGCAATCTGGTTTCGCGTACGTCCAACCGCCGTTGCGTGATTTCGTTTTACCGACCGCATACCCAACGGGTGTTTTCCCTGCCGGAGCTGTCGTTTCTCAAGAGCCTGTCCGACACCCTGCTGCCGCTGATCGAACGTCACGCGCAGATCAGTCGGCAAATCCTCGCCCGGCAACCGCGCCAACCGTTGGCCGAGCTGGATCAGGCGCCGCTGGCGCAGGTGTTCGATGAGCGCCTGGCATTAAGCGACATCGCCCTGTCGGTGCGCGAGAAAGAAGTCTGCCTCGGCCTGTTGACCGGCGGCACCGTGCCGCAAATGGCGGAAAAGCTGCGAGTCAAAAACAGCTCGATCGAGACGTACCTGAAACGCGCCACCGCCAAACTCGGCGTGAGTGGCCGCCATGGCCTGGCGAAATGGATGGCCGGCGCCTGAGCACAAAGCTCTCTAAATGCATGAGGCAGTTCGATGTTGACGTTGCGACTTTCCCTGCTGTCCATCGCGGTGCTGATGGGCGGTTGTTCATTGATTCCCGAGTATCAGCGCCCCGCTTCCCCCACCGCCGCGCAGTATCCGACAGCAACGCAGCCCGCCACGAGCGCCGAGGACTGGCGCACGCTGTTCACCGATCCGGCGCTGCAACAACTGATCGAAAGCGCGCTGGTCAACAACCGCGACCTGCGCGTGGCGGCACTCAACGTCGAAGCCTTTCAGGCGCAATACCGCATTCAGCGCGCCGACCTGCTGCCGGCGGTGTCGGCCAATGCCAATGAATTGCGCCAGCGCATGCCGCCGAGCGTGACCCAAGGCAAAGCGCTGATCAATTCGACGTACTCGGTCAACCTCGGGATAAGCGCTTATGAGCTGGACTTCTTCGGCCGCGTGCGCAGCCTCAGCGAGCAAGCGCTGCAAACCTGGCTTGCGACTGAAGAAGCGCGGCGCAGCGCACAGTTGAGTCTGGTGGCCAACGTCGCCAACGCCTACCTGACCTGGCGCGCCGATCAGGAGTTGCTGGAACTGACCCGCGACACCCTTGCTGCCGATGAACAGAGCCTGCACCTGACCACCCGCAACCGTGAGGCCGGCAAATCTTCGGCGCTGGAACAGGCGCAAGCGAAGACCAGCGTCGACAGCTCTCGGGCCAATCTGGCGCGCTACCAGCGCCAGGTCGCTCAGGACTTGAACAGCCTGACCTTGCTGGTCGGCGCGCCGGTGCCAAACTCTCTGCCCGCGCGTCCACTGGCCAGCGAGCTGGTACGGCAACTGCCCGCCGGCCTGCCCTCGGATCTGCTGCAACGGCGTCCGGACATCCTTCAGGCGGAGTACAAACTGAAAGCAGCCAACGCCAATATCGGTGCAGCGCGGGCGGCGTTTTTCCCGAGTGTCAGCCTGACCGCCAATGCGGGGACGTCGAGCCGCGATTTGTCGGGATTGTTCGGCGGCGGCTCAGGCGCCTGGACCTTTCAGCCGCAGATCAGCCTGCCGATTTTTAACGCCGGCAGCCTGCGCGCCAGCCTGGATTATTCGAAATTGCAGAAAGATGTGGCGGTGGCCGAATACGAAAAATCGATTCAAACCGCATTTCAGGAAGTCGCCGACGGCCTCGCTGCGCGCAGCACGTATCAGCAGCAATTGCAGGCGCAGCGCGATCTGGTCGCGGCCACACAGACTTACTACAACCTGGCGCAAAACCGTTATCAGAATGGCGTCGACAGCAGCCTGACGTTCCTCGATGCGCAGCGTTCGCTGTTCAGTTCGCAGCAAGGCCTGATCACCGATCGCCTCGCGCAACTGGTCGCCGAGGTCAACCTTTACACCGCGCTGGGCGGGGGCTGGAGCGCCGCTGAATCAAGCGTCCAGTAAGCTGTAGTCACTTTTTCTTACACCTTTTGTCGCGCGATCCTCTGCCGTGCGGCGATCCGTGGCCGGCGTCTGCCTGCAGTTTGGTATCATGCGCCGCTTTTACGGTTAACCCCCCGCCAGTCCTGCTGACTGACGGGCTGCAAAAGGCGGTATTAGATGACGGCTTTGTTGACTCGCCGCAAGGTGCTTGCGGGAATGGGCGTACTCGGGCTCGGCCTGCTCGCCGGCTGCGACACCCGCGGCCAACTGTCGTACAAGTACGGCAAGGATCTGAGTAACAAGATCATGGGGCGCACCTTCAAACTGAAGAACACCGATGGCGAAACCATGACGCTGTCGAGCTTTCGCGGCATGATGCCGATGGTCTTCTTCGGCTTCACCCAGTGCCCGGCAGTCTGCCCGACCACCCTCGCCCGCGCGGCGAAAATCAAGAAACTGATGGGCGCCGATGGCGATCGTTTGCAGGTGATCTTCATCACCCTCGATCCCGAGCGCGATACCCCGGAAATCCTCGACGCCTACATGAAAGCCTTCGACCCGACGTTCGTTGCGCTGTACGGCACACTCGAGGAAACCGCGGCCACCGCCAAGGAATTCGACGTGTTCTACGAGAAAGTCCCGGCCGGCGACACCTATACCATCTCGCACACTGCCACCAGTTACGTTTACGACTCCAACGGCGGCTTGCGCCTGGGTCTGTCCACCTCGCTTTCGGCAGAACAATGCACGGAAGATTTGCTTACTGTTATGGAGGTTTGCTGATGCAACCTGTTCTGAACCACATCAAACGCGCTGTCATCGGTCTGTCTCTGCTGGGCCTGGCGTTCCAGGTGTCCGCGCAGACCAAAGTCGACGAAGCCTGGGTCCGTGCCACCG
The DNA here is from genome assembly GCF_056313565.1 of Pseudomonas sp. 3B-A001-10F. Lineage (NCBI taxonomy): Bacteria > Pseudomonadati > Pseudomonadota > Gammaproteobacteria > Pseudomonadales > Pseudomonadaceae > Pseudomonas > Pseudomonas sp. 3B-A001-10F. The sequence goes on from NZ_JBQYFW010000021.1 coordinate 96,478, forward strand.
TGCCGACCCAGTCCGCCAGCGGCGCGTTCATGACCCTCACCGCCGACAGCGACAGCAAGTTGCTCAGCGTCGCGACGCCGGCGGCCAAAGACGTGCAGATCCACGAAATGACCATGAAGAACGACGTCATGAGCATGGGCCCGGTGAAGTTCGTCGAGCTGCCGGCCGGCAAAGCCGTCAAGCTTGATCCGAACGGCTATCACGTGATGCTGATGGGCCTGAACGGTCAGCTCAAAGAAGGCGAAAGCGTACCGCTGACCCTGACCGTGGAAAACGCCAAGGGCGAAAAAGAAACCATCGAAGTGAAGGCACCGGTTCGTGCGCTGACCAACATGGAAGGTCACGATCACAGCAAAATGCACTGATCTGACTGAGCGGCAATAAAAAAGGGGCGGCCTGATCGATAATCAGGCCGCCCCTTTTTTTGTCTTTGATGGGCGCCGCATTAACGCCTGCGGGCCAATGCCTTGCGCACACTTTCCCGTGACATTCCCGAGCCGGAACGGGGCACGGCCTTATCTACGGGCGCCTTGGCCAACTGTCCCTTGCGCTTTTCCACCTCACGCCACTGGTAACCGAGATATCCGCCTGCCGCCACAATCCCCAGCCAACCGAACACCGAACTGACGAAGAACCACAGCCCGAGGGTGATCCACACGTTTTTCGAGGTGAACAACTTCAAGCTGTCATCGGCACGCACCGGTTCAACCGGTTCAACCGCTGCCTGCGTCACCGGTACTCTGTGCACCCCATCCAGATCAATGCGCCAAGCGAAGTCCGCCCCGGCCACCGGAATGTCTAGCTGATTGCCTTCAGCACGATGCACGCGAATTTCGCCATCGACGAGCGACATGGAGCTGAAACTGATCTGGGTTTCATGGTGAATCTCGCCGTTGACCAAGGTCACGACGGTTCGTTGTGGGTCATTGGGGGTCTCGCGCATGTCGATTCCTTGAGCGTTGCACGTCGGACGACGTGCGAAGGGATAATCCGTTGAGTTCGAATGCTACTGAGTGGTTATTACGCTGTCCAGAACGCGTGCCCCTACGCTGCAACTGCTCCGACACCAGCATGTTCGAGGCGACCAGCGTGATGGAAAGCGTGCTTTACATCGGATAAATCTTCGGCGACCATGTAAAGGGTCTTTTACATAGGAAGTGAAGAATGAACCGGTACTACCTCGAATTGGGCGCAGCATTAATCATCTACATGCTGGTGCTGACAGCCTCATTGATTGCCTCGCAATACCTGATGGACGCCCCCATCGTGCTGCGCTCGGCCGTCGCACTGACGCCGATCATTCCGGCGGGACTGATGTGCTGGGCGATCGTGCGCAACATGCGGCGTATGGATGAGATGCATCTGCGCATCCAGTTTGAGGCGTTGGGTTTTGCCTTCGCCGCCTCGGCACTGCTGACCTTCAGCTACGGTTTTCTGGAAAACGTCGGCGCTCCGCACATTCCGTGGACGTGTGTGTGGCCGGTGATGGGGCTGATGTGGATTGTCGGTCTGCACATTGCGCGACGCCGCTACCAATGAAAAACCGCCTCAAGGAATTGCGCGCCGAGCGCAAATGGTCGCAGGTCGATCTGGCTGAACGCCTGAGCGTGTCGCGTCAGACGATTAACGCGATTGAAAACGAACGCTACGACCCGAGCCTGCCACTGGCCTTTCAGATTGCTCGGGCGTTCGAGTTATCAATCGAAAGCATTTTTGATGATGGCATGAACTGAAACGCTCCCCTCGCGTCCTCGCTACTTGCAAAAACGGACTACGCTCGGAGACACCACGGCATTGCGTGGCATCTGTTTTTCTATTGTCAGCGAGGACGACAACATGAGTCCCTTTGGCCCGGTTTTGAGCTTTCGCGGTATTCAGAATCAGAAATACTGTGTATCTGCCCTGCTGGTGCAAGACCTCAACGCACCGGCACCCACTACGCAGGTCGCGCAGGCACACAATCCGACGATCAAACGGATTGCCCGGATTCCTTTGATCAAACCGCGCATGGCCGTCTGGCGACTGGACATGCAGATCCAGCAAAGTAAAACGCAGTTGAAGATCGACTATGACTTGGGAGATGTGTCGGGCTCATTTCACGTCCCGCCTCTGGATCAGGCTCCCCGCATCGCTTACACCTCGTGCAACGGTGTGTCGGACGTCAAATACCTGAATTCGCTGGCAGATCGCTATGCCGAACGCTGGAGTCATCTCGCGCAGACCCACAAGCAAGCCGAGTACCATCTGTTGGTCATGGGAGGCGATCAGATTTACAGCGATGAACTGTTACAGACTCAAGGCCCCTTGAATGAATGGTACAAACAGTTCTCCTGGAATCGTGATGACACTCTGTGGACTGAAGAAATGGAAGTTCAGGCAGACGAGTTTTTCGCCAGTGTTTACCCGCGATACTGGGCCAGACCACAGATACTGAACATGCTCAGTTGCGTTCCGACCCTAATGATGTGGGACGATCACGACATCATCGACGGTTGGGGTTCCTATCCCCAGGCCCTGCATGAAAGCCCCGTACACCAAGGGCTGTTCCGTATTGCCAGCTATTATTTTCGTCTCTACCAATTACAGGTTGACGAAACCGAGAGCCGCCCGGGAGCGATCACTCGCCAGGGGCATACCTTCGCTTTTGAGGGCCTCGGCGGCCTCGCCATTGTCGTTCCCGACCTCAGGTCTGAACGTGCACCCGACATCAAGGGCAGAAACGGCCAGCTCAAACAGCCCACGCAAATCATGTCGCAAAAAAGCATCTCGCAGATGTTTACCTGGATCAAAAGCCTGACGGCCAGCAAACCTTCACACCTACTGTTCATATCCAGCGTTCCAGTATCGTTCGTCAACCTTGCGCTGCTTGAGGCCCTGATCGGATGGATTCCGGGAGAGATCGGACCGGAGGATGATTTCCGCGACCACTGGCGCCATCAGCCGCACAAAAACGAGCGCAAGCAACTGATCAATGGATTGCTCGATTTCGCCAAGTTGGCGAAATGCAAAGTCACCATTGTCTCCGGGGATGTCCATGTAGCGGCCGCCAGCGTCATTCGTTCGGCCAACCCCCGGCATATCGACAATGGTGCAGAAGTCATCCATCAGTTGATTTCAACCGGCATCGTCCATCCTCCTCTGCCTGTGCTGACGATCAGAAGCCTGGAAACGATCACCGGTACCCGGGAAAAGATCGACACCGACCTTACTGCCGAGATGCAAGCCATTGGATACGACGGAAATTGCCTGATTGCCAGTCGTAACTGGCTGTCCATCGAGCCAGACAAAAGTTCCGACGGGCGCAATCGGTTGTGGGTGAAATGGCACGTCGAGGGGCACGATCACCCCATTACGCGACTGATCGAGCCTGCCGGTTGAGTTCCGGAAATCCCCTGCACCGGGCCGGGTTCTTCAGCTACCGGCCCCACCATGCGCCTCTTCAAAGAAGTAATCCTTCCAGCTGTCGGCCTTGTTCTTCAGCACGCCCAGTTCCTGCAATTTCTCGGCATAAATAAAGGTGCGCTGTGGCACCACGGTGAAGTCGATTTCCGGGTCTTTGACGATTTGCTCGACCAGGGCCAGCGGCAACTTCGACTGCTCGACACGGATATAAGCCTGAGCCGCCGCCGGTTTGTCGGCCTTGATGATTTTCTCAGCCTCAGCCAAAGCGTCGTAGAACGCCTTATAGGTTTTCGGGTTTTCGTCGTGGAATTTTTCCGTGGTGTACAGCACGTTGAATGTCGCCTGACCGCCGAGCACATCATAAGAGCTCAGCACTTTGTGCACGTTGGGATTCTGCAACGCCTGGTACTGGAACGGCGGGCTGGAGAAGTGCGAGTTGATCTCAGAGCCGCCGGCGATCAGCGCGGCCGTTGCATCGGGATGCGGAAGGCTGACTGAGATGTCATCGAATTTCTTGTACTGCGCGTCACCGAATTCCTTGGCGGTTTCGATCTGCAAGGTGCGTGACTGGAAACCGACACCGGCGGCCGGCACGGCAATGCGGTCCTTGTCGGAGAAGTCCTTGAGCGTCTTGATGTTTGGATTGTTGGTCAGCAGATAGTTGGGCATCGAACCCAGCGCGGCGATGGCTTTGACGTTCTGTTTGCCTTTGGTGCGATCCCACACGGTGAGCATCGGCGGCACACCGGCGGACACCACGTCGAGGGATCCGGTTAGTAATGCTTCGTTCATCGCGGTGGCCCCGGAGATGCTGTTCCAGTCGACCTTGATGTCGAGGCCCTGCTCCTTGCCGTGTTTTTCGATGAGATTCTGGTCGCGCACTACATCGAGAATCAGGTAACCGATGCCGAATTGCTGGGCGATGCTGATCTTGCCTTCGGCCTGGGCGCCGGTGCTGAACAACGCACTCGCGGCCAGGGAGGCGGCCAACAGAGTCAGTGCAGAACGTTTGAACGGTGTGGCCATGACAACCTCGCAGCATGGGGGTGGTGTGCTGAAAGGCCTGACTTTATAGCTATAAAAAATAGAAATTAAATATCTTTATCGCATATCGATAGCACGGGTTGTCGAGCGAAAGGAGGCTGCAATCTTTTGATTCCGGGTTTCGATAACAAGATCAAAAGATCGCAGCGTGCCGCAACTCCTACATTGGAATCCGGTGGCGGCTCGACGGGTTAAACAGCCTGAAACAATAAATCCACCAGCCTCAATATCGTCGATTGCCGTGCCACGCGAAGGCGGGTCAGGCCTGCAGACACTCCATCACCTTCAGAGGCCACCGCACCAGCGCATCAGATGAGGGTTTAAAAGGGCGATCAGACAGCTCACCCTTGGTATCATCGCGCACACTTTTATGACGATTTAATGGCTGGAAGGTCTTTTTTTGTGAGCGCTCTTTTTAACCGGTTGCGGCAGCCGCATGCCCGCCTCTTTTCCCTGATTGTTCTGGTGCTGGTGGTGCCGCTGTGCCTGCGTGCGGCACTGGGTTGGTCGGCACCGCTGGGCTATTTGTCGGATCTGGCCATCGGCAGCCTGTTGGTGGTGTTGCTGCATCGCCGGGCGTGGTGGCTGGCCTTGCCGGTGTTGCTGTTCTGGGGATTGCTGGCGGTGGCAACCGCTGAACTGGTCAGCGCGGTCGGTCGGCTGCCGACGCCTTCGGACATTCATTACCTGATCGATCCGCAGTTCGTGGAAAACTCCACGGGTGGTGGCCTGGCCCATCCTGCACTGGGCATCACTTTGCTACTGGCCCTGCTGTTCTGGCTGCTGACCCGGTTTGCCAACCGCAACCTGCCACGTCCGCCCCTGCCACGCGCAGCCTGGGGCGCGCCGCTGGTATTGTTCGCCGCCCACTGGGGCGCGCAGAACCTGTGGCCGAGCGAAGCGGATCCGTGGCGCCAGTACAACCTGCCGCACCAATTGCTGGCCAGCGAGGTCGCCGATCTGCAGATCCAGGCCGAGGAATGGCTGGACGGCGATGTCGAAGAACCCGCGCCGGCGATGGCTGGTCTCACCGACGTCGACCTCAACGGGCAGAAACTGCTGGCCGCGCCGGGACAAGCACGCAACGTGCTGATCATCGCGCTGGAAGGCATTCCCGGGGCTTACATCCGCGCCAACCGCGAGGCGATCGGCAGCCATTATCAGGAAGACCTGATGCCCAACCTCAGCCGCTGGGCCGAGCGCGGCATGAACACCCCGGACTACGTGCTGCATACGCACCAGACCATTCGCGGTCTGTACGCGATGCTCTGCGGCGATTACGACAAACTCAACAACGGCACGCCCAAAGGCGTGGAAATGCTCACCCTCAACGAGCGCAATCAGGCCTGCCTGCCGGCGCAACTGCGTGAACACGGCTTCAGCACGCACTATCTGCAAGGTGCCGGGCTGCGCTTCATGGCCAAAGACAAGATCATGCCGCAAATTGGTTTCGATGCGACGCACGGTCTGGAATGGTTCAGCAACAGCAATTATCTGGAGTTCCCGTGGGGCAAGGATGACAAGGCGTTTTTCGAAGGTGCGCTGGATTATGTCGGCCAACTGAAAAAGCAGAAGAAGCCGTGGATGCTGACATTGCTGACCGTCGGCACCCATCAGCCCTACTCCGCGCCCGAGGAATACCTGGAGCGCTACGAAACGCCGAAACAGGCCGCCGTCGGTTATCTCGACGATGCGCTGGAGCAATTCCTCAGTGGCCTCGAACGCCAGGGCGTCCTGAAAGACACGCTGGTGGTGATCACTTCGGACGAATCCCATGGCATTGACGGCGTGCGCCTGGCCTCTTCATGGGGCTTCAACCTGACCCTGGCGCCGGAGCATGAACAACTGCCAAGGCTCAACAAAGGCGTGTATGGCCACGTCGATCTGAGCACCTCCATCCTCGACTACTTCGACCTGCCGGTGCCTTCCGCGCTGAGCGGCCGCTCGCTGTTTCGCGACTACGACAGCGGCCGTGAAATCATGTCGTTCACCAACGGCAAGCTGCGCTATCACAACGGTCAGGGGATTTTTTCCGAGTGCGACATGCCGCGCCGCTGCCGCTATTACGAAAGCGCCGGGTTCATCGCTGAAAGCGCCACGTACAAAGGCAACTACAGCGGTCATCCGGCCCGGCAGATCGCCGCCCGCGCCAACGCCCTCGACCTGTCGCTGCTGCGTACGCCGCTCAATCATCGCTACCAGTTCGGCAGCACCAACGTCATCCCGCTGCAAGCGCAGATCAAAGATGACTGGGCCGACAACCTGATCGGCGCGCAGTACCTGGAGATGCCAAAAGGCTCGCACACTCGGGTGCGTTTGACCGTGCGCTCAGTCGATCCGCAACAAGCGGCGTACATTCAGCTCAAGGCCAAGGAGTTTGAACAGGACGTGCAGATTGGCCTGCCGCAGGAGATGGTGGCAACCGCCGAGCAGCCACTGGAAATGAACTTCAGCTTCGACAACCCGCAAGAGCGCAAAGCGTTTTCTTTCCATTTGCTGGGGTATGGCTTGGGCGCGGTTGAGGTGACAGATTTCAGTGTGATCACGGAATTGCCGGGGCAAGAGGACATTCTTGATGACGTGCCGGATGACGAGGCGGCGCAATCGAGCTGAGCCTGAGAATGGGGACGAATCAACCAGACCCGTCCCTGAGCGGGATCAGTTCGAGATATTAAATTGCCCCGTTACTTTTCTGCCCCCCTCCAATTCCAAATCAACGTGCCCGCCTATGGCTTTTCGCTGTTGGTCCTTGAAGGTGACAGTTACAACACCTGATGTGACAGGATTTGGGACATTATCAATCAGGACTTCCCAGGCCAGAGCATCATCTGAACTGTAATGCTTTACTCGATGAGGCCCGTTACCGTCCAACGCTGTGGGGATTGAAAAGGTGATCCAGTTTTTGTTGTTAGCACTGCCGATAACGGCATAGCTTTTCCCCCAGTCAGCGAAATAAACAAAATCGCTGTCAAGAAAAGGGATGCCTTCAACGGCAGCAGTAAATCTCCCTTGGGCGCTTTTTTCTTCCAGGAGTTTGCGTACTTTTTCATTGCTCATTATTTAGTCCTTCCATAGTTATTGTTTCGGAGGCTGCTCATCTCGCCACGGACAATCTATTCAACTCAAGAGTTGACCACCACTGTCATATCTGACAGTTTTTTAGAGTTATTTGAAATAAACGCCGGGCGTTATTATTCAAATCAATTCAATCACTACTACAAAAGACTTTGCCTATCAGCCTCCAATAGCCTGCCTATTAGCTGACTCTCCAAGTCGGGTCTAGCCTTACTAGTCCGAAGTCGGCACGAGCCGGCCGTAGCAGACCTGATAAGGACCCGAACATGGCAAACGAATCGAAATGCCCGTTCAACCACGCCGCCGGTGGTGGCACGACGAACCGTGACTGGTGGCCGAATCAACTCAACCTGAAAATCCTCAGTCAGCATTCGCCAAAGTCCGATCCGTTGGGCAAGGATTTCGACTACGCCAAAGCCTTCAAAAGCCTGGACTTCCAGGCGCTGAAACAAGACCTCAATGCGCTGATGACCGACTCTCAGGACTGGTGGCCAGCCGACTTTGGCCACTACGGCCCCCTCTTCATCCGCATGGCCTGGCATAGCGCCGGCACCTATCGCACCGCCGATGGCCGTGGTGGCGCCGGCTCCGGGCAACAACGCTTTGCACCACTGAACAGCTGGCCAGACAACGTCAGCCTCGACAAGGCCCGGCGCCTGCTGTGGCCGATCAAGCAGAAATATGGCCGCAATATTTCCTGGGCCGACCTGATCGTTCTCACTGGGAACGTCGCGCTGGAATCCATGGGTTTCAAAACCTTCGGATTCTCCGGTGGCCGCCCCGATGTGTGGGAGCCGGACGAAGACGTCTACTGGGGTTCGGAGCACGAATGGCTGGGCGGCGACAGCCGTTACGGCAAGGACAAGTCCGCCATGCAGGAACCCGGTGACGGTACGCTGGTCGCCGAGCCGGATTTGCATGGCAAAGAAGAGAGCCGCACCGATCAGGGCGAACGCAATCTGGAAAACCCGCTCGCCGCCGTGCAAATGGGCCTGATCTACGTGAACCCCGAAGGTCCGGAAGGCAATCCAGATCCGGTCGCTTCAGCCCACGACATCCGCGAAACCTTCGGCCGTATGGCCATGAACGATGAAGAAACCGTCGCGTTGATCGCTGGCGGTCACGCCTTCGGTAAAACCCACGGCGCCGGCCCAGCCGATAACGTCGGGCCTGAGCCGGAAGCGGCCGGCCTCGAAGAACAGGGCCTCGGTTGGCGCAACGCGTTCGGTACCGGCAAGGGTGGCGACACCATTACCAGCGGTCTGGAAGTGACCTGGACCACCACACCGACGAAGTGGAGCAACAACTACCTGGAAAACCTGTTCGGCTTCGAGTGGGAGCTGACCAAAAGCCCGGCCGGTGCGCATCAGTGGATTCCGAAAAACGGCGCCGGTGCCGGTACCGTTCCCCACGCCCATGATCCGAACAAGAAACTCTCGCCGACCATGCTCACCTCTGACTTGGCGCTGCGTTTCGATCCAGCCTACGAGCAGATCTCCCGGCGCTTCCTCGCCAATCCGGATCAGTTGGCCGATGCCTTCGCCCGTGCCTGGTACAAACTGATCCACCGCGACATGGGCCCGCTGTCGCGCTATCTCGGACCGGAACTGCCGAGCGAAGAACTGATGTGGCAGGATCCGATTCCCGCTGTCAGTCATCCGCTGATCGACGAACGAGACGCGGCTGCGCTGAAAGGCAAAATCCTCGCGTCAGGCCTTTCGGTGTCGCAACTGGTCTCGACCGCATGGGCCGCTGCCTCGACGTTCCGTGGCTCCGACAAGCGCGGCGGCGCCAACGGTGGTCGCCTGCGTCTGGCACCGCAAAAATTCTGGCAGGCCAATCAGCCTGAGCAACTGACCAAAGTGCTGCAAACCCTTGAGGGCATTCAGAACGACTTCAACAGCGGCGCTGCTGGCAAGAAAGTCTCGCTGGCAGACCTGATCGTATTGGCCGGGAATGCCGGGGTCGAGCAAGCAGCGAAAAACGCTGGCCACTCGGTCACGGTGCCGTTCACACCGGGGCGTACGGATGCAACCCAAGAGCAAACCGATGTTGATTCCTTCGGTTTCCTTGAACCGATTGCCGATGGCTTCCGCAACTACAGCAAAGGCAAATACACCGTCTCGGCCGAGGCATTGCTGATTGACAAGGCGCAACTGCTGACGCTTACCGCACCGGAGATGACTGTGCTGCTGGGCGGTTTGCGGGTGTTGAACACCAACGTCCGACAAACCCGGCATGGTGTGTTCACCTCGCAGACGGAAGCGCTGACCAATGACTTCTTCACCAACCTGCTGGACATGGGGGTGGAGTGGAAGCCAACGTCACGGGATGCGGATGAGTTCGAGGGGCGTGACCGTAAAACCGGCAGCGTGAAGTGGACGGCGACGCGGGTTGATCTGGTGTTTGGTTCCAATGCGCAATTAAGGGCGTTGGCTGAGGTGTATGCCAGTTCGGATGCGAAGGAGCAGTTTGTTAAGGACTTTGTTGCGGCGTGGACGAAGGTCACCAACCTGGATCGTTTCGACCTGAAGTAACTTTTAGTCAAAAAAAACGCCGCATTGGTTAATGCGGCGTTTTTTTATGTGTACGGCTTGGGGTTTGTGGTGATGCGTGAATCCTACCCCCTCACCCCAGCCCTCTCCCCCCAGGGGGGCGAGGGGGAAAGGGAGCCGATCTTCGTGCTTTTCAAGTCCTGAGTTCGGCTCGGACTTTCAGGTCGGTGTAACTCAACCATCCACCTCAGTCAGTCCCCTCTCCCACTGGGAGAGGGCTAGGGTGAGGGGTGCAGTGGTCTAATTTCCCCGGACACCCCGATAGGTGGAAAATACATCTATCGAGGAGTTATTCATGACTAAAAAACGCAGGGCATTCGACGACAGCTTCAAGCTGCAAGTCGTGAAGATGATCAAG
>NZ_JBQYFW010000022.1:0-95719 GCF_056313565.1 Pseudomonas sp. 3B-A001-10F
CAGTAAACACATTCCTTGACTGACACACCGCCTTCGCGAGCAGGCTCGCTCCCACAGGGTATGAGGTGCATCTAAACGAATTATTCGATGCTTTGCAGCAATTATTTGCGCTTTTTCATCGATTCGACTCTGTTTAACCTTCACTCCATCGACCTACAACATTCTCGGATGGAGGCTACACACCATGTCCCGCGTTCTGATCATCGAAAGCAGCGCCCGCCAGCAAGACTCGGTTTCCCGTCAAATGACCCAGACTTTCATCAGTCAGTGGAAAGCGGCGCATCCCAACGATCAGATCACTGTGCGTGACCTCGCCGTGAACCCGGTGCCACACCTGGACAGCAATCTGTTAGGTGGCTGGATGAAGCCTGCCGATCAGCGCAACGCCAACGAGCAATCGTCGCTGGATCGTTCCAACGAATTGACCGATGAGTTGCTCGCCGCCGACGTACTGGTCATGGCTGCACCGATGTACAACTTCGCCATCCCGAGCACCCTCAAGGCCTGGCTCGACCACGTGCTGCGTGCCGGTGTGACCTTCAAGTACACCGAAACCGGCCCCCAAGGCCTGCTCAGCGGCAAACGCGCTTACGTGCTCACCGCTCGCGGCGGCATCTACGCCGGCGGCCCGGCCGACCATCAGGAACCGTACCTGCGTCAGGTCATGGGTTTCATCGGCATCAACGACGTGACCTTCATTCATGCAGAGGGCATGAACCTCGGTGGTGACTTCCAGGAGAAGGGCCTGAATCAGGCCAACGCCAAGCTGTCTCAGGTTGCTTGATAGGTTAATCGCCAGATAATCCCCGATTGTTTAAGTGACCTGGCGCAACCCCTTCAAGGCTCTACGCGCATCGAACCTCCCTTTGCACTTGTTGCTCCTGAGTGCTGTAGCCCGATTGAACGCATTTGCGAGATCGGGCTTTTTTTTGCCTGCGATTCGTTGAATGTCATCAGATCCTTGTGGGAGCGAGCTTGCTCGCGAAAGCGATATTTCATTCAGCAACGATGTTTACTGACACGGCCTCTTCGCGAGCAAGCTCGCTCCCACAGGAGTCGGCGTTGTCCGTGGGTTCGCGGTATTGCGCAAAAACCGCTATCGTCGCCGCCATTCGATTTCGAGGCGAGCATGGGCTATCTACTTTTTGTCACGCTGATCCAGGCGTTTTCCTTCAGTCTGATCGGCGAATACCTGGCCGGTCATGTCGACAGTTACTTCGCGGTGCTGGTGCGCGTAGTGCTGGCGGGGCTGGTGTTCATTCCGCTGACCCGCTGGCGGTCGGTGGAACCTTCGTTCATGCGCGGCATGCTGATGATCGGGGCGTTGCAGTTCGGCGTGACTTACGTTTGCCTCTATCTGAGCTTCCGCGTGCTGACGGTGCCGGAGGTGTTGCTGTTCACCATCCTCACGCCGCTGCACGTGACGCTGATCGAAGATGCGCTGAACCGCCGCTTCAATCCGTGGGCGCTGATCGCCGCGTTAGTGGCGGTGGGCGGGGCGGCGGTGATTCGTTTCGACAGCGTCAGTCCGGACTTCTTCATGGGCTTCCTGCTGCTGCAACTGGCCAACTTCACCTACGCGGCAGGGCAGGTGATGTACAAGCATCTGGTGGCGAAACACCCGAGCGATCTACCGCACTATCGGCGTTTCGGCTTCTTCTATCTCGGCGCGCTGGCGGTGGTGCTGCCGGCATTCCTGATGTTCGGAAAAGCCAACTTCCTCCCGGAAGCGCCGCTGCAATGGGGCGTGTTGCTGTTCCTCGGCCTGGTCTCGACCGCGCTGGGCATGTACTGGTGGAACAAGGGGGCGTGCATGGTCAACGGCGGCACGCTGGCGGTGATGAACAATCTGCATGTGCCGGTGGGGTTGCTGCTGAATTTGCTGATCTGGAATCAGCATGAGGAACTGGGGCGGTTGTTCCTTGGCGGCAGCGTCATCCTCGCTGCCGTATGGATCAGCCGACTGGGCATCCGAAAAAAAACAGTCACTGCATAACCCCTGTGGGAGCGAGCCTGCTCGCGAATGCGCAGGGTCAGATAAGTATGGGTCGACTGACACATTGCATTCGCGAGCAGGCTCGCTCCCACATTTGATCTTTGGGTTACATGAGGTGTTTCTGTGGTTCAGGAATGCTCGCCGCGCCAAGTACCGCCGGCAGCAGGCCAGAACGCAAATCCCCACCACTCGGCTGCTGGTACAGACTCAGCCCGAACTCCGGCAGCACCGCCAGCAGATAATCGAAAATATCCCCCTGAATCCGCTCGTAATCGGCCCACACCGTGGTGCGGGTGAAGCAGTAAATCTCCAGGGGAATGCCCTGCGCCGTGGTCTGCATCTGCCGCACCATGCAGGTCATGTTTGGCTGAATTTCCGGATGACTCTTCAGATACGCCAGTGCATACGCGCGAAACGTGCCGATATTGGTCATGCGCCGGCGGTTCGCCGACATCGCCGCGACATTGCCCTGCGCCTCGTTCCACGCCTTGAGTTCGGCTTTCTTGCGGCTCATGTAGTCGGTGAGCAGGTGTACCTGGGAGAGCTTTTCTTCTTCGTCGTCACGGATGAAACGCACGCCGCTGGCATCGATGAACAGGCTGCGCTTGATCCGTCGTCCGCCGGATTGCTGCATGCCGCGCCAGTTCTTGAACGACTCGGACATCAGGCGCCAGGTCGGGATCGAGACGATGGTTTTATCAAAATTCTGCACCTTGACCGTGTGCAGGGTGATGTCGACCACATCGCCATCGGCGCCGACTTGCGGCATCTCGATCCAGTCGCCCACGCGCAACATGTCGTTGCTGGTCAACTGTACGCTGGCAACGAACGACAGCAGCGTGTCCTTGTAGACCAACAGAATCACCGCCGACATCGCACCCAGACCGGACAGCAGCAACAGCGGCGAGCGGTCGATCAGTGTGGCGACGATGATGATCGCGCCGAACACGTACAAAACCATTTTTGCCAGCTGCACGTAGCCTTTGATCGAGCGCGTACGCGCATGTTCGGTACGCGCATAGATGTCGAGCAGGGCATTGAGCAGAGCGCTGACCGAGAGCAGCAGGAACAGAATGGTGAACGACAACGCGACGTTGCCGAGAAAGGTCATCGCGGTTTTGTTTAGTTCCGGCACCAGATGCAGGCCGAACTGGATGACCAGCGATGGCGTCATCTGCGCCACACGCTGAAACACCTTGTTATGGCGAAAGTCATTGATCCAGTGCAACGCCGGCTGGCGTCCGAGCATGCGGCTGGCGTGCAGGATCAGGTAACGCGCCACTCGTCCGAGCACCAGTGCGATGACCAATAGCACGGTGAGTGCGAGGCCAGCCTGCAAGAACGGATGCTGTTCGAGGGTGCCCCAGAGGTCTTGGGCGTTGTGCCAGAGCTGTTTGAAATCCATATGAGCAACGATTCTTCTGTAAGACGCGATGGGCGATTAGAGCATTTAAGACGCCGTGTATTACCGTTGAAGACAAATCGAGCAACAAAAAAGCCACTGATTACGTCCGTTTGTATAAAGAAACTCGGCCTGAGCGCTCGAAACCGGTAACCTATGCAGCTGTTTTTTTGCATATCTTCGAGGTAGCACCCGTGTTTTCCCAATTCGCCCTGCACGAACGCCTGCTTAAAGCTGTGGCCGAGCTGAAATTTGTCGAGCCAACGCCTGTGCAAGCCGCGGCCATCCCGCTGGCGCTCCAAGGGCGTGATCTGCGGGTGACGGCGCAAACCGGTAGCGGCAAAACCGCCGCTTTCGTACTGCCAATCCTCAATCGCCTGATCGGCCCGGCCAAGGTCCGCGTCAGCATCAAGACGCTGATCCTGCTGCCGACTCGCGAGCTGGCCCAGCAGACGCTGAAGGAAGTTGAGCGCTTTTCGCAGTTCACTTTCATCAAGTCCGGCCTGATCACCGGCGGTGAAGACTTCAAGGTCCAGGCGGCGATGCTGCGCAAAGTGCCGGACATCCTCATCGGTACCCCGGGCCGGATGATCGAGCAACTCAACGCCGGCAATCTCGACCTCAAAGAAGTCGAAGTGCTGGTACTCGACGAAGCCGACCGCATGCTCGATATGGGCTTCGCCGAAGACGTACAGCGTCTGGTTGACGAATGTCCTAACCGTCAGCAGACCATGCTGTTCTCGGCCACCACCGGTGGTTCCGGCCTGCGCGAGATGATCGGCAAGGTACTGAACAACCCTGAGCACTTGCAGCTCAATGCGGTCAGCCAGCTGAACTCGACCACCCGTCAGCAGATCATCACCGCCGACCACAATCAGCACAAAGAGCAGATTGTGAATTGGCTGCTGGCCAACGAGACCTACCAGAAGGCCATCGTCTTCACCAACACCCGCGCCATGGCCGACCGCATCTACGGCCGCCTCGTGGCTCAGGAATACAAAGCGTTCGTGCTGCACGGCGAGAAAGACCAGAAGGATCGCAAACTGGCGATCGACCGTCTGAAGCAGGGCGGCGTGAAGATTCTGGTCGCTACCGACGTCGCGGCCCGTGGTCTGGACGTTGATGGCCTGGATCTGGTGATCAACTTCGACATGCCACGCAGCGGCGACGAATACGTGCACCGCATCGGCCGTACTGGCCGCGCCGGTAACGACGGTCTGGCGATCTCGCTGATCTGCCACGGCGACTGGAACCTGATGTCGAGCATCGAGCGCTACCTGAAGCAGAGCTTCGAGCGCCGCACCATCAAGGAAGTCAAAGGCACCTACGGCGGACCGAAAAAGGTCAAGGCCTCGGGCAAAGCCGTTGGTGTGAAGAAGAAAAAGACCGACGCCAAGGGTGACAAGAAGAAAACTGCCGCCAAGACGCCGACCAAGCGCAAGAGCGTCAATCGTCCGAAGCCTGACTCGTTGGTGAGCAGCGACGGCATGGCACCGCTGAAGCGCCGCAAGCCGGCCGAGCCAGCGGCTGAGTAAGCTTTTCAGGCGCGCATAAAAAACCCGGACAATGTCCGGGTTTTTTTTCAGCCATCAGTTGCCGAGTTGGCCACTGGTGTCGGCATCGAAGCGCCGTTTGGCTTGATCGGCCGCCGGCTTCAATGCTGCGAGCAAGGCTGCCTCGCTGTACAACCGCGTGACCGCCAGCTCCTTCGGCGTCGGCTCGATCGGGATCAGCACGTCCTCACCGTCGGCGTGCAGCCAGATTGCGACAACGTGCAGTGCCGAAACAAACAGCACGCGCAACTCAACGGTCTTGCCCTGAAGCTGCGGTGCTTGTTCTGCCAGTTTCAGCGCAGCCACCGTCGCGGCGGCGTGATCGCCGTGGTTCAACGAGGCGAATTCGACATGCCCGCGCACCTCGGCCAGTTGCGCATCGGCAATCGTCACGCCATCGGCAAACACCAGGTAATGCCAGTCGCCGAGGCGGGCGTCTTTCAGACCTTTACCTTGGCTCAGGTCCTCCAGATTCAATGAGTAGCCGCGATAGGCCTCACTGAGGCTGATCTTCGCAGGTGCTGCGTTGGCGAACTGGCGATTGGCGCCAAAGCCTTGGGTTTGCAGCGCCGCTTGCAGCGCCGGGCGCAAGGTCTGTACGCCGTTGGAAGGCGCCTTTGGATAAGTCAGTTGCATGATCTCGCCCTCCTAGTTTTTCACGGTGAAGTAAGTGTGAGTCCAATTGCCGCCGCCGTTGTAGGCGCGGGGGAACGCGTTCAGCGCGCGGGTCGAATAGCCGTAGATCGAGTCCGCGACCAACACGTAATCGCCATTGGTGCCGTAGATCGTCAGAAAGTGCGCACCGCCGCCGTACCAGGCGCAGCGCAAGCCGACCGGGCGGCCCATGCTGATCTGGTTCTGAATGGCCGACATCTGCAGCGAGCCCTGATTCATGCCGTTGTAGCTACGGGTGGTTTGCAGCGCCGAATCCAGATAGCCGTAGACGTTGCACGGCCCCGGCTGATTGCAGCAATTGCGGTCCAGTTGGGTGCTGGCCACGCCGCACTGAGTCCAGTTGCCGGTGCCGTAATAGTTGCCGACCGAAGCGGACACGGCGGCCCAGCACCAGTTGGTCTGGGTCTGTTTCTGCATGTTGAAGTTAAGGCTGCCGGCGGCGAGGGCGCTGATTTGTTCAGCGGCCTCGACTTCGACCAGTTGTGGGTCGAGCAGGTGACTGGCCAGGCACCTTGGCAGTGATTCGCCGGTGAATTGTGTTGCTGCTGTGGTTAACATTTTTCAATCCTCCATGAGTGAAAACAAGCGTCCAGCTTGTGTGGGTGTTGCGGTGTTGCCGAGCGATCGGTGTGCAAGGGTTGCCATCTCCGATGGCGGGTTCCGATCTCGTTGCTCGATGTAACCGTAGATGTGGATATGCGTTAATGCAAATAAATAAATGCATAAATGCATTTTCAGGATCAAAAGATCGCAGCCTTCGGCCGTTCCTACAGGGATCGATGTAGGAGCTGCCGCAGGCTGCGATCTTTTAATCTGGCTTTTAGCTTTCCGCTTTTTTCTCCGCCGTGCCCAACTCTTTCAACCGCTGATCTATCAACTGACATTTATCCGGCAGATCGGCACTGGCCGTGCCCAGATCCATCTTCTGTAACTCGGCGTTGATCTCCTTGGCCTTGGCCGGATTCTGCTCGGTCAGTTTCGATACTTCCTTGGCCAATTGTTCGCGCTTGGCGGTGGCTTCTTCAGGCGTGCAGGCCCAGACGGGCAGGGCGCAGGCAAGGGTGGTGGCGAGGGTGAGTTTGATCAGGGTTTTCATCGGGGCAGGCCTCAGTTCCGGTTAAGGCGGTTAACCGGTTGAGCGGCGAAACTGGCGAAAAGTTCAGACTCTGTGGGAGCGAGCTTGCTCGCTCCCACAAAAGGCTTTCAGTTTCCGTGGCAGCAACTGGATTTAGTCGCTAGCTCATACCGATCATGATGCCGCACCCACTCCATGATCTCGTCTTCATTCCTGCCCTTGGGCGTGAGGTCGAGGTAGTTATAGGCGCCGACCAGCATGTCGAGACCGCGAGCGTAGGTCGAGTAGGTGTGGAAAATCTCCCCGGCCTCATCGCGATAAAACACACTCAACCCCGGCATTTCCTCCTCAGCACTGTCAGTCTTTTCGTAGTTGTACGTAGCCTTTCCCGCCGCGACATCCTCAGCCCGGGCACAAACGCCGAAGTCATAATTGAAGTCGCAACCCTCTGACGACACCCAGTCAAACTTCCAGCCCATCCGTTGTTTAAACGCCTGGAATTCGTTGAAGGGCGCATGGGACACAGCTACCACCGCGATGTCGTGATGAGCCAGATGCTGGTTGGCGCCATCAATGTGGTCGCTGAGGAACGAGCAACCCTGGCAACCTTCCTCCCAGTCCTTGGCAAACATGAAGTGGTAAATCACCAGTTGGCTGTGTTTGCCAAACAGGTCAGCCAGTTTCAACTCGCCGTTCGGACCCTGGAAGTGGTAGTCCTTGTCGACCTTCACCCATGGTAAGGCTCGACGCTCGGCGCTGAGGCGATCGCGTTCCTTGGTGAAAGCTTTCTCATGGGCCAGATGCTGCTTACGGGCGGCGAGCCACTCTTCGCGCGATACCACCGGATGATTCTCAACGTTCATGATGATTTCTCCTGCGGGGTTGAAACCGTCTGTTTCAGACTAGTCGTTTAACCCTGCTGCAAATCGACAGACCGCCGGTCGGTCGCTGCGGGAAATGCGGCTGAACGGCTGGGAACCGCTCAGGTCACAACCTATGAACGCGCCACAAATCATGCGCACCGGAGGTTGTATCAGGATGACGACTTATAACTGGGATTTGATTGAACGCTTGCTGCATGAAGTGCAGAACAGTGCCGGCCACAGTTTTGCCCCTCGGGCCTACGCCGAAGACTATGCGGCGGCGAAAGCCAGCGCCGGCGAGCCGATCGAGAATCTGGATCACCTGAAAACGCTGGCCTGCGATTATGAACGGTTGCTGCTGTTGCGCGGCTACATCGCACCGCGTCCGGATGAGGAGGGCAGCACGGGAAACAATTTTGTTCTGACCCCGCGCGGTTCCAGCTTGCTGAGCCTGATCGACAGCAGCATTCCTGGCAACGATCACCCGCGTCAGGTACTGGATGAGCAAGAGGATGCGCTGGCCGAGGCGACCTTTGAGGAAGTGGCTTCGAAAGCCCAGATCGCCTGAGTTCATGCAGATCCCCCTGTAGGAGTGAGCCTGCTCGCGATAGCGGTGTTCCAGTCAACATTGATGTCACTGGAATACAGATATCGCGAGCAGGCTCACTCCTACAATTGGATTTAGGAGTCTTCAGATTTTTTGCGCGGCCTTGAGGCACTTGAGGTCGTTGAAGTCTTTGCGTACGCCATCAATCTTCTTCAACAACCGCTGACGCTGTTGCGGCGTACTTTCGGCCATCAAGTCCACCGCCAGAGAGCGTCCCTGCGCTTCAGTTTCGGCGAAGGCTTTGCGGTAATCGGCTGTCCATAAACTCTCGCGATTGACCAGAAGCGTCTCGATTCTCTGTGGGAATTCGGGGCTTTTGCGTCCTGCGACGGCTGCACTGAATTGCTTTTGCCAATGGGCGCGGTTAGCGATCCATTGGGTGTACTGATCGCCCAGCGCGGTCGACCACGCCATGACCCGCTGTTCCTGGGTGGCGCTCAAGGGGCCGAGCCAGTCATTCAAGCGTTTAACCATTCGCGCGCCACGCTCGGCAATTTGTTGATCAAGCGGTGGTTTAAGGTATTCCTGCTGACGCTTGCGCAGATCCTTGGCAAACGCGTCATTCATCTCGGCGACCTGTTTGTCATCCAGCCCCTGCAGCAACTCGATCGCCGACGGGGTGATCTCTCGAGCGGTTTCGGCAATGGCCTGCTTGGCTTCCGTAGTGCGCGCCTGTAGCGCGGCATCGGTGACCTGATTGGATTCGACCATGGTCTGCAGGCGATCAAGCCAGTCCAGATAGCCCGGCAATTGCGTGGTGCAATGCCAGCTCAGGTGGTCCTTGAGGCGTTCGTTGAACCAGTCTTTCTGCTCGCCGTTCATGTCCAGATAGTCGCTGAGCGTCCATGGAATGATCACGTCGAGGTTGCGATAGGCCAGGCCGACACGGCTGCAAGCGCCGAGGGCGAGGGTGAAGATCAGTAGCGCGGCGATGTGTTTGAACCAGCGAGACATGGGCGAATCCTTGCGTGAGCCTGGCTTCGAGGAACTGATTCCTATGTGAACGCAGAATGAACCCGGCAGTTCAGCCAATCAATAGAACGCGCGCGCAGCCTTGAGGGTGACGAGGCCGTCGCACTCGCTGTTGTGCCCGGAGTAGGCCGAACAATCGCTGCCGCTGAGACTGGAGTCGCTGTAGATCAGATCGAGGTCGACGCCCATGAATGGTCGGGACAATTTCACCGACCAATCGGTAAAACTGCCGACATAACCACCGTCCACGGCCACTGGCGTGTTCAGTTGGTGGGTGGTGTATTTCATGCTGACGCCGATGCCGAATGGCTGGTTGCCGCCAAGATCGGCAAACAACGTGTTGTTCTGTTTATCCGGGTCATTGCTGAAGGCCACGCCGAAACGACTGCCGAGCAAGGTCAGGCCACCGAACAGCTCCTGGCTGTCGAGAGTGTCTACCTTGGGATAGCTGTAGTGGATCATGCCGACTTCATAGCCGAGGGTCTGATCGAAAGGTTGTTTAAATCCGACGTAGGAGTCGATTTCGAGGTTCTTGCCCGGGGAGATGCCCATGCTCGGTGCGTACTGGCCGACATAGAGGCCGCTGTCGTGGCTCAGGTCTAGGCCGCCATGGAAGGAACCGACTGCCGCCGGTTTGACCAGGCCTTGAGCCATGCTGCGTGTGGGCGTGGTACCGAGTTTGAGATCGAAGTCGCCGAGTTCACGCTGGAAAATCTGCGCGTGCGCGGTCGAGCCGACTATCAGGCTTACGAGCAATAAACAGGAAGATTTGCGCATGCGTCACTCCATGAACAGCGAGCGCAGGAAGGCGGGCCTGCTGAAACGCTTGATCTAGACGCGTGCAAGGATACCGGCGAATGATCGGCATTGAAGGCCGTTCGTCGATTCACAAGGAATTTTGTTTAAAAAGGAGGGAGGTTACGCGGTGCCAGTCCAGGCGCTTCAAAGCTCAAAGCGCCTCTGGACGGGTGTAAAACCGGTGTTACTTCTTGCCCAGGCTGATCTGCTTGGACGGGCCGAATGTCTGGCCACTGACGCCTTTGGCAATTTGCTGAATCTCGCCACCAGACTTGAGAAACGCTGCGATCTGATCGTTGATCGATTCGCTGGTTTCAACG
Source organism: Pseudomonas sp. 3B-A001-10F (assembly GCF_056313565.1). Lineage (NCBI taxonomy): Bacteria > Pseudomonadati > Pseudomonadota > Gammaproteobacteria > Pseudomonadales > Pseudomonadaceae > Pseudomonas > Pseudomonas sp. 3B-A001-10F. The sequence goes on from NZ_JBQYFW010000022.1 coordinate 10,262, forward strand.
GCTGGAGCTGGCTTTGCTTTGCTGGAGGATGCTTTTACACGCATGGCGGCCATTAACCTGTAGAAAAGTAACTCGGCCAGGCATCGTACAGGAATAACTTGACAATTGCTTGGTAAATATCCCCCGGAATAACCAACCGCATTGCTGCATTATTCTCGATCCAATATTCGAAATATCCGGCTAACCTGCTGTTTTAAATAACAACATTTATGTGCGCGCGCATTGAAATATTCAGTCATGAGCGTTCGTGCCTGTCTGACGAGCGGCACCTCGGCCCGGCTGCGCCCGAGGAAAATCAAGGTGTTGAACCGGTTTCACACGCGTGCCGATCTGTCACCCGACGGCCACGATAAAAACGGGTAGAATGCCGCCCACGCAATGAGGGTTCTGGAAATGGCTTTAGTCGGGCGTTACAACAGTTTGCAAGTGGTTAAACACACTAACTTCGGTTTATATCTGGATGGCGGTGCCGATGGCGAGATTCTTTTGCCTAATCGTTATATCCCAAAAGATATTCCGACCGAAGATGAAGATTGGCTCAACGTTTTTGTTTATCTGGACAGCGAAGACAAACTTCTCGCCACCACGGAAAAACCGAAAGTGCAGGTCGGCGAATTTGCCAGTCTGAAAGTCGTTGAAGTCAACAGCATCGGTGTGTTCCTCGATTGGGGGCTGCCGAAGGATCTGTTGCTGCCGTATTCCGAAGAGAAGCGCCAGATGACCGCCGGCGAATACTGCGTGGTGCATGTCTACCTCGACAAGCACACCCGCCGTATCACCGCCACTGCGCGACTGGATCGCTACCTCGACAAGACTCCGGCCAATTACAGTCAGGGTCAGGAAGTTGATCTGCTGGTTGCCGAAGCCACCGACATGGGCTTCAAGGCGATCATCAACAACAAGCACTGGGGGCTGATTCACAAGAATGAGATCTTCAAGTTCATGCGCGCCGGCATGCTTGAGAAGGGCTACATCAAGGAAGTGCGTGCCGACGGCAAGATCGCCCTGAGCCTGCAACCGGTTGGCCAGGAAGCTGCGAGCAGCCTGAACTCGAAGATCCTCGCCAAGTTGCGTGACAACAGCGGCACGTTGCCTGTCAGCGACAAGAGCGATCCAGCGTTGATCAGCAGCCTGTTTGGCGTCAGCAAAGGCAACTTCAAGAAGGCGATCGGCTCGCTGTACAAGGAAGGCAAGATCGTTATTCATGCTGATCGCATTGAACTAACCTGAGCCTTGGGTGGCCCATCTTGCATGGGACACACACGAGATCGGGTCGATGAAAAAAACGCTGATTGCCTACGTCACCACACTGGTGATGTTTTTATTGCTCGACGGTATCTGGCTCGGCCTGTTGATGGCGCCGACCTATCGCGAACTGCTCGGCCCGCTGATGCTCGAAAAACCGCTGCTGATTCCCGCAGCGGTTTTTTATTGCCTGTATGTTTTTGGCTGCGTGGTGTTTGTGGTGCTGCCTGCGGCGACCTGGCAGTGGGCGGCGAAGCGGGGCGCGTTGTTGGGGCTGGTGGCTTATGGCACCTATGACCTGACCAATTGGGCGACGTTGCGTGGCTGGTCGGTGCAGGTGACGCTGATGGATTGGGCGTGGGGGACGTTTGCTACTGCTCTGGCTTGTAGCGTCGGGTTTTTGTTGGCTAAACGGTTTGGCATATCTGATCGGTAATCTGGGTTGACAATGCCGGCCTCTTCGCGAGCAGGCTCGCTCCCACAGGGGAACACACTCCAAAGTGGGAGCGAGCCTGCTCGCGAATGGCGGCGTAGCCGACAGCCATTCACCACTGGCGCCAATGAAGCACAAAATGTCTTTTCCAGACGGCTTTTTGCGCCCGAGTCATTGATAATCCTCGACACTGTTTTCTGACCATTGGATGGCCTGCCATGTTGTGTGTATTCGAGGTGTTGCGGTGAGTGTCGAGCGGCGCAATGCCGACAGTTTTGCCCTGCAAGTGATGATCGGCCTCTGCCTGATCTGGGGCGTGCAACAGGTGATGATCAAGTGGGCCGCAGCGGACATCGCACCGGTGATGCAAGCGGCGGGGCGCTCGGGAATTTCCGCGTTGCTGGTCGGTTTGCTGATCTGCTGGAAAGGTGGCTGGGATCAGGTCGGTACGACCTGGCGTGGTGGCCTGCTGGCCGGTGCGCTGTTTGGTCTGGAGTTTTTTTTCATCGCCGAAGGCTTGCAACTGACCACTGCTGCGCACATGTCGGTGTTCCTCTACACCGCACCGATTTTCACTGCACTGGGTGTGCATTTTCTACTGGCCAGTGAACGACTGCGACCTTTGCAATGGCTGGGGATTCTGCTCGCTTTCATCGGCATCGCGATTGCCTTTGCCGGCGGTGTGTCGTGGGACAACCTCGACCGGCGCATGCTGCTCGGCGATGCCTTTGGCGTGTTGGCTGGCGCCTGTTGGGGCGCGACTACGGTGGTGGTGCGCGCATCACGGCTGTCGGAAGCACCGGTGACGCTGACCCTGTTCTATCAGTTGATCGTCGGCTTCCTCGGACTGCTGCTGATCGCGCTGTTCAGCGGCCAGATCACCCACGTCAGCCTGACCACCGTGGCGGTGGCCAGCGTGTTGTTCCAGGGCCTGGTGGTGTCGTTCTTCAGTTACCTGATCTGGTTCTGGCTGCTGCGCCGTTATCTGGCAGCCAACCTCGCGGTGTTTTCGTTCATGACACCGCTGTTCGGCGTGACCTTTGGCGTGTTGCTGCTCGGCGAACAGTTGACTGTGAACTTCGTCGTTGGCGCTGTACTGGTGCTGCTCGGCATCACTTTTGTCAGCGCCGAGCAGTGGCTGCGTCGGCGTTTGCGCAAAGCGCTGGGCCAGCGCTAGTCGACTGCATCGCCAGACCGCCGGCAATCAACAATCCGCTGCCGGCGATGACCAGTGCTGGCTGCAAACCGCCGCTGAAATGGCTGCTCAACGCCGCCAGCAACGGGCCGCTGAGTTGGCCGACGGCGAAGCACGCGGTGAGCATGCCGGCATTGCGTTGGGTGGCATGCGGCGCCAGTTCCCGCGAGCGTTGCATGACCAGTTGCATGCAGGCGAGGAACGGTGTGCCACAGAGGATCACGCCCAGTGCGAGGCCCAGGCCACTGCCGAGCAGGCAGGCAAAGACACCGGCCGCTTGCAGCCACAACGTCGCCATCAACCAGTGGCGCGTCGTTTCGGGATCGTGACGCCGTAGGCTCACCAGCAACACGCCAAGCGCCGCAGCCAGACCGAAGCACGGCCAGAACAAGTCCGCCTGCCATTCCCCGTGAAATTGCCCAGTGGCCATCTGCGACAGGAAGGTCGCGGGAATGATGTAGCCGACGCCGTACAGCGCATAAATCGCGGCCAGCCGCCCGATGCCGCGATTCGATGGATTGCCCGCCGCCACAGCAACTGCAGCCGTTGCGACGGGCTTAGGCAGCAGTCGCCAGACCCCCAGCATCATCACCAACGCAGCCGCTGCGTAAATCAGCCACAACGTCGCGGAAGTCTGGTTGAGCAGATGTGAGACCAGCGCCAACAATCCTGTCAGAAAAATCCCTAAGCCCGGTCCGGCGAATACCAGTGCGCCCAAACGTGGACGACCCGCTGCCGCTGCCAACGGTTGGCTTAAAGCCGTAATCATCACCAGCACCCAGGCACTCGCCACCCCGGTGCCGAAGCGCAGCACCAGGTGCGACCAAAAACCATCGGCCCAGAACGATGCCAGGGTCAGCAGCACACACAGCCACAAGCCACCGTGCAGGCGCCGCTGAACCTGCTGCGGGCGATGGGCGAACATCGCGTCCACCGCGCCGAGCAAGTAACCGAGGTAGTTTGCCGCTGCAATCAGACCAGCGGCTGTCAGGTCGATCTGACCTTCGCTGAGCAGGTGCGGCATTTGCGGGGTGAGAGCGAAACGTCCGATGCCCATGGCCATCATCAGGGCCACGAAGCAGGCAGATAAGTGAATAAGCGGCGACATGGTCGGAATTCCGTGAGGGCTTCAATGACCGTCAGGCTAGGACTGATTGACTTTCTTTAAAATTGAATAATAGTGAGTAACTTGTTCTGTTCTGGAGAAAGGTTGTGGAATTCAGCCAACTACGGATCTTCCAGGCCGTGGCCGAGGAAGGTTCCATCACCCGCGCTGCGGAACGCCTGCACCGCGTGCCATCGAATCTATCGACCCGGCTCAAGCAACTGGAGGAGCAGCTCGGTGTCGAGTTATTCGTCCGCGAGCGTCAGCGTTTGCAACTGTCGCCTGCAGGAAAAGTCCTGCTGGACTACACCGGCAAACTCTTCGCCCTGCGCGATCAGGCCAGTGCGGCGGTGATGGGCGGCAAACCCGCCGGTGACTTCGCTCTGGGCACCATGTACAGCACGGCGGCGATTCATCTTCCGGCGCTGCTGGCGCAGTATCACAAGCGCTATCCAGCGGTGAATCTGCAAGTGCAGTCAGCACCGAGTGGCGAGTTGCTGGAGGGGTTGCTCACCGGGCGCCTTGATGCCGCGTTGGTCGATGGCCCGCTGGAACTCGCCGGGCTCGACGGCGTGCCGTTGTGCGAGGAGCGGTTGGTGTTGATCACTGAAATCGATCATCCGCCGGTGCGCAGCGCGCGGGATGTTGAAGGGCGTTCGGTGTTCACCTTTCGTCGCGGCTGTTCCTACCGCATGCGCCTGGAGGCGTGGTTTTCGCACTATCACGCGACTATGGGCCGGGCGATGGAGATCGAGTCGTATCAAGGCATGCTCGCCTGTGTGATTGCCGGGAGTGGCGTGGCGCTGATGTCGGAGTCGATGCTCGCCAGTCTGCCGGGGCGTGACAGCGTCGCGGTGCATCCATTGGCCGAGCCATTTGTGGGTGCGACAACGTGGCTCATGTGGCGCAAGGGCATGGTCGGCGCCAACCTCAATGCATGGATCGAGGTGCAACAGGCTGTCTATCCTGCGGCTCAGATTGAAACCCGAGAAACAGCCTGAACCAATGGCGGCATATTCTGTTCAATTCAGTAACAGATCATTGCGGATTTGGCCGAGCATTACGTAGGACTTCGGACTATTATCAGTGCGAAGCGACCTCAGAATTCCGGCCGCTCAGCACCACCCTGAAGGGGGCATGACGATGAAAGAGAAAATTCAAAACTGGCTGCACGACTTGGGTGTTGCCCTTGGCTTGATCGAACCGCCTCTGCAACCTGTCCCGATCCGCACCGATGACGAGCAGCGCCGCCGTCAACAACGGCGCCGGTAACGCCCCCGATCCGAGATCAAGGATTCAAGATCAAGAGATCGCAGTCTTCGGCAGCTCCTGCATTAGTCCGTGTAGGAGCTGCCGAAGGCTGCGATCTTTTGTTTTCAGTGCCGCCCGATTTCCAGCAAAAACCGGCTCAAGTCATTCGCGGTCTTCGCGGTCTTGAGCATGCGGTCTTCCTCGGCGGTAAACGCCGTCAGGCCGAATTCATCTTCCAGATGAAAGATCAGATCTTCTATATCGGCTTTCTCCAGGCCCAGTTGCACCAGACTGGTGTTGTCGTTGAATTCGCGGGTTTCCAACAGACGCCGGATATATCGGTGCACGGCGGCACGCACGGCAGCTCTTCTCATGGCAGATATTTCTGATTGTTGTTCTGTTTGAGTGAAGCAGGCCTCAGACGTGGCCGCGCAACCACTCGTCAATCATCGAACGCAAATGCTCCCCGGAAAAACTGCCGAAATGTCCGCCATGCACCGTGCGGATCGGCAACGCCTGCAAACGTCGCAGGCTGGCGGCGTAATCCTCAAGATTGGAGCGGTAGGCGTCTTCGATCAGCGGCCCGTCGTAAATGATGTCGCCGCTGAACAGCGTTTCAGTCGCCGCCTCATACAGGCTGATGCCGCCCGGCGAATGCCCCGGTGTATGCAGCACCTGCAGCGTGCGATTGCCCAGATCGAGCACATCACCGTCCTCGACAAACCCGGTCGCCGGCGCGGCTTTGACCCGGTATTCGGCGTAGCACAACGGGCAATCCGGATGCGCTTCGAACATGTCGTCGCCAACGAAAGCGCGGCTCAAGTCGTTTTCGCCATCCGGCGCGGCCAGAATGTCCGCTTCGGCCGGATGCACCAGCCGCTCAGCAAATTCGTGATGCCCGGCGATATGGTCGAAATGGCAATGACTGGCCACTGCCACCAGTGGCCGCTCGGTAATCCACGGCAACTGTTCGCGCAGGCTGACCAGTCCTGAGCCGCTGTCCAGCAGCAGGTCTTTGTCACGGCCCTGCACATGCCAGAGGTTGCAGCGGTAGAACGGGCGGATATACGGCTCGTGAATCAACCGAATGCCATCGCTCAGGTGCTGCACTTCAAACCACTGATCACGAGAAACGATCTTCATCGGTACTTTTCTCCAAGCGTAAAAAAACGAGTGTGGCAACCGACGCCACACTCGTCGAAGAAAGCATCAAGTCGTTATGTTTCAGCTTAGATCGCGCGGGCCACCGAGACAGGACGGCGCGAGGCGAGGCTGACCACCACGAAACTCACCAGACCCACCGCCAGGCTGTAGTAGATCGGTGTATTGGCATCCAGACCGTCCTTGAACATGAACAGCAGTGCGGTGGCGAAACCCAGGCCCATGCTGGCGATGGCGCCGGCGGTGGTCGCGCGTTTCCAGAAAATCGCACCGATCAGCGGGACCAGCATGCCGCCCACCAACAGGTTGTACGCCAGCGTCAGGGCGCTGATCACGTCATTCACCACCAGCGCGATACCCAGCACCACGATACCGGTGAGCAGGGTGAACAGGCGGTTGATGCCCAGGCTCGACTGTTTGCCGCCACGCAGTTTCGGCAGCAAGTCTTCAGTCAGCGTGGTGGCGGCGGCGAGCAGGCCGGCGCTGGCGGTGGACATCATCGCCGCGAGTGCAGCCGCGATCACCAGACCACGGATGCCGTCCGGCAGCGACAGTTTGACGATGGCGGCGAAGGCGTTGTTGACGTTGTCCAGATCCGGGATCAGCACGTGTGCAGCCATGCCGATCAGCGCGCAGGCCAAGCCGTAGATGATGCAGTAGATGCCGGCGATGCTGCCGGCGTATTGCGCGACTTTGGCGGTCTTGACGGTGAACACCCGTTGCCAGATGTCCTGACCGATCAGGATGCCGAAGAAGTAGATCATGAAGTAGGTGATGATCGTGTCCCAGCCGATGGTGGTGAAGCTGAAGGCAGTCGCCGGCAGTTTCAGCACCAGTTCGTCCCAACCGCCGACGCGGTACAGGCAGATCGGCAACAGGATGAACATCAGGCCCACGGTCTTGATGATGAACTGGACGATGTCGGTCAGGGTCAGCGACCACATACCGCCGATCGCCGAGTAGATCACCACCACGCCACCACCGACGAGTACCGAAACCCAGAATGGCAGGTCAAACAGCACTTGCAGCACGGTGCCGATCGCCAGGATCGAGGTCACGCCGATCATCAGTGCGTAGGCCAGCATGATCGCCGCGCTCGCCGAGCGCGCCATCGGGTTGTAGCGTTTTTCCAGGACCTGGGTAACGGTGTAGATCTTCAGTTTCAGCAGCGGTTTGGCGAGGAACAGGTTCAGCGCAACGATGCCGCAACCCAGAGCCGCGCACAGCCAGAAACCGGAGATGCCGTGCACGTAGCCCAGGCGCACGGTGCCGACGGTCGACGCGCCACCCAGAACAGTCGCGGCCATGGTGCCCATGTACAAGCTTGGGCCGAGGTTACGACCGGCGACGAGAAAGTCCTCGTTGGTCTTGGCCTTGCGCATGCCGAAGTAGCCAAGCAAGAGCATGCCGGCGGCGTAGATGAGGACGACGAATAAATCCAAAGCCATGATGGCGTGTCTCCGATTGTCTTTTTTATGTTGAGGCCAAAATCATTTCCCTTGTAGGAGTGAGCCTGCTCGCGATAGCGGTCTGTCAGTCACATCTTTATTGGATGTGCTGAAGTCATCGCGAGCAGGCTCACTCCTACAGGGATCTTCGTCAGGCGGCCTGACGCAGTTGAGGTTTTACTGCGGCTTCACGCCGGGCATCCTTGGGGCCGAACACTTCGCGCGGTTCCGGGAACAGGCTCAGCAGCGTCAGGTACACCACCGAAGCCAGGCCCAGGGTCACCGGCAAACTGATGTCGATGCCGCCGGCCATTTCACCCAACGGGCCAACGAACTGCCCCGGCAGATTGACGAAGCACAAACCGACCACCGCACTCGGGATCCATGCACCAAGACCGCGCCAGGTCCAGCCGTGGCTGAACCAGTAGCGTCCGCCCTGTTCGCCACGGGTGAACACTTGCAGGTCATCCGGGCAGTAGAAGCCGCGGCGCACCAACAGACCGATGATCATGATCACCATCCATGGCGTGGTGCAGGTGATGATCAGCACGGCGAAAGTCGACACGCTCTGCACCAGGTTCGCCGCAAACCGGCCGATGAAGATGAAGGCAATCGACAGCACGCCGATCAGCAGCGTCGCTTTCACTCGCGAGAGCACGCGGGGGAATACGCTGGACATGTCCAGCCCGGTGCCATACAGCGAGGTGGTGCCGGTGGACATGCCGCCGATCACCGCAATCAGGCACACCGGCAGGAAGAACCAGCTCGGCGACACCGCCAGCAAACCACCGACATAGTTGTTCGCCGCGATGTAGTCCGGCGCCTTGATCGCGACGATGGTCGCGGTGGCCAGGCCGAACAGGAACGGGATGAACGTGGCGATCTGCGACAGCACGACCGCTGCCATGATCCGTTGTTTGGAGGTGTCACGCGGGATGTAGCGCGACCAGTCGCCGAGGAACGCGCCGAAGGAAATCGGGTTGCTCATCGCCACCAGCGCAGCACCGATGAACGCGGCCCAGAAGCCCGGCTGACCTAGGCTCACCGTACCGGCGTAGTTCACATCGAAAGGACCGGCGAAGGCGAAGATGCCCAGCAGGAACAACAGGCTGGCGCTCCACACCGCGATCTTGTTCACCCACAGCAAAAAGCGGAAGCCGTAGATGCACACGGTCAGCACCAGAATTGCGAACAGACCGTAGGCCAGGCCCAGAGTCAGGTCGGTTTCCGGCAGACCGATCAGGCGTTTTGCACCGCCGATCAGCGCATCGCCCGAACTCCACACCGAGAGCGAGAAAAACGCGATAGCGGTCAACAGCGACAGGAACGAACCGACGATGCGCCCATGCACGCCGAAATGCGCACCCGACGACACGGCATTGTTGGTGCCGTTGAGCGGGCCGAACAGGCCCATCGGTGCGAGGATCAGCGAGCCAAGCAGCACGCCCGACACAATCGCCCAGACGCCGGCCTGAAATGACAGACCGAACAGCACCGGGAAACTGCCGAGCACGGCGGTGGCAAAGGTATTCGAACCACCGAAGATCATCCGGAACAAGTCCGTCGGGCCTGCGCTGCGTTCGTGGTCCGGGATCTGTTCGACCCCGTGGGTTTCAATCTGCGTAAGGCTTTGGTCGTTGTTGTTGTTATTCATGATCTGCTCCGATCATAAAGGCGCGCCTCATCGTGCGTGAGGCGTCACCTGTTTTGGCTAAGGGGATGGCAGCCCTTCCGGCATTGCGGACAAATGTTCGTGGCAGGCCAGCCAATGGCCTTGTTGTTCTAGGCTCGACGCTTGTTTCTTGAAAACAATCGTCTCGCGCTCCTGGCTGAAGTGTTGCTCCCCTTGCATGCGCAGCTCGGTGGCCACGTCATGGATGAAAATCGCCACATCACCTTGCAGGCTGACGAAGGCGTTGCTCGAGGTGCACGCAAGCACCTCGAAGCCATCCTCGGCGCGCCAGCTGTCCCACAACGCCTGATAGGCATCGCGCGACAGCAGCGGCTGTTCGAGGGTGTAGAAAACGAAACTCGCATCGGCGCTGAAGGCGCCGAAGTAAGCTTCGCGATCGTTACGGGCGAAGGCGGACACCAGATCGGCGGCCGCTTGCAGAACCTGATCACGTTCGTTCATGACCCGACCCTCAGCGATGGACCACGCCAGGCAGTACGCAGAGCATTTCGTACAGCAGGTTGGCGGCCAGCAGCGAGGTGTTGCCGGTCGTGTCATAAGCGGGCGAGACTTCTACCAGATCGCAACCGATCAGGTCGAGGCCTTGGCAGCCGCGAACGATTTCAATCGCCTGAATGGTCGTCAGACCACCGATTTCCGGGGTGCCGGTGCCCGGTGCCCAGGCCGGATCGATGCCGTCGATGTCGAAGCTCAGATAAACCGGACCGCCGCCGACTTTCTCGCGCACTTCGGCCATCAGTGGCGCCAGCGACTTGTGCCAGCACTCTTCGGCTTGAACAACGCGGAAGCCCTGATCGCGGCTCCAGTTGAAGTCATCAGCGGTGTAACCCTGCGCACGCAAACCAATTTGCACCACGCGGTCGCAGTCCAGAAGACCTTCTTCGACAGCGCGACGGAAGGTCGTACCGTGGGCGATTTTCTCGCCGAACATGTGATCGTTGACGTCAGCGTGGGCATCGATGTGCACCAGACCGACCTTGCCGTGCTTCTTATGAATCGCACGCAGGATCGGCAGGGTGATGGTGTGGTCGCCACCCAGGGTCATCGGGATCACGTTGTGCTCGAGGATGTTGTCGTAGGCTTCTTCGATGATGCGCACGGCGTCGAGCAGGTTGAAGGTGTTGATCGCCACGTCACCGATGTCGGCGACCGACAGCGAGTCGAACGGCGCTGCGCCAGTGGCCATGTTGTACGGGCGGATCATCACCGATTCGGTGCGGATGTCGCGTGGCCCGAAGCGGGTGCCGGGGCGCAGCGAAGTACCGATGTCCAGTGGCACGCCAACGAAGGCAGCGTCCAGGCCGGCAGCGGTCGGTACATGGGGGAGTCGGAGCATGGTGGCGATGCCGCCGAAGCGCGGCATTTCGTTGCCGCCCAGTGGTTGGTGAAGAATCTTGTCCACGGGTAAGGCCTCATCGTCTTTGTTTTATTTATGTCGGCGCGCCGTGGAGCAGGGGGGCGGGCGCCGCTGTGGGGCCGATGATGCGAAATGTAGTGAGGGGAAAGAATCGCTACGGGCAAAAACTTAGTTCAGATTTTTCTAAACTAATGGCGGGGCAGGGATTAGACTTTGCGGGCTTGGGATTCTTGCCTGGCTGAACATTGCCGCCCCTCACCCCAGCCCTCTCCCAGAGGGAGAGGGGGCCGACCGAGTTGTTGGCGGAATCTGCATCGACCTGAAAAATCGAGTCGAACTCAGGATTTGAAAGCCATGGAGATCAGCTCCTCTCCCTCGGGGAGAGGGCTGGGGTGAGGGGCTTTTCCCACAGACACACAGTTGCAAAGCCCGGAGCAGACATGGCCAACGCTTTACCCGACCTGAAACTGTTGCGCATCTTCGTCAGCGTGGTCCGTCATCAGGGTTTCGCCAACGCCCAGCAGGAACTCAACCTGTCGACCTCGGCGATCAGCACCTACATGAGCCAGCTCGAAGCCGCGCTCGGCCTGGTGCTATGCCATCGCGGCCGCGGTGGGTTCAGCCTGACCAGCAAGGGTGAGCTGTTCCATCAGGAAACCCTGCGCCTGCTCGCCGAGCTCGAAGGTTTCGAGCAATACGCCGCTGCGCTCAAGGGTGAATTGCGTGGCACGCTCAACCTCGGCGTCATCGACTCCACCGTCAGTGACAAGGCTTTGCCCTTCGCCGAAGCCATCGGCGCTTACAGCCAGGAACACCCGGCGGTGCATTTGCATCTGTCGGTGATGAGCCCCTACGAACTGCAACTCGGCGTGCAGGACAACCGTCTCGATCTGGCCATCGGTGCGTTTTCCACGCGCATGAGCGGCCTGATCTACATGCCGCTGTACCGCGAGCAGCACTGGTTGTATTGCAGCAGTCGCCATCCGTTATTCAACGAGCGGCGGATTCCCGAGCAAGTCATCACCCAGCAACGCATGGTCGGGCGCGGTTACTGGAGCCAGGCCGAGCTGGCCCGGCACGGTTTCAAACATAGCGCCGCCACCGTGGAAAGCATGGAAGCGCAGCTGATTCTGGTGCTGTCCGGCGCCTACATCGGTTACTTGCCGGAGCACTACGCTCAGGCTTGGGCCGACAAGGGTGATTTGCGTGTGTTGCTGCCAGCGACGTTTGGTTATCAGGCGCCGTTCTCGATGATCATGCGCCGGGGTCGCAGTCGCGAGCCACTGATCCAGACCTTCCGTGATTTGCTTAAAGCACAGCTCAATCAGGCTTAGCTTGTAGGGAAAAGAAGTATGTCCAGACCTCAATGCCCGCGCTGCCTGCGCCCACAAACCCATTGCCTGTGCCCGCTGATCCCGAGCCTCGACAGTCGCACGCGGGTGTTGCTGTTGCAGCATCCGAGCGAGGTTAATCACGCGTTGAATACCGCGCGTCTGGCAGCGCTGGGGTTGTGCAATGCCGAGCTGATTGTCGGTGAGGTGTTCGAGGATTTGCCGGCGCTGTTGAACCGCCCGGGGTATCAGGCGCGGTTGTTGTTTCCGGCCGATGACGCGCAGCCGATGCAGGCTTACGGTGAGTCCGAGGAACCGTTGTTGTTGGTGGTGCCGGATGGCACCTGGCGCAAGGCGCGCAAGATGTTGCACCTCAATCCGTTGCTGGCGGCGCTGCCACGGGTGACGCTGGCCGAGGGCGGGGTGTCGCGGTATCGCTTGCGCAAGGCTCCGGGACCGGGGGCGTTGTCGACCATCGAGGCGATTGTGCAGGCGTTGCAGACGCTGGAGGCGCCGGCTTCATTCGAGCCTTTGCTCAAGCCGTTCGAGGCGTTGATCGAGGGGCAGATTGCGGCGATGGGGGAGGAGACCTTCCAGCGGAATCATGGCGACAAATGATCGTTCCCACGCTCTGCGTGGGAATGCATCCAGTGACGCTCTGCGTCACCGTCGTGAAGGGACGCGGAGCGTCCCGGGCGGCATTCCCACGCGGAGCGTGGGAACGATCATTGGCTAGCGTTCGCGCATCGCCTCGGTCCGCGCTTTCAACACTGGCTTGAGCAGGTAATCCAGGACACTTTTTTCCCCGGTAATAATGTCCACCGTCGCCACCATCCCCGGAATAATCAGCAACGGTTTCACATCCCCGCCCAAATGGTTTTTATCGGTGCGCACCTGAATCAGATAAAAGCTGTTGCCCTTGTCATCGGTAATCGTGTCGGCACCGATCAGCTCCAGTTTGGCACTCAGTCCGCCGTAGATCGTGTAGTCGTAGGCACTGAACTTGACCATGGCTTTCTGGCCCGGATGCAGGAACGCGACATCCTGCGGCCGCACTTTGGCCTCGATCAACAGGTTGTCTTCCAACGGTACGATTTCAACCATGTCGCTGCCCGGCTGAACCACGCCGCCGATGGTGTTGACCTTCAATTGCTTGATCACCCCGTGCACCGGAGAGGTCACCGTCGTGCGGGTGACGCGGTCGTCGATGGCGATGCTGGTGGCGGTGATTTTCGACAGGTCGGTGCGTTTCTCATTCAGCTCTTTCGCCGCTTCCGAACGGAAGGTTTGTTCCGACTCGTCGATCTTGCTGCGGATCTCGGCAATCGCCGATTCGGCGCGGGGGATCGCCAGCGTCGTCGCGTTCAATGAGCCGCGGATTTCTACCGCGCTGCGCTTGAGTCGGAGGATTTCCACCGGTGATACCGCACCGGTTTTCACCAGCGGCTCGGACATGTTCATTTCTTGCTGCAGCAACGCCAGACTTGAGCTGAACTGACCCTGCTTGGAGCGAAACTCGGCGAGTTCCTGAATCTTCTGCCGCAGTTGTTCGCTGAGCGTGCGCTGCTCGCTGGCCAGCCGGCGCTGACGTTGTTCATACAGCGAGCGCTCGTCTTCGGCGACTTGCGGGGCTTTGGCGATCACTTCATCGGAGAGCTTGAACGGCTGACCTTCGGCCTCCGCCGACAGCCGTTCGACCTGCGCCGTCAGCGCATAACGATCCGCCTCGCTTTCGCCCTTGTTCGAGCGAAAGCGTGTGTCATCCAGACGCAGCAGGGTATCGCCTTTGTTCACCATCTGCCCTTCACGTACAAAGATTTCGGTGACGATGCCGCCCTCAAGGTTCTGGATCACCTGAATCTTGCTCGAAGGAATCGCCTTGCCTTCGCCCATGGTCACTTCTTCGAGCACGGCGAATTTGGCCCAGACCACCGCGCTGATCAGCAGCGCCGCCGCCAGCCACACGGTGATCCGCGACCAGCGCGGCGAATCCTGTAACGAAGCGCCGGCGGTTTCCGGCATGAATTCGGCTTCGGCGCTTTTGCCGAAACTGTCGAAGTAGCCGCGCTCTTTGCTATCGGTGGAAGCAGACATGGGGCAACTCCTAAACCGCCGCCGAGCCGACACGGCCCTTGCGCAGTGCATCGATGACCGCTTCTTTCGGGCCGTCGGCGACGACCCGGCCGTTATCCAGCACCAGCAAGCGGTCCACCAGACTCAGCATTGAAGTGCGGTGGGTGACCAGCAGCAGTGTCTTGCCTTGCACCCAGCCGTGCAGCTTCTGCCGCAGTAAGTCCTCGCTGCTGTTGTCCATGGCGCTGGTGGGTTCGTCGAGCAGCATGATCGGCGGGTCGAGCAGCAGCGATCGTGCGAGCAAAACGGCCTGACGTTGGCCGCCGGAGAGCAATTGCCCGCGCTCGCCCACCGGCCGGTCGAAACCTTGCGGATGCTGGCGGGCAAGTTCGGTAACGCCGGTCAGTTCGGCGACTTCGAGCATCCGCGCATCGCTGATGTAGCGTGCGCCGAGGGTCAGGTTGTCACGCAGGCTGCCGGCCAGCAGCGGTAGATCGTGAGCGACGTAGCCGATCTGCTGGCGCAGGTCAGCGACATCGAGTTGGCGCAGGTCGAGACCGTCAAGCAGCAGTTGACCTTCCTCGGGTTCATAGAAACCCATGAGCAATCGCGCCAAGGTGCTTTTGCCCGAGCCGCTGCGGCCGATGATGCCGACCCGTTCACCGGGTTTCAGGCTGAAGCTGACATTGCTCAGTGCCGGCGCATTCTGCCCGTTGTAGTGAAAGGTCACGCCGCTGACGTCGAGCGCGCCCTGCAGTTGCGTGCGCTCCAGCGGCCGCTGCTTGCCGTCGCGTTCCTGCGGCAGAGCCATCAGCGCGTCGGTGCTTTTCATGGTCAGTTGCGCTTGCTGATAGCGGGTGATCAGCCCGGCAATCTGCCCCAGCGGCGCAAGTACACGGCTGCCGAGCATATAACTGGCAACCAGCGCACCGACGCTGAGGTTACCAGCGATGATGCTGTAGACCCCGGCGACGATGGTCGCCATCCCCGAGAACTGTTGAATGAACAATGTGCCGTTAGTGGCCAGCGCCGACAGATTGCGTGCGTGGCTGTCGAGGCGGGTGAGGGCGCCGTGGGTGCTTTCCCATTTGTGCTGGCGCTCGCTTTCGGCGCTGCAGGCCTTGAGGGTTTCCAGGCCGCCGAGGGTTTCGATCAGTACCGCCTGACGTTCAGCGCCGAGGCTCAGGCTCTTTTGCACGGTGTCGCGAAGGCGCACCTGAATGATCATCGCGAAGATGATGGTGATCGGAAACGCCAGCAGCGGAATCACCACCAGCCAGCCGCCGAGCAGGCCGATCACCACCAGCATCAGCACGACGAAGGGCAGGTCGATCAGGCTGGTCAGGGTCACCGCTGTGAGGAATTCGCGCAGGCCCTGGAAGTCATGAATGCTCTGGGCGAAACCACCGATGGTCGCTGGCCGTGCCTTCATCGACATGCCGGTGATGCGTTCAAATAAAGTCGCGGAAAGGATCACATCGGTTTTCTTGCCGGCGGTGTCGAGCAGGTGCGCACGCACCACCCGCAGGACCAGTTCGAACCCGGTGCCGATCAGCAAACCGATCGACAGCACCCACAAGGTCGAGGTGGCCTGATTCGGCACCACGCGGTCGTAGGTCTGCATGACGAACAGCGGCACCATCAGGCCTAAAAGGTTGATCAGGAAACTGGCGAGAATCGCATCGCTGTAGAGCCATTTCGACAGCTTCAGGGTGTCGCGAAACCAAGCATGCACCCGTGGCACCAGCGGCGAGCGCAGGTCTTCGAGTTCGTGGCGCGGGCGGGCGAACAAGGCCTGGCCGCTGTAGTGCTCGCTGAGCTCTTCGCGGCTGATCCATTGCTCGCCGCCATCGGCTTCGCTGGGCAGGATCAGCGCTTTGCCGTCGTCGCTGAAGCGCCGCAGAACAGCGGTGCGGCCGTCGTTGAGCAGCAGCAGAATCGGCAGATTCAGTGGTGAGATGTCTTTCAGATCACGGCGCAGAATCCGTGCCTGCAACCCGGCACGGGCGGCTGCGCGGGGCAGCAGGTCGAGGCTCAGGCGTTGCTTGTTCAGCGGCAGCCCGGCACTCAGGCTGGCGCGACTGACCGTCGCGCCATGCAGTTTGCAGAGGATCAACAGACCGTCGAGTAACGGATCATCGAAGCTCAGCCGCGGATCGATCCCGGTGTGGCCGGGTTCCATGCTGGTCATATTGATCGCCTCTGTTGAACGGGCAGGGGAATCCACACATTGATCGTTCCCACGCTCCGCGTGGGAATGCAGCCCGGGACGCTCCGCGTCCCAAAGCGGACGCAGAGCGTCCATTGAGGCATTCCCACGCAGAGCGTGGGAACGATCAACAGGGGACTTATTTCAGTTCCGGCAGGCGCGCTTCGTTTTTCACTTCGGTCGCGGCGATCGCATCGGCCGGCAGCACCACCCGTTGTTTGCTCAGCAACTGGCCCATGTTTGCCAGCACGCGGTACATCGAATATTCCTCGGTGTAGCGGATTTCGGTGTAGCGACGGTTGGCGTTGTAGAGCTCGTTTTCACTGTCGAGCAAGTCGAGCAGGGTGCGTTGGCCCAGGCCAAACTGATCCTGATACGCCGCGCGTACGCGTTTGGTGGTTTCGGCGTATTCGCGGGCGGTCGGGGTTTGCTTCTTGGCGTTCTCCATGGCGTTCCAAGCCAGGCGAATGTTTTCGTTGAGCTGGCGCAGGGCGTTGTTGCGGATGTCCATCGCCTGATTGATGTCGTGGGCGTTCGCAGCCAGGCGAGCCTTATCGCTGCCGCCGCGGAACAGGTTGTAGTTCATCACCACACCGACGCGCCATTCGTTGTCGTGGCCTTCATCGCCTTGCACGTTGTTATTCGCGCCGACGGCCGCTTCCGCGTCGAAGCGTGGATAGAACGGCGACTTGGCGACTTCGTACTGGCTCTCGGCCGATTGCACGTCAGCCTGGGCGGACTTCAGATACGGGTTGTTGTCGACCATGCTCTGCTGGGCTTCACGCAATTCGGTCGGCAGTTCGCCACGGGTCGAGGCCGGGGTTTCCAGCTCATCGGGCATGCGCCCGACCACGCTGTAGAAGTTGGCTTCGGCGTCAGACAGATCGACTTCGGCGGTGTCGAGGTTGTTCTGTGCCAAGGCCTTACGAGCGACCGATTGATCGGAGTCAGCGGTGCTGCCGACGCCACGCTCGGTGCGCAGGCCGATCTGATCGTTGACGCGCAAATGCGCCTGCAGGTTGTTCTTGGCCAGTGTCACCAGTTCACGACGCTTGAGCACTTCGAGGTAGACCTCAATGGTGCGCAGAGCCAGATCCTGGGCAGTGCCTTGCGCGTAGTACGCGCGCGAATTGGACACGCCTTTGGTGCGTTCGACTTCGTTGGCGGTGTTGAAACCGTCGAACAGCATCTGCCGCAGGCGCAGCTCGGACTGGGTGTAATTGAGGATTTCGGTGTGGTGATTACCGAAGGCCCGGGTGTTGGTGTTGTCGCTGTAGCCGCGGCCATAGGCGGCGTTCAAATCGACGGACGGATAGAAGCCGCCCTTCGCGACTTTGACTTGTTCATCAGCCGACAGGCGCGCGTCCACGCGCGAGGCCAGTTCCGGGTGAGTGGCGATGGTGCTTTGAATGGCCTCGGTGAGGTTCATGGCCTGGGCTTGGGAAGTGCAAGCCATGGCCAGCAAAACCGCGCTGCAGAGGGGGGTTAGAACGCGCATGGGTGCATCTCCCTGAGTCCTGATGGTGTGTAACTGTCGCCAAATATTTGACGATATTTTTAGGTCTAAGCGTTTCACTCTTGTAACAACAGAGCTAAGAACATCCTGAAGCGTAGCTAAGAAAAAATTTTCATAAGGCTTATGCCGAAAAAAACTTATGCGCTTTGTAAAAACCGGCACATTGTTCAGCATGAAAGCCTTTGTTTTATGCGCTTTAGGGAGCGCAAAAAGGCTTGAGGAAAGTTCCACTCACTTTGCGACATACGGCGAAGTAATGCTGAAGGGGAGGGACGCGTAGCGGTTGATGAGCGACATTTTTTTGTCACTCAAGTGATTCACCACCGTTACGTAGCGTTAGTGGGCGTATGGCTTTGATCAGGATGCGGAAGTGCTTGATAGCACTGATGTTTCCGAAAGAGGCCGCCTGCGAAACGAACTGTCGAGGGTGCGAGCGTCCCCTCCGACAACCCGATTGAGCCATGGGCTGCTTCGCTTACCAGTGCCGACGGTGGTCGGCAGCGGAGGATTTCACATGGCAACGCTCATCGGGATAGTCACCAAAGTCATTGGCCAGGTTTTCGCCCAGTCAGCCGACGGCACTAAGCGCGCACTGGTTGAGGGGGATCGCCTGTTTGCCGGCGATCAACTGATAACCGGCGCAGAAGGCGCCGTCGCCGTTCATCTGCAAAACGGCCAGGAACTGACCCTCGGACGCGGCAGCAGCATGACCATGACCGGTGAACTGCTGGCGGGTCAGGCGGCGCATGTAAATGCCGCTGAGGCAGTGACCCCGAGCGACGCGCAATTGACCGACGTTGAGCAGATCCAGAAAGCCATCGCCGCCGGTGACGACCCGAGCCAAACCGCTGAAGCCACCGCGGCCGGTCCGAATGCCCCGGGCGGCGCACCGGGAGAGGCGGGCGGCGGCCACAGTTTTGTCCTGCTGACGGAAGTTGGCGGACGTGTTGACCCGATCATCGGTTTCCCCACCGCTGGGTTCGGCGGTATTCCCGAATTCCCTGAAGAACGTCATAACGCGGTGATCGACAACGGCGATGACACCCCGGCAGTCGTAGTGCCGCCTCCAGTGAACAATCCGGTGACCCTCACTGGCCTGAACGTGGCTGGCGGCGAGCTGAACGTCAATGAGGCCAATCTGCCCGGCGGTTCTGCGGCCAATCCTGGCGCACTGACGCAAAACGGCAGCTTCACCGTCTCGGCGCCGGACGGTCTGACCAGCCTGAGCATCGGCGGCATCAACGTAATCATCGGCGGTGTGCCGATCGGCTTCCCGCAATCAATCACCACGCAACTGGGCAACACCCTGACCGTCACTGGTTACAACTCGGCGACCGGCGTGGTCAGTTACAGCTACACCCTCAACGGCAATGAAAACCACGCGGCCGGCGATGGCGCGAATAATCTCAGCGAACAGTTCACCGTGATTGCCGGCGACAGCAATGGCGACACCGCGACCGGCACGCTCGACGTTAATATCACCGACGACGTGCCCAAAGCCTTTGATGACAGCAATGGCACGGCGACTGAAACGCAGCTGACACTGACCGGCAACGTGTTGACTAACGATGTGCAGGGGGCTGATCGCGTGCCCACCGGGCCAGTCACCCCAGGCACATTCACTGGCACTTACGGCACCTTGGTGCTGAACGCCGACGGCACGTACACCTACACGCTGAACACCAGCGATGCCGACTTCAAGAACCTGCACGGCGGCGGCAATGGCACGGAAACCTTCGCCTACACCATCACCGATTCCGACGGTGATACCAGCACCGCCAACCTCGTCCTGCAGATCCACAACAATGATGATCCGGTGGTTATCAATGGCTTGAATGTCGAAGGCGGCGAGCTGACGGTTTACGAGAAAAACCTCAGTGACGGCAGTGCACCGGACGCCACCGCACTGACCCAGAACGGTACCTTCACCATCACTGCACTCGATGGCGTGACGAGCCTGACTGTCGGCGGCATTGCCGTCGTCACCAACGGTGTAGCGGCAGGTTTCCCGCAATCAATCACCACACCCTTGGGCAGCACGCTGACGATTACCGGGTTCAATGCCGCAACGGGCGCGGTCAGTTACAGCTACACCCTGGTCGACAACGAGGCGCATCCAACCGCCAACGGCGCAAACAATCTGCCTGAGCAGTTCGCCGTCACGGTGATCGACGATAACGGCACCACCGCCAATGGCACGCTGGACGTGAACATCGTCGACGATGTTCCCCAAGCGGTTGACGACACCAATGGCACCGCTTCGGAAACCCTGCTGACCCTGACCGGCAACGTCCTGACCAACGATGTGCAAGGCGCCGACCGCGTGTCCACCGGACCGGTCACCCCGGGCACTTTCACCGGGACTTACGGCACCTTGGTACTGAATGCCAACGGCACGTACACCTATACGCTGAACACCAGCGACGCGGACTTCAAAAATCTGCACGGCGGCGGCAACGGCACAGAGACCTTCGCCTACACCATCACCGATGCAGACGGCGATACCAGCACCGCCAACCTCGTTCTGCAGATCCACAACAATGACGATCCGGTGATCATCAACGGCCTCGACGTGAATGGCGGTGAACTCACCGTCTACGAGAAAAACCTCACTGACGGCAGCGCACCGGATTCCACCGCGTTGACCCAAAGCGGCACGTTCACCATCACCGCACTCGACGGCGTCACGACCCTGACTGTCGGTGGCATCGCCGTCGTCACCAATGGTGTAGCCGCAGGTTTCCCGCAATCGATCACCACGCCACTCGGCAGCACGCTGACCATCACCGGTTTCAACGCCACCACCGGCGTGGTCAGCTACAGCTACACCCTGGTCGACAACGAAGCGCATCCAATCGCCAATGGCGCAAATAACCTGCCTGAGCAGTTCGCCGTTACCGTGGTGGATGACAACGGCACCACTGCCAATGCCACCCTCGACGTAAACATCGTCGATGATCTGCCCAAAGCCGTGGATGACAGCAACGCAGGCACCGCGTCGGAAACTCTGCTGACCCTGACCGGCAACGTGCTGACCAACGATGTGCAAGGTGCTGACCGCGTACCCACCGGACCAGTGACCCCGGGAACATTCAACGGCACTTACGGCACCTTGGTTTTGAACGCCGACGGCACGTACACCTACACTCTCAATACCAGCGATGCCGATTTCAAAAATCTGCACGGCGGCGGCAATGGCACAGAGACCTTCGCCTACACCATCACCGACGCAGACGGCGACACCAGCACCGCCAACCTCGTTTTGCAAATCCACAATAACGACGATCCGGTGATCATCAACGGCCTCGACGTCAACGGCGGCGAACTCAGCGTTTACGAGAAAAATCTCAGCGAGGGCAGTGCACCGGATTCCACTGCGCTGACCCAGAGCGGCACGTTCACCATCACCGCACTCGATGGCGTGACGACCCTGACTGTCGGTGGCATCGCCGTCGTCACCAACGGTGTAGCCGCAGGTTTCCCACAATCGGTGACCACTCCGTTGGGCAGCACACTGACCATCACCGGTTTCAACGCGGCTACCGGCGTGGTCAGCTACAGCTACACCTTGGTCGACAACGAAGCCCACCCAACCGCCAACGGCGCGAACAATCTGCCTGAGCAGTTCGCCGTTACCGTGGTCGATGACAATGGCACCACTGCCAACGCCACACTCGACGTGAACATCGTCGATGACTTGCCGAAAGCCGTGGATGACAGCAACGCCGGCACCGCGTCGGAAACCTTGCTGACTCTGACCGGCAACGTCCTGACCAACGATGTGCAAGGCGCCGATCGTGTACCGACCGGGCCGGTAACCCCGGGCACTTTCACCGGGACCTACGGCACCTTGGTGCTCAACGCCAACGGCACGTACACCTACACGCTGAACACCAACGATGCCGATTTCAAAAACCTGCACGGCGGTGGCAACGGCACGGAAACCTTCGCTTACACCATTACCGATGCCGACGGCGATACCAGCACCGCGAACCTGGTGCTGAACATCCACAACAATGACGATCAGGTCTACCTCAACGGCCTCGACGTCAACGGCGGCGAACTCACCGTCTACGAGAAAAATCTCAGTGACGGCACCAGCCCCGACACTCCCGCGTTGACCCAGAGCGGTACCTTCACCGTCACCGCCCTCGACGGTCTGCAAACCCTGACTGTGGGCGGCATCAACGTGGTCACCGGTGGCGTAGCCGCAGGCTTCCCGCAATCGATCGTCACGCCACTCGGCAGCACGTTGACCATCACCGGTTACAACCCGGCGACCGGCGTGGTCAGTTACAGCTACACCCTGGTCGACAACGAAACCCATCCGAACGCCAACGGTGCCAACAGCATCACCGAAAACTTCAACGTCGTCGCCAGCGACACCGATGGCAGCACCGCCACCGGCCAGATCAACGTCAACATCGTCGATGATCTGCCGAGCGCCCATCCTGATGCCGCGTCGGTGGCGGAGGGCGGCACGGTCAGTGGCAATGTCCTGAACAATGACATCGGTGGCGCCGATGGCCCGGCCGTGACCGGTGCCGTGGTCGGCGTGCGCGCCGGCTCCGATACCTCGACCTCGGCCATCGGCGGCCTCAACAGCAACATTAACGGCACCTACGGCTACCTGACCCTGGACGCCAATGGCAACGCGGTCTATCACAGCAATCCGAATGCGGTGAACGGGCCGGGCGCAATGGATGTGTTCACCTACACCGTGCGCGATTCCGACGGTGATGAAAGCACCACCACCATCACCATCGATGTCGCCAACAGCAAACTGTGCGCGACCAGCGACACCGACGTCTCCGTCTACGAGAAAGCACTGGACCTGACCAAGGACGGCGCGGATCTGGCTCCCGGGACAGTCACTGGCAGCGACCCGACCAGCACCGGCGAAACCGCGTCCGGCACGCTGGTCGGCTCGGTCACCGGGGCGGTCGGCGCGATCAGCTATGCGCTGGTCGGCAGCGCCACCGGCAATTACGGGCAGATCGTCCTCAACCCCAACGGCACGTACACCTACACCCTGACCTCACCGGCGAGCACCACGCCGCATGCCGACGACGGCGCCAACACCCTGAGCGAAACCTTTACCTATCAGGCCACTGATTCACTGGGCAACATCGTCACCAGCACCATTGTTGTCAGCATCGTCGATGACGTGCCCAAGGCGATGAACGATAGCAACGCCAACAGCGCCTCGGAAACGCAACTGACCCTGACCGGCAATGTGCTGACCAACGATGTGCAAGGCGCCGATGTGGTCGCGACCGGACCGAATGCCGGGCCGATCACCGCCGGCACGTTCACCGGCACTTACGGCACGCTGGTGCTCAACGCCAACGGCACGTACACCTACACGCTGAACCCCAACGATGCCGACTTCAAAAACCTGTACGGCGGCGGTAACGGCAGCGAGACGTTCACCTACACCCTGACCGATGCCGACGGCGACACCAGTACCGCCAACCTGGTGCTGAACATCCACAACAACGACGATCCGGTGCTGCTCAACGGCCTTGACGTAAATGGCGGCGAACTCACCGTTTACGAGAAAAACCTCAGCGACGGCACCAGCCCCGACACCCCGGCACTGACCCAGAGCGGCACCTTTACCGTCACCGCGCTCGATGGCTTGCAAACCCTCACCGTTGGGGGCATTGCCGTGGTCACTAACGGTGTCGCTGCAGGCTTCCCGCAGTCGGTCGTCTCGCCGCTGGGCAGCACCTTCACCGTCACCGGTTACAACCCAGCGACCGGTGTTGTGAGTTACAGCTACACCCTGGTCGACAACGAAACCCACCCGAATGCCAACGGTGCCAACAGCCTCACCGAGAACTTCAACGTCGTGGCGACGGACACCGATGGCAGCACCGCCAACGGCCAGATCAACGTCAACATCGTCGACGACCTGCCAACCGCCAAACCCGACACCGGCTCGGTGGCGGAGGGCGGTACGGTCAACGTCAGCGTCCTGGGCAATGACATCAGTGGTGCCGATGGCGCGGCGACGGTGGTCGGTGTGCGTGCCGGCAGCAATACCGGCACCTCGGCCATCGGCGGCCTCAACAGCAACATCAATGGCAACTTCGGTTACCTGACCCTCGATGCGGCGGGCAACGCCGTCTATCACAGCAACCCGAACTCGGTGAGCCCACCGGGCGCCACCGACACTTTCACCTACACCATTCGCGACAGCGACGGCGATGAAAGCACCACAACCATCACCGTCAACGTTGCCGACAGCAAGCTGGTGGCCTCGGTCGATCAGGACGTAACGGTCTATGAAAAAGCCCTCGACCTGACCAAGGACGGCCAGGATCTGGCCGCCGGTACGGTCACCGGCAGCGATCCGACCAACACCGGTGAAACCGCCACCGGCACGCTGGTCGGGGCGGTTACCGGCGGCACCGGCGCGATCACCTACACCCTGGTCGGCAGCGCAACCGGCAGCTACGGGCAGATCCAGCTCAACGCCGACGGCACTTACACCTACACGCTGACCTCGGCGCCGAAAACCTCGCCGAGCGCCAACGACGGGGCGAACACTCTCAGCGAAAGCTTCACCTACAAAGCCACCGATGCACTGGGCAACAGCACCACCAGCACCCTGGTGGTGAACATCGTCGATGACGTGCCAAAAGCCGTGGCGTCGGATCGTTCGGTGGCGGCGGTGGAGATCGATTCCAACCTGCTCATCGTGCTCGATATCTCCGGCAGTATGGCTGACGCCTCCGGTGTGCCGGGCCTGTCGCGGCTGGACCTGGCCAAGCAGGCGATCAGTGCCTTGCTCGACAAGTACGATGACCTCGGCGATGTCAAAGTCCAGCTCGTCACCTTCAGCAGCAACGCCACCGACCGAACCTCGGTATGGGTCGATGTGGCGACCGCGAAGACGATTCTCGCCGGCCTGACGGCGGGTGGCGGCACCAACTACGACGCCGCGGTGGCGGTCATGCAAACCGCGTTCAATACCTCGGGCAAACTCACCGGGGCACAGAACGTCGGTTACTTCTTCTCCGACGGCAAACCCAACGAAGGCGACATCAACGCCGCTGACGAAGCCGCGCTGAAAAACTTCCTCGATGCCAACAACATCAAGAACTACGCAATCGGCCTCGGCAGCGGCGTGAGCAACGCCAACCTCGACCCGCTGGCCTATGACGGCATCAGTCACACCAACACCAATGCGGTGGTGGTCACCGATCTCAACCAGCTCAATTCGGTACTGTCGGGCACCGTACAGGGTGCGCCGGTCACCGGTTCGTTACTGGGCGAGGGCGGCACCTTCGGCGCCGATGGCGGCTTCATCAAATCCATCGTGGTTGACGGCACCACTTACACCTACGATCCGAAAGCTCTCAGCGGCCAAGGCTCGCTGACGCCAAGCGGCGGCACCAATCACGGGACGTTCAACACCGTGAACAACACGCTGAGCATCGCCACCAATAACGGCGGCACACTGCTGATCAACCTCGATACCGGCGACTACACCTACACCTCGCAGAAAACCACCGCTGTGGTCATCACCGAGAACATCGGGTTTACCGTCAGCGACAACGACGGCGATCTCGCCAGTTCGACGCTGACCGTGAAAGTCATCCCCAACGCGCCGCCGGTGGCGGTGGACGACCACGTCATCACCAACGTGCTGTCGGGCAACATTGTGGTGCCGGGCGAACTGCTGCTGGCCAATGACACCGATCCGAACGGCGATACGCTCAATGCCACGCCCACCAGTTTCAACACCGGCTGGGTCTCGAAAGCGGCGGACTTCACCGGCACCGGGGCGATCAACTTCACCGGCACCAACGTCAACACCGCCGCCAACCAGAACCTGGCCAACGTGCGTAATTCGTTCAGTGCCAACGCCGCGACCATGACTGCCGTACTGGTGGTCAGTGGCTATCTCGGTGCGGTGACCAACAGCAACGCCAACGATGAAGACCGCATCACCGTCAACCTGCGCCAGGGCGAAACCCTCAACCTCGATCACAACCTGGCGGCCGGTCACGTCACCATGGAGTACTCGATCAACGGTGGCGCCTACACAACCCTGGCGGACGGGCAAACCCTCACCGCGTCGGCCGATGGCGTCTATCAGATCCACATCACCAACATCACCAATCCCACCGGCGGCGGTAACCCCAACGCGGCGGAAAACTATCAGCTGACCATGACCCTCAACTACGCCGGGGCGCATGACATTACCCCGGACTTCCACGGCAGCTACACCGCCAACGACAACCACGGCGGCAGCGACATGGCCAATGTGAGCATCAGCTATCAGGACGGCCACACCCTCACCGGTACCTCGGGGGATGACGTGCTGGTGGCCGGCAGCGGCGACAACATCCTCAATGCGGGCGACGGCAACGATGTGCTCACCGCCGGTTCCGGCAACAACGAATTGCACGGCGGCGCGGGTAACGACTTGCTCTACAGTGGCCCGGGCAATGATCTGCTCGACGGCGGTACCGGCAGCGACACCGCCAGCTACGCCCACGCCACCGCCGGGGTCACGGTCAACCTCGGTCTGCTCGGTGCGCAAAACACCGTCGGCGCGGGGACGGACACCCTGACCGGCATCGAAAACCTCGTCGGCTCGAACTTCAATGACACCCTGACCGGCGACAACAATAACAACGTGATCAACGGTGGCCTGGGTAACGACATCCTCAACGGTGGTGGCGGTGATGACCTGCTGATCGGCGGCATGGGCAACAACACCATGACCGGCGGGGCAGGGGCCGACACCTTCCAGTGGCTCAAGGGCAACAGCGGCCACGACCTGATCACCGACTTCACCCCAGGCACCGACAAGCTCGACCTGTCGCAACTGCTGCAAGGTGAAAACGGCACCACCGCCTCACTGGATGACTACCTGCACTTCACCGTCACCGGTAGCGGCGCCTCGGTGCTCACCAGCATCGACGTCAGCGCGATGGCCGGCGCCACGCCGAACCAGACGATTGATCTGGCCGGCGTCAACCTCGCCAGCCATTACGGTGTGACGCCAGGGGCGGGCGGCGTGGTTGCCGGTGGGCATGACACGGCGACGATCATCAGCGGGATGCTGAATGATCATTCGTTGAAGGTGGATACGGTTTGAACTGAGGGCTGAAACGACAAAACCCGCCGCCCCGTACAACCGGGATGGCGGGTTTTTTCTGCCTCACGTGATCGTTCCCACGCTCTGCGTGGGAATGCAGCCCGGGACGCTCCGCGTCCCCTCCAGAGCCGAACGCAGAGCGTCCGAAGAGGCGTTCCCACGCAGAGCGTGGGAACGATCGGTTGTCTGGCCTACTGCGGCAACTCCAGATTATCCATCACCCGATTCACCGCCAGCTCCCCGAGCATGATCAATTGCGCGACCCCCAACAGCGTCCTGCGTTGCGACGCGGGTATGAGGTGGGCGAAGTCATGGGCGATGGTTCTGGCTGAGGCGAGTGTTTCGCTGGCATCGGCCAGCAGTTCCTCATTTTTGAAGTCAGCGGTAACGGCGTACATTCGACGGGTTTTGCGTGGCGGTGGCGTGGAGCCGGGTGGGCAGAGGTAGTGATCGAGGGCGCGTTCGGCGGCGTCGTTGAGCTTTTTTGAATCGAGGGATTCGTAGGGGGAGGCGAGATCGGTTTCGGGTGGGTTGGGTGTTGGTTTGATCATGGTGAGACTCCGTGGTTGATTTGGCCGCCACGGCTCATCGCTAAACAAGTAAAGGTGGCGGCTGTACGCAGGTTAGCGATCCGGGTCACAGAAACCCCGGGTAGACCCGAAGGTCTCCCACGCACAGCCACCATGACGCCAAGTGCAGATAGACAAAGCTGCAATTGAGACTGGGGATTGAGCGTCTGTAAGGTATCGGATCGCTAAACCCGATCGCTGATTCGTCAGCGACCAACCCACAATAAAACCCGAGCCCAAGGCGCACAAGCCGGCGGATTCTGGCGTAGCTGTAGGCAATGGCGCAAGAATTTGTAGCCTGGAAGGCGTGTCTTAAGGTGTCTTTTCAACACCTGAGTTTAAAAGGCGATTTGCGCTGACTTCACTGGCCCCTTCGCGAGCAAGCTCACTCCCACATTTGGAATGCGTTTCCCTGTGGGAGCGAGCTTGCTCGCGAAGACGCCGGCACATTCAACGACGATGGAGCCTGACCTGATGGTTTAAGTTTTGATCTGTCCTGGTAAATACTCTGAAGTCTGCTCCGGTTTTACCGCTAACCTTTGGCGCTGCCGAAGCAAGTATCATCTTTGGAGGGTCATGGCGGGCCACGGGTGTGTATTGGTTCCAATCGTGTGCCTGATGTATTGGCCATTAGGATATAAAGAGTAATCGGCGATGAGCACCGTCCATGGCCAAGATGGATCACTCGTTGCTCCTGTGTAATGGAGAGAGCTTATTTCGGAGAAATATTTGGTTTTCAGGATCTGGACCATTTGAGTATTGCTGGTAAGTAGTCGCGTTCCATTGGCGTCAATCCATGCCAGTGCTGATGATGGGACCATTTGGTTGGGGCTGATGAGAACTCTTCTGACGTTGCTGCATTTGACTGTGATTGTTTTTGTTTGACCCAAGGCGTCGCTTACGGTGATGACAGCCTCTCCATTTCCTTCGCTTCGGATGCAACCGTCACCGTCTACGGATGCGATTTGAGGCGCGTTTGTGGTGAATGAGTAAGGGGGCAAGCCGCCGCTCACTGTCCTTGTTTCGGAGGTCCCTGCTGGATCGTTGCCTGTCCTTAGCCAACCTGCTGCGATCATGTCGATCGAGTAATTCAGCTGGTTTAAGTTCAGAGGTGACGTATCCACGATCAGCTCACTGATCACCGTCAAGGTTCGCGCAGGTTCCGATATCTGCCCTTCGCCATAGAGTGCCTGAGCGGTGAAGCTATGCTTTTCCTCTTTCAGGTTTGAAACTGCCCAGTTCCAGGCGCCTTTGGCATCCGCCTGAGGTGTCCCTACTGGCTCGATACCATCGAAGACCTCGACTTTCTGTCCTTTGGCGGCAGCGCCGCTGAGCGTCACGGCTGTTTCCGTAGTCTCTGCGCCTTCTGGGATTTCGATGTCGCTCGGCGAGCCTTTGACTGACGTTAATGTCGGAGCGGTAGCTTGCGTTACTGTCAGCGTTCTGGCTGCTGATACCAAGGTCGGTTGTTCCACATATCTGGCGGTGAAACTGTGCTTGGCGTTACTCAGGTTTGCAACGGGCAGACTCCAGATGCCGGTTACTCCATCGGCAGTCTCTTTACCTTTGATATCCGTACCGTCGAGCACTTCCACGTCTCGCCCGGCTGCGGCAACGCCGCTCAAGATGACGGCCGTTTCCACGGTGAAGCCATTCTCGGGGATCTCGTTGTCGCTCAGCGAGCCTTTGACGGACGATAACGTCGGCGCCCTGAGGGTTTCCACGGTCAGGAGTCGCACATTGGAATAGGTCGATCTGGGGTGATAAAGGGATTTGACGTACAACCGGCGCGCGCCGACTGCAACCTCGATCGTGCATTCCCACAGGCCTGTAGTTTGATCCGCTGTCGCCTTTCCCTTCGACACTGCGCCTGAACCGCTGCCATCGAAAGCCTCTACATCCTGCCCCTTGCTGGCGCTGCCTTTGAGTATCAGCGATGTACTGAAAGTGCTTGTACCCTCCGGCACTTCCTTGTAGCGGTCGTCCAGCACATTGCTCAGCGTCGGCACAATGACGGCCGTGACGGTGAGCGTGTAGGCCGCGGAGGAGGGTTCGGCGCCGTACTTTCCTGTCGCGGTGAAACTGTGTTCCGTCACAGTCAGCCCCGACGCGGTGTAGGTCCAGATTCCAGAGACCGGATCCGCCGTGACCTGATCCTTGACGGTGGCGCCATCGCGTATCTCGACGTTCTTGCCCTTGGCGCCCGTGCCGCTCAGTACCACGCTGGTTTCAACGGTGGTGCCACCTTCGTCAATGTCCTTGCCGCTTGGCGAGCCCTTAACCGAATCAATCGTCGGCGGATCGAGCGCCACCGGCTCGCCGATGACAAACTCCAGCACATTCGAATAACTGGTCGTGTTGCTGGCCGCCCGGAAGATTTCGTAGTGCACCTGCACTTTTTTCCCGCGATTAGGCTCGATGTGCTGGGCCACAAACGCCGCGTTCAGCGGGAAATCCACGTTTTTGTCCTTGGACAAAGCGTTGAGTGTTTTCGAGTCGGTAACAGGCTCATTGCCTTCAACGATCCAGAAAAACTTCACGATATCGTTGGCCTCGCTCGGAACAGGCACCGGCCGTGGCGCGGTGATTTTGCTGGCGCCACCGGGCAGGTCTTTGGGTTCGAGCACGCCATCCTTTTCACCCAGCACGATAGGTTTGACCAGTTCGCGTTGCGCTTCGCCGACGTTGAGTAATGAGGCGTGCAGTGAGGCACGGCGGGTGATGGTGCCGTTTTCATCGGCCAGCAGGTTGTACGACAGATCCAGCGTGCCACCCTCGAGGGTTTTGCCGTGTTTACCCTCGACGGTGATGATGAAACCGTTGGGGTCATTGGCCTCGTCTTCGCTGGGGAAATACCAGTCCAGTTCCGGGTCGTAGGTGGTCAGGTCGGGCCGGGTGCCGAACCATTTCAGTTCGATCGCGTTCTCCGGGGTGATCAGTGGATCGTAGGGAATGCAGATGCGGTATTCGGGCGCGTTGGGGTCGAGCGCGCCACTGATCTGGTCGATTGCGATGGGAGCTGGCAGGCGTGTCGGTTCGCCGATGACGCTGTAGGCGCGGGACTTGGATCTGGAGTTGTCGACCACGACGCCGCCGCGGCGTACGTGATAGGAGTACACCACCGTGCGTTTGGCCAAGGCACGCAGGGTGCTGTTCTTGTGCTCGATCGAGACCCGCACTGGCGGCGTGCTTTCAATACGCTGGATCACCAATTCGCTGATCTCTTTACCATCGTCGTCGGTACCGAAGACGCTGAGGTAGATCTCGTCGTTCTTTTTGAAGATGTTCACGTCATCCGCCCAGACCTCCACCATTGGCGGTTCGTCCCCCAGCACCTCCAGATCGACGATGAGACCGTCGGCCTGTTTGAGGATGGGCGCACCCAGCCGCAAGCCTTGGGTGTCGACGACAATACGCACGGCCTCGCACCAGTCTTCGGACTCGTTGTACACGCGGTCGCGGATCTTGTAGCTGACCGACACGCCGTCGGAGTCTCCGGCTGAGAGGATGGTGGCCTTGTCGGCCAGAACCACGATGGGGTTACCCTCCGGATCATCGATCTGTTCCTGGGTGACGGGTTCGGACTCCACGGTTTTCCCGGCCCAGGCCAGGATGAGCACGTCACCGACGGCGCAGTTCAGGTAGAGCCAGCCATCGCCGGGCTTGGGTTTGGCGTAGACCAGCACGCCTGCCTCGGCGGTGGCCTTGTCGACACCGTCGCGCACGACATCCGGAGGATCGAAGGCCATGGTCAGTTCGGAGTGGCCATAGTCGGGATTAAGATCCTGCCCACCGGGCAGTTCGAGTTTGACGAAGAGCTTGATCGTCGGTCCTGGCTCGGGCTTCTGCCCGAAACGCGTGATCTGGTAAGACAGCTCCCGGTCGCCGCTGGGCAAGCGCGGCGGCTCGATGAACAGAGTGACGTGCTTGTCCACCTCGATGTCTTCGGTGATGGTCTTTTGCGCGACCATGGTGGTGCCCAGGTACACCTTGCAGTTATCGCTCTTGCTCATGTTGTTCCAGGCGGGAACCTGGATCTTCAGCCCCTTGTCGGGGTAGTTGAGTCGTGCGGCGGCGAGGTTGATGCCCCAGGAACCGTTATCCAGCAGCCGGCCGCCGGGGATTTCCGGATCGAGCAGGGCCAGGACCGAGATTTGTTTGTGCGGTTGGATGAGCATGTCGGGGGCACTCCTGCCGGGGGCTTGGGCGATGGAGTGATTAGGGGATAAAACCGGGAAAGGCGCACCTGTCAGATCTGACAGGTACCTTGATGTTTGCGACCAACGGTCGGCGCGGGATGGCTCATGGTTTGTGCAGGGTCTTCTGCCGCAAAATATAAACCGTCACCAACACCGCGCTCGTCAACATGAACCCCCGCGCCCACGGCAACGGCACCAGGTAGCAGGAAAACAGAATGCTCGCCCACATCAGCCCGATCGCGTAGACCTTGCCCTTGAGTGGTATGCCGTTGCCATCGAGGTAATCGCGGATCCATGGCCCCAGCCGGGGATGCTCGATCAGCCATTGATAGAAACGCGGAGAGCTACGCGCGAAGCAGGCCGCGGCGAGCAGAAGGAAAGGGGTGGTGGGCAGGACGGGCAGGAAAATCCCGATCACCCCCAATGCTACGCTGAGCCAGCCGACGGCCAGCAGGAAGTAGCGCAACATCAGGGGGCGGTTGCCTATGGGGTTGTCCATAGGCCGGATCTTAGTGGTGACGTGGCTTGAGGATCGCCGGTTTTTCGTCGGGCGCGTGGCACAGCAGGTACAGCGCGGTCAGGGCTTCCGGGATCTGCACGATCATGTCGTCCATCAGGTTGGCGTCCTTGGCGATGTCTTCGAATTCCGGCTGTTCGTCGAACAGGCCCGAACCGACCATGATCGGCAGCAACATTTCGCTGACTTCTTCTTCGGCGGTTTCGAACCAGGCGGCTTCACGCAGGAACACGCCTTCCATGAAACCGATGCACCAGCCGCGCAGTTCGGAATCGTCCGGCTCGTCGCCCAGATCCAGATCGCATGGCAGCTCGAACTCTTCATCCGAGGCCAGTTGACGGGCGATGTGGGCCTTGAGGCCGATCAGGGTGGCTTCGATCTCTTCGCGCTGGGCGTCGCTGCTGTAGTGCGGCTCTTCAGCGAACAGGGCATCGATCCACTCACGCTCCGGTACGTCTTCAGCGCAGATCGACAGCGCGGTCAGGTAGCCGTGAGCGGCCACGTAATCCAGCGCCTCGTCATGCAGCTCGTCGGCGTCGAGGAAAACTTGCAGGCGGGTCAGTTGCTCAGCGAAGGACATTACGGGGCTACCTTGGGGAATAAACAATGCGGGAATTCTAGGCCTTCTTGCGCGCTCAAGCCAGCCGCATGGCAGATTTGCCGCAATTGCCGGGCCACATGCCAAACCTGTGGGAGCGAGCCTGCTCGCGAAAGCGGCGTATCAGGCACCTTAGTGTCGACTGACCCACCGTATTCGCGAGCAGGCTCGTTCCCACAGGGTTTTGTGTGTGGCAGGTTTATCAGTGTCTTATCAGCGGCACCCTGTGCAGGGGAGGGCTCGGGTATACTGCCGCGTTTTGCGATCCCTGCCCGCATTGCGGTTGTCGTGCAATGCGCTCTTACGTTTTGTTTAAGCAGCTCCGGCTGTTCTGAACCAGCCTGCGCAGGGATGTATCGGTAGATTTTTGGAGTTTTTATGCTCGAACAGGCTCAACGCGTCCTCAAGGACATCTTCGGCTACGACAGTTTCCGTGGCCGTCAGGGTGCAATCATTGAGCGCGTGGCCAGTGGCGGTGATGCGCTGGTGCTGATGCCTACCGGTGGCGGCAAGTCCCTGTGCTTTCAGGTGCCGGCGCTGTTGCGCGATGGCCTGGCGGTGGTGGTGTCGCCCCTGATTGCGCTGATGGACGATCAGGTCGCCACCCTCGAAGAACTCGGTGTGGCCGCCGCCGCGCTGAACTCCACCCTGAGCGCTGAACAGCAGCGTGACCTCGCAGCGCGGATCAAGCGCGGCGAAGTGAAGATGTTGTATCTGGCGCCCGAGCGTCTGGTACAGCCGCGCATGCTGTCGTTCCTGCAAGGCTTGAACATTGCGTTGTTCGCCATCGACGAAGCGCATTGCGTGTCGCAGTGGGGCCACGATTTCCGTCCGGAATACCTGCAACTGGGCCAGTTGGCCGAGATGTTCCCCGATGTACCGCGTATCGCCCTGACCGCCACCGCCGACAAGCGCACCCGCGAAGAAATCGTCACCCGCCTGCACCTGCAAAATGCCGAGCGCTTCC
This sequence comes from Pseudomonas sp. 3B-A001-10F, assembly GCF_056313565.1. Classification (NCBI taxonomy): domain Bacteria; kingdom Pseudomonadati; phylum Pseudomonadota; class Gammaproteobacteria; order Pseudomonadales; family Pseudomonadaceae; genus Pseudomonas; species Pseudomonas sp. 3B-A001-10F. The sequence goes on from NZ_JBQYFW010000022.1 coordinate 44,247, forward strand.
TGTCGAGCTTCGACCGCCCGAACATCTTTTACCGCATCGTGCCCAAGGAGCAGCCGCGCAAGCAGTTGCTGGCGTTCCTCGCCGAGCGGCGCAGCGACGCCGGCATCGTCTATTGCCTGTCGCGCAAAAAAGTCGAGGAAGTCGCGGCATTCCTCAGCGAGCAGGGCTTCCCGGCGCTGCCGTATCACGCTGGTCTGCCCAATGATCTGCGCGCCTTCAATCAGAAGCGCTTCCTCAACGAGGAAGGCTTGATCATGGTCGCCACCGTGGCGTTCGGCATGGGCATCGACAAGCCCAACGTGCGTTTCGTCGCCCATCTCGATCTGCCGAAATCCCTTGAGGCGTATTACCAGGAAACCGGGCGCGGCGGCCGTGACGGTCTGCCGGCGGATGCGTGGATGGCCTACGGTCTGCAAGATGTGGTGATGCTCAAGCAGATGCTGCAAAACTCCGAAGGCGACGAGCGGCACAAGCGTCTGGAACAGCACAAGCTTGATGCCATGCTGTCGCTGTGTGAAGAAACCCGTTGCCGTCGTCAGACTCTGCTGGCGTACTTCGATGAAGATATGCCTGAGCCATGCGGTCACTGCGACAACTGCGTCGACGGCGTGCAGACCTGGGACGCTACCGAACCTGCACGTCAGGCATTGTCGGCGATTTTCCGTACCGGTCAGCGTTATGGCGTCGGCCATCTGGTCGATGTGCTGCTGGGCAAGGAAAACGAAAAAGTCCGCAGTTTTGGCCATCAACACCTGTCGGTGTACGGCGTCGGCAAGGCGTTGAGCGAGAGCGAGTGGCGCTCGCTGTTCCGTCAATTGGTGGCGCGCGGTCTGGCGGATGTCGATCACGAAGGTTATGGCGGTCTGCGTCTGAATGACAGTTGCCGGCCATTGCTCAAGGGCGAGGTCACGCTGGAGCTGCGCCGCGATCTCAAACCGCAGGTTACCGCCAAAACCGCGAGCAAGAGCCCGGCCAGCCAACTGGTGCGCGGCGAAGAGCGCGAACAATGGGAAGCCTTGCGCGCCCTGCGGCGCAAGTTGGCCGAAGAGCATGGCGTGCCGCCGTACGTCATCTTCCCCGATTCCACGTTGTTGGAAATGCTCCGCAGCCAACCGACCTCGCTGGCGGAAATGGCCCGGGTCAGCGGTGTCGGCGCACGCAAGCTGGAGCGCTACGGCGATGCCTTCCTCGAAGTGCTCGGCGGCGAGGCCGAGGCGCCGAAAGCGGTGGCCGACGTGCGCCACGAGTTGATCACTTTGGCCCGTGCGGGCATGACGCCGCTGCAGATCGCCGGTCAGTTGCAGTGTTCGGAAAAGAACGTCTACACCATGCTCGCCGAGGCGATCGGCAAGCAGCAGTTGTCGCTCGAGCAGGCGCTGGATTTGCCGGAAGAGTTGATGGGTGAAGTGCAGGACGCGTTCCTCGATGGCGAGGGCGAGTTACCGTCGGTCGCCGAAGTGGCGGAGCTGTTTGCCGGACGTGTGCCGGAAGGCGTGCTGTATTGCGTGCGGGCTGCATTGCAGTCGGAATTCGAGATGTAATTTGGCCCCGGCCCTCATCGGAACGCCGCCCGCCCAGCCCTCTCCCAGAGGGAGAGGGGGCCGACCGAGGTGTCTTGCGCCATACATCGACCTGAATGACCGAGTCGATTATGGATTTAGCGCCGATCTGCCACGTCGGCGTAATTCCCGAATATCCCCCAATTCAGTCCCCTCTCCCTCTGGGAGAGGGCTAGGGAGAGGGTCATCCAATTCTGGATTCAGCAAAGCACTCCCAAGTCGCTGAATATCCAAAGCATCCCCCATCCAGTCCCCTCTCCCTCTGGGAGAGGGCTAGGGTGAGGGCCGTCCCATTCTGGATTCAGCAAAGCACTCCCACGTCGCTGAATATCCAAAGCATCCCCCATTCAGTCCCCTCTCCCCCTGGGAGAGGGCTAGGGTGAGGGGCCTTGAGATGTAACGATTCAGTACAGACCGCCACTTGCCTATAACTGCAGCTCATGCTTAGCTGGCTAATAATTAGATTTTCTTTATTTTCAGTCTAACCGTGAGTGTTTTATGCCGTTAACCGATCAACACCGCTTTGGCATGCAACTGGCCCAGATGTCCCGTGGCTGGCGTGCCGAACTGGACCGACGACTGGCCGGGCTGGGGCTGTCCCAGGCGCGCTGGCTGGTGCTGCTGCATCTGGCGCGTTTTGAAGAAGCGCCGACCCAACGTGAGCTGGCGCAGAGCGTTGGTGTCGAAGGTCCGACCCTCGCTCGCTTGCTCGACAGTCTGGAAAGCCAGGGCCTGGTGCAACGCCAGTCCGTGATGGAAGACCGCCGGGCGAAAAAAATCGTCCTCTGTGCACCGGCCCTGCCACTGATCGAACAGATCGAAACCATTGCCACACAACTGCGTCACGAATTGTTCGAAGGCGTCGACGAGGCGGATTTGAAGGTGTGCATGCGGGTTCACGGGCACATTCTGGGCAACCTGGAAAAATCTTGAGGCACATCCACGTGCCGTATCTTTGAGAGATCGCGCTGAGCCGACTATAAGAACTACTGGGCAATATCGTGTTCGTACCGGATGTGCGAACGCATAGAAGTCGGTTTTGCTTATTTAAGGGATGCTCATGCTCGCAAGTCGGCACGTGGTACTGCGCGGTGGCGCCAAATGGCTGCTGGCCGCTGGCGTATTCAGCTATTCGGCCTGGTCGATGGCTGTGGGGCTGGGTGATATCACCGTTCATTCAGGTCTCAATCAGCCGCTCAAGGCCGATATCGCGTTGGTCGATGTTGGCGGGCTGACGCCAAACGATCTGACGGTGCGCCTGGCCACGGCGGATGAATTCGCCGAGGCCAGGGTCGAGCGGGTGTTCTTCCTCAACGACCTCAAGTTCATCCCGATCCTGCATGGTAATCGCCAGATGATCCGGGTCACGTCAAGCAAACCAGTCAACGAACCTTTTCTGAATTTCCTTGTGCAGCTCAATCAGCCCAATGGCCGTTTGCTGCGTGAGTACACGGTGTTGATCGACCCTCCGGGTTCGCCGGGTATCGTGCCGGCCACCGATGAACCTGATCCGCGTGCACAATCTTCCGCGTTTCCCAGTGTCGAGCCTGTTGTCGCAGCGCCGCAGGCACCTCAGGCCAAACGCGATGCCGTGCCCGCGCCAACGCCTGCAAATCCGCCGGCCAACGATGCACTCGCCGAGCAACTGGCTGCCAGTGTCTTACTCAATCAGCAATTGCAAAAGAGCGTCGATGAGCTGAACGCCAAACTGCAGACGCAGGATGTGCAGATTGCCGCTGGCAAGAAGCAGATTACTGAGCTGCAAACGCAATTGACCGAACTCAGGAAAGCCCCGCCACCGACCGAAGTCGCTCCGGCACCTGCCCCGGTTGTGGTACCTGTCGAGTCCACAGATGACGGTTTGAACTGGCCATTGTTCGGGGGCCTGTTGCTGTTGCTGGGGGCCTTGGCCGGTCTGTTTGTGCACCGTCGACGGCAACAGTCGCAACAGGCTGATCGACCGCTGCCACAGTTGCCGCAGGGCGATGAACCTGACGTTGCTGAAGTCGAAAGCGCAGAGTCTGTCAGGGCTCAAACCTCAACCCAACACCGTGAAGAACCGGCAGCGGGCGATGTGCTGGAGGCGGTAGGAATCTATCTGGCCTACGGCCGCTTGGGCGAAGCTGCTGGGTTATTGCGCGACGCTTTGCACAAGGAGCCGGAGCGCACCGATATCGGTTTGCAGTTGCTCGAAGTCCTGGGACGCCAGGGTGACAGCGCCGCGTATGAACAGCAGGAAAGTCAGTTGTGTGAACAAGGCGTAGATGCCCAGACGTTACAGGACGTTCGTGTTCGACATCCGAAACTGGCGGGTGCCGCACCGTTGGCCGCGGCGGCGCCCGTCATTGCGCTGGCGCCTGCTGTCACGGCCCAACCGGCACCTGAAGATGATTTCGAGTTGAATCTGGGCGAGCTGTCGATGGATTCCAGTTGGGATCTGGAAGACAGCCGCACGGCCACTACTGAGCCAACGGCAGACACCTCGGCGCTGGGCTCCAGCCTGAAAATACTGCCGCAGGATTTTGAACTGCCGGAAGCGGCCGGCGAGGACGCCGAACTTGAGTGGATCCCTGAGCCGCACGCCGAGCCGCTGGATGAAGATTTTCTCAATGAGTTTGCCGATGCCGAGCCGTCTCTGGTGTTGCAACCGTTGGACTTGCACGCAACTGAGCCGCTACACGATGAAAACTCCGGAAAACTCGAACAGGCGCAGACCTGCATTGATGACGGTGACATCGACAGTGCGATTGCGCTGCTTAACGAGTTACTCAAGGAAGGCGATGAGCCGTTGAAGCAAACGGCGCGAACGTTGTTGGCGGGGATTCGCTAATACCCGATTGATTTGCGGTGGCGCTGATATCGTTTTCGCGAGCAGGCTCGCTCCCACAATTGGAATGCGTTCCCCTGTGGGAGCGAGCCTGCTCGCGAAGACGGATTGTCAGGCGACCTGATCAGAAGGTCTGGCCAAGGTTCAGATAAACCGCCTGCTCATTCGCATCATTCAACCCGTAACTGAAATTCAACGGCCCCAGCGGCGTGTCAAAACCAATGAACACGCTGGCGGCGTTGATGTAGCCACTGTCGAACTCATTGTCGTTGTTCCACGCCCGCCCACGCTCCAGCGAGGCGCCGGCATACAGCGGAAAGTCTAGCGGCAGATACGAGCGCGGCGTCAGCCGGCGGTAGTACACCGCGCGCATCAGGCTGACGTTCTGCCCGGAAATCGCGTCTTCACGGAACCCCGACAATTGCCGCGCGCCGCCGAGCAGGAAGCTCGACGTCACCACATTGGCATCGTCCAGCGTACGCCCGTAGCGCCCGCCGAGAATCAGCGTGTCCGGGCCACGGCTCATGGCTTTGTCGAGTTTGAATTCCCATTGTCGATAGCGCGTATCCGAACCCAGCCCCGGTTCGAACTGCATCAGCGTCAGGCTGACGTCCTTGCCTTCGTGAGGGAAGTAGACGTTATCCAGTGAGTCGTACGAATATTTCAGCGCATAGAAGCCTTCGTTGAAGTTTTCACTCGGCAGGTCCTGATCACCAATGCGCACATCGGCCTTGCCCCAGGCCTCGCCGACACCGAACCGCACTTCGCCGTTGTTGCCGATCTGGCGACCGAAGTTAAGGCCGAAACCGTAGCGCTCGACGCGGTACTGTGCGATCGGATCGTTGTCGAGCACCGCTTCAACGTTCTGCGCCTCGAACGAGGCGTACGGTGCGACGAAATAGCGCGAACCGACGTCCAGCGGTTGATAGAACTCGGTATACAGCTCTTGTTTATCGCCAATCTGCGCACGGGTCAGCCATTCCGCGCCGAGGCGGTTGATGCCGTTGATGCGGTAACTGGCACCGAGGTTGAAGGCGCTATCGCCACGCATGTCGTCGGACAGATTGAGACCGACCCGCAGGTAATCGGTGCCGCTGCGCTTGCCCCGGGCACTGATCACCAGGGTGTGGTCCTGGCCCTTGTGCACCACGCGGTACTGCACTTGTTCGAAGTAGTCGAGGCCATACAAGGTGCCCATGTCCGAGTGCAATCGCCCCAGGTCCAGCGGCTCGCCGATGTGCTGGCGGATGTAGTAGCGGATCACGTCGTCATCGACTTTCGAGTCGTTTTCGACACGGATCGCGGTAATGATCGGCGTGCGCTGCCCCGGGGAACGGGCGGCAGCAAGTTCGGCGTCTTGGGATTCCTCGGGTTTGAGCACGGCGAGGCGCGCATCGAGGATGCGGGTCGCGCGGTAACCTGCGTCGATCATGTCCTGGGCTTTACCGAAATCGGTGACACCGTATGCGGCCAGCGCAGGCTGGATCAGCACATCGGAGGATTTCAGCGCGGCCAGTTGTTCTTCGGAATTACTGCGGGTCATCAGGGTGATCGACTGGTTCAGCACATCGACCACGGTGGTCAGTTGCTTGCGGTTGCGCAGCGGTGTGCCGATGTCGACGACGATGGCCACGTCAACGCCCATTTCCCGCGCGACATCCAGAGGGATATTGTCGGTCATACCGCCGTCCACCAACAGCCGGCCGTCGAGCTCGACCGGGGCGAACACCGCCGGGATCGACATGCTGGCGCGGATCACCTGAGGCAAGTGGCCTTTGCGGAACACCACTTTTTCGCCATTGGCAATGTCGGTGGCCACAGCGCGGAACGGGATCGGCAGTTTGTCGAAATCCCGGGTATCGCTGGTGTGGGCCAGCAGGCTTTCCAGCAGCAGCGCGAGGTTCTGGCCCTGAATCACACCCAGAGGCAGGCCGAGACTGCCGTCGTCGCGAAAGCTGAGTTTCTGTTTCACCAGAAAGTCGCGGTCATCCTGTTTGCGTCGAAACGGCACGTCCTCCCGCGGCGGGGCGTCGGACAATGCGGCTTGCCAGTCGATGTTCAGCGCGAGTTTTTCCAGCTCATCGATCTTGTAGCCCGAGGCGTACAGGCCGCCGACCACCGCGCCCATGCTGGTGCCGGCGATCGCATCGATTTTGATGCCTTGCTCTTCCAGGGCTTTGAGCACACCGATGTGCGCCAGACCACGCGCGGCGCCGCCGGACAGCACCAGGCCGACTTTCGGTCGCGGCGCGTCACTGGCGTGAACAAACAGTGGAAGCAAACCAAGCAGCAGGCAGAACAGCAAACGGCGCATTGTGAGTCTCGGGGCAAGCGATAAAGCCGGCTATTATAGCGGCGCCCTCTGTCTCAGGAGTTTCAGCGAACATGACTGTCGCAAAAGCAGAAGTTGTCATCACCTATTGCACCCAATGCCAGTGGCTGCTGCGCGCGGCGTGGCTGGCGCAGGAACTGCTCAGCACCTTTGGCGATGACCTCGGCAAAGTCTCCCTGGTGCCCGGCACCGGCGGGGTATTTCACATCACCTGCGACGGCGTGCAGATCTGGGAACGCAAGGCTGATGGCGGTTTTCCCGAGGCTAAGGTGTTAAAGCAGCGGGTTCGTGATCAGATCGATCCTGACCGCGACCTCGGTCACAACGACCGCACTCAGTGAGACGCAGCCTCGGCGGCGACGGTTTTCTTGTCGGCATGGCCGGACATCCGCGCTGACACGACGATGGCAACAATGATCAACGCACCGCCGATCAACATCTTCGACGTCGGGTTTTCATTGAACAACAGCCAGGCGACGGTGATGCCGTAGACTGGCTCCAGCGCAAACACTACCGCCGCCGTGCGCGCCTTGATCACCGCCAGGCTGGCGACGAACAGGCTGTGCGCGACGCCGGTACAGAACACCCCGAGCAGGGCGATCCACAGCCAGTCGAGTGCGCGTACTTCGCTGAGTAGCGGTGCTGCAACCGGCAGCAGACACAGCGCCACCACGACGTTTTGACACAACGCCGCCTGTACCGCCGGGATGCGCCCGGAGCTGGCGCGGTTGGTCAGCGACAGTAGCGAGAACAGCAGCCCCGAAAGCACTGACCAGAGCAAGCCGATGGTCGCACCGCTGCCGAGATCGAAGGCCGGGGTCACCAGAATCAGGCCGATGCTGACCAACACCACCAGCAGTATTTCATTGGCGCGGATGCGTTCACGGAAGATCAGCCCTTCGAGAATCACCGTGAAGGCCGGGAAACTGGCAAAGCCCAACGTCGCGATGGCGACACCGGCGATCTTCACAGACAGAAAGAAACTCACCCAGTGCCCGGCCAGCAACACGCCGCTGAGGGCGAGGCGGCGCCAGTCCACGGCCTGAAGTTTCTGCCAGCCTTGCTGGCTGGCGAAACGGGCGAAAAATGCCAGGGCGAGTACGGCGAAAGCCGCGCGTCCAAAGACGATCACAGCGGGGGACGCGGCAGCGAGTTTGCCGAACACACCCGTCAGGCCAAACATCAAAGCACCGATATGCAGAGCGCCGAGGGCGGTACGCGGAGTCATTGCAATCCTTCTATCTCAAACACAATTCTTGATCGTTCCCACGCTCTGCGTGGTAACGCCTCTAGGGACGCTCTGCGTCCAGTGACGCGGAGCGTCACGGGCTGCATTCCTTTGCTGCGCGTGGGAATGATCAGCAGTGGACACATAATGAGCCGGGGAAGGTCGAAAGTCTGTCGGCAGACTATCGTCGTTTGTCGCAGGAATCGCGCCGAAGCTGGCCGGGTGATGCGCTGAACTCACGTAGGATCGCGGCCGAGAAAGCGCTCTGCGAGCTGTAGCCGACGCGACTGGCAACTTCGCCGATCGGCAGTGCTGTGTCGCGGAGCATTTGCACGGCCAGATGCAGGCGTCGGCTGCGGATGTAATCCATCGGCGTCTGCCCGCATTCGGCCATGAACCGCGCATGCAGACGCGCGCTGGACAATCCTGCCACCCGTGCCAGATCGGCGACTTGCAGCGGATACGCGGCGTATTGCTCGATGTGCGCATCCAGTGCGGCATAGGGCAGGCGGCGAATGGCGTGTTCCGCAGGTTGCGCGTGATTCAGACTGGCCAGCAGCAACACCGCGCCTTGCTGGGCAATCAATGGATCGCTGACCGGACTGTTTGCCAGCCAGCTGACCAACTGACTTTGCCCCGAATCCAGCGACAGGCGCGCCGGTTGATCGAGCAGACGATGGCTGGCGTCGGCATGTTCGCCCAGTGAATCCGTCAGCCATTGGCCGTTCGGGATATCCAGTACCAGACAGCGGCTACCATTGGGACTGCCGCAGGCATGATGAGCGCCGGAAGGGATAACTACAAAACTCTGCTGACGCACCTGACTGCCACTGCCCTCGACCTCGAAATCCAGCGCACCGGACAGCCCGAACACCAATTGCGCGTGGTCGTGGCTGTGGGCGATCAAATCGTGGGTGTACTGGCGCAGGGTGAGGATCGGTCGCATGGCAGGTCGTCTCCGAAGTGGTCGTCAGTCTACACCGGCGCACGCCGGATGCGTTGTCACAGGACTGACTCACGCTTGTCATGGTCGATTAACCGGGCGCGCGCACAGTGGCGAAAACATCGCAGAGGGTTGCCCATGACCAGCGCCGAGCTCGCCCGACCCAGTCGTAAACAACGGGTGCGAACCCTGTGGATCTCCGACGTGCACCTGGGCACGCGGGATTGCCAGGCCGAGCACTTGTCGCAATTTCTCAAGGGCTACCATGCCGACAAGATTTACCTGGTTGGCGACATCATTGACGGTTGGAAGCTACGCGGCGGCATGTACTGGCCGCAGGCGCATACCAACGTGATCCGCCGCTTGCTGACCATGAGCAAGCGCGGCACCGAGGTGATTTACGTCACCGGCAACCACGACGAATTCCTGCGTCGTTATTCGAAGCTGATTCTGGGCAATATCCAGTTGGTCGACGAAGCGGTGCATGTCACGGCGGATGGCCGGCATCTGCTGGTGATTCATGGCGATCAGTTCGACGTAATCACCCGTTATCACCGCTGGCTGGCCTTCCTTGGCGACTCCGCCTACGAATTCACTTTGACCCTCAATCGCTGGCTCAACCACTGGCGTGCCCGCTATGGCTACGGCTATTGGTCGCTGTCGGCGTACCTGAAACACAAGGTGAAGACCGCGGTGAGTTTCATCAGCGACTTTGAAGAAGCCATCGCCCATGAATGCGTGAAGCGCGAGTTGCATGGCGTGGTGTGCGGGCACATTCACCATGCCGAGATCCGCAAGGTCGGCGAGGTGGATTACCTCAATTGCGGCGATTGGGTGGAGTCGTGCACGGCGCTGATCGAACACTGGGATGGCACGATCGAGTTGTATCGGCTGGCGGATGCGCAGGCGCGGGAGGCGGAGCTGAAAGCGGCCAAAGTCGCCGAACTCGCCTAATGCTCTGGTGATTGAGAGGGCCTCATCGCGAGCAGGCTCACTCCTACAGGGGTACGCATTTCAACTGTAGGAGTGAGCCTGCTCGCGATGAACCGCGCAGCGGTTCCCGAGGATGATTACGCTGGCGACTGTTGCTCCATCGCGGCCTTGTAAATCGAGTTCTTCGGCTGCGCAAACAACCGCTCCATCATCGACTCGAAAAAACTCAACGGCAGCGTGTCATAGTCAGGATCAAACGCCGCCGCATCGTATTTGGCGCAAAATTCGGCCGTTGCCTGAAACTGCGGATGACCGGCGAACTGTTCACGCAGATGCCGATCCATGCCCAGGTGATGAAAGAAGTAATACCCCTGAAACACCCCGTGCTTCTCGACCATCCACACATTCTCGGCACTGACGAACGGCTTGAGTATCGCAGCGGCAATGTCCGGATGGTTGTACGAACCCAGGGTGTCGCCGATGTCATGCAGCAAGGCACAAACCACATATTCCTCGTCGCGCCCGTCACGAAAGGCACGGGTGGCGGTTTGCAGCGAGTGGGTCAGGCGATCCACCGGGAAGCCACCGAAATCGCCTTCCAGCAGTTTCAGGTGGGTCATAATCCGTGCGGGCAACTGTTTGGCGTAGGCGCTGAAGTCGGCGGCGATGATCGCCCAATCTTCTTGGGTACCGTCCTTCATATGGGTGAAGCAGGCATTGGCATTCATTGGCTGACCCTCATTCAGAACGCCACGCGACCCAGAATCATGTCGCGGTACATGACGAAGTCGCCAAGCAGGCTGTACAGCGGATGCTGGAAAGTCGCCGGCCGGTTCTTTTCAAAGAAGAAGTGCCCGACCCAGGCGAAGCTGTAACCGGCCAGCGGCAAGGCCAATAACAGCAGCCAGGCGCCCTTGGCGATGGTCAGCGCGAGAATAAAAATCACCAGTGTCGTGCCGATGAAATGCAGGCGCCGGCAGGTGCTGTTGCTGTGTTCGCGGAGGTAATACGGATAGAACTCAGCGAAGCTGTTGAAATGTTTGATGTTTTCCACGACCGCGTTCTCTGTGGTTATTGTTCTGGCGACGAGTTGTGCTGCGGGTAGCTTATTTGAGTCTAGAGTGATCATTGGCGTGGGCCAGTGACAATCGGCGCCACTTTAGTATCCTTCGCAAATCGGGCCGTAACATGCGGCCCATCATGTAAAAGAAAAACGCCATGAGCGAACGAACGACTTCTGCAAGCTGGGCGATGGGGATTGTCAAAGCATTGGAGATGGACGGCCTGGATTGCCGGGTTCTGTTCAAACAACTGGGGCTCGATTACACGGCTCTGGATGATCCGGATGCGCGCTTCCCGCAAGATTCCATGACCCGTCTCTGGCAACGGGCGGTCGAGTTATCCGGCAACCCGGCGATCGGCCTGAACATGGGCAAGGTGGTGCGACCGGCGTCTTTTCATGTCGCCGGCTACGCGTTGATGTCGAGCAATACCCTCGCCGAAGGCTTTCAACGGCTGGTGCGCTATCAGCGCATCATCGCCGAGAGCGCCGATCTGAGTTTCCGATTGCTTGATGAAGGTTATGCGCTGATTCTGACCGTGCACGGTGACCATCTGCCGCCGACCCGGCAAAGCGCCGAAGCCTCGCTGGCCTGTGCGCTGGGCCTGTGCGGCTGGTTGACCGGACGCACGTTGCACCCGGTCAAAGTGCTGGTGCAGGGCGCCGAACCCGAGGACCTGGAACCCTACAAACAAGCCTTCCACGCGCCGCTGATGTTCAACGCGCCGTATGACGCGCTGATCTTCGAACGCGCCGATATGGAAGCGCCGCTGCCGACAGCCAACGAAGCGATGGCGCTGTTGCACGACCGCTTTGCCGGGGAATATCTGGCGCGGTTTTCCGAAAGCCGCGTGACCCACAAGGCGCGACAGGTGCTGTGCCGTTTGCTGCCGCAAGGTGAGCCGAAGCGCGATACTGTGGCGCAGACTCTGCATTTATCGCAGCGTACCTTGCAGCGTCGTTTGCAGGAGGAGGGCACCAGTTTTCAGCAGTTGCTCGATGACACCCGCCGCGAACTGGCCGAGCAGTATCTGGCGCAACCGAGCATGACGCTGCTGGAAATCGCTTATCTGTTGGGATTTGCCGACCCGAGCAACTTCTTTCGCGCGTTCCGCCGCTGGTTCGACACCACGCCCGGCGATTACCGGACGCGGTTGTTGCAGGCGCCGAGCGCGGTCAGTGACGCCAAAAGGCCGGAATACACAGTACAAACACCGTAATGATCTCCAGTCGGCCGAGCAGCATGCCGAACGACAGGATCCACTTGGCCGCGTCCGGCAGAGTGGCGAAGTTGCCCGCCGGGCCAATGGTCTCTCCCAGGCCCGGGCCGACCCCGGACACGGTGCTGGCAGCGCCGGTCAACGCGGTCATCCAGTCAACGCCAAGCAGCGACAGGAGCAGGGCGATCACGCAGATGGTAATGGCGAAGAAGAACGAAAAGGTCAGAATCGAACGGACGATCTCTTCGTCGAGACGGTGGCCGTTGTACTTCTGCTTGATCACCGCGCGCGGGTGAATCAGTTGATTAAGGTTGGCCTTGAGCAAGATGTAGGCGACCTGGAAACGGAAGATCTTGATCCCGCCCGCCGTCGACCCGGAACAACCACCGACAAAACCCAGATAGAAAAACAGCATCAGTGAGAAGTTACCCCACAGGCTGTAGTCGCCGAGGGCGAAACCGGTGGTGGTGACCACCGACGTCACGTTCAGCGCTACGTGGCGTAGCGCCTCCAGCCAATGCAAATTGGTCGTCCACCAGTACCAGGTGCCGAGCACCAGCCAGGTCACCAGCAGCATACCGAGCAAACCCTGCACCTGCTGATCCTTGATCAACGCCTTGCGGTTGCCGCGCAACGTCGCCACGTACAGGGTGAACGGCAGGCTGCCGAGAATCATGATGACGACTGCGACCCAGTGCACCGCCGGTTGCGTCCACTTGGCCAGGGATTGATCGGAGGTCGAGAACCCGCCAGTGGAGATCGCCGACATCGCGTGGTTGATCGCGTCGAACGGACTCATCCCGGCCCACCAGAACGCCAGGCTGCCAAGGATGGTGATGCCGACATACGCTGCCACAATCAGGCGCGCCACCATGTGCGAGCGCGGCATGACCTTTTCCGAGCGGTCCGAGGATTCAGTCTGGAACAGGCGCATGCCACCGATACGCAGCAGCGGCAGAATCGCCACCGCCATGCCGATAAAGCCGATGCCGCCGAGCCAGTGCAGCAGCGAGCGCCACATCAGGATCCCCGGTGACATGGTGTCGAGCCCGCTGAGTACGGTCGAGCCGGTCGCGGTGATGCCGGACATGCTTTCGAAAAACGAGTCGGTGTAGCTGATGTGCTGGGTCAGCAGAAACGGCAGCGCAGCAAAAATGCACACCACCAGCCAACTGCTGACCGTCAGCAGGTACATGTCGCGCGGGCGCAGGTGAATGTGTTCCGGGCGGCCGGGAATCACCAGCGCGAGGCCGGCGACAAAAGTGATCATGCTCGCCCAGAGGAACGACGGCAGATCACCGGTGCGCTCGAAAATCACCAGGGTGGCCATAGGCACGACCATGGCCACAGCCAGGGTGATCAGGAAGATGCCGATGATGAAACCAATGATCCGTAAGGTCGGCAACGCCATGAAGTCCGCTCGGGCTGATGTGGGAAGGGCGCCATTCTACCCGTGGGGCAGGGCATGTAAACCGGCATCCTGTTGGCAGATACAGCTAGAATAGCCGCACATATTTTTCAGGAGGTGGCCGATGCAGGCTCTCGACGCGTTGCTCAACCGTGTTTCCGTTCCACGACTGGTCGAACCGGCCCCCACTGCCGAGCAGCGCGAAGCCCTGTTTGGCGCCGCGTTGCGCGCGCCGGATCACGGGCATTTGCAGCCGTATCGCTTCCTGACGGTCGAAGGCGCGGCGCGTGAACAGATGGGCGAGTTGCTGGCCGAGGCTGCACAGCAGCAGGAAGGCGAGGTCACCGAAGCGATGATCGACAAGGCGCGCAACGGTCCGCTGCGAGCGCCGTTGGTGGTTGTGGTGATCGCCAAATTGCAGGAACACGTTAAATATCCGAAGGCCGAGCAGTTGCTGGCGGCCGGGTGTGCGGCGCACGGGATTTTGCTGGCGGCGTATGCGCAGGGGATTGGTGCGGTGTGGCGTACGGGTGATCTGGCTTATTCGAAACATGTCGCCCAAGGCTTGGGGCTGGCGGAAGGCGAAGAGGTCATCGCGTTTCTCTACCTCGGCACGCCGCAGAAAGAGCCGCGTGTGGCGGAGAAGGTTGATCTGGCCGAGTTCGTCAGCGCCTGGCCCGCCAACGCCTGAAGATCAAAAGCCCCTCACCCTAGCCCTCTCCCAGAGGGAGAGGGGACTGATTGGGGGATGCTCAAGAGGTACGCCGACCTGAGCGATCTTCGCTGAATCCAGAATCGACGCGGATTACCGCTCTGGCGAAACCATAAACGACTCGGATTACCGCTCTGGCGAAACCATAAACGACTCGGATTACGGTTCTGTTGAATCCATAATCAACTCGGTTCTTCAGGTCGATGTATGACTTAAGACACCTCGGTCGGCCCCCTCTCCCTCCGGGAGAGGGCTGGGGTGAGGGTAGCTTTTAGGCTCTTAAAGTTGCACCACCGCTCCGGGCACCAACGGCAATTCCAGGCTGGCAATAAACCCACCCTGCGGATGATTGGCCAGCGTCAAACTCCCACCATGCCGCTCCGCAGCCCTTCGCGCAATCGCCAGGCCCAAACCGTGTCCCGCCGCCGTCTGTCCCGGCGCCCGGTAAAACGGCTCGCCCAACTGGCTCAAATGTTCAGCCTGCACCCCCGGCCCATGGTCGCGCACGCTCACGATGATTTTTTCACCCTGACGTGAAGCCTGCATTTCAATCGGCTGACCTTCCGGGTTGAAGCGCTGGGCGTTGCGCAGCAGGTTATCGACGGCGCGCTCGATCATGGTCGGCCAGCCTTTCAGATTCAGCTGCGGTTCGGCATCCAGACGCACGATCTGCTCGGGCGATCCCAGTTTTGCGTCCTTCTGCAAGAGGCCGAGCAACGCATTCAGATCCACCTCTTCAGCACTGGCGTTGTCGGCATCGACCCGCGCCAATACCAGAATTTCACTGATCAACGCTTCCAGCCGATCACACTCGCGCGTCAGGCGTGGCCAGAGTTTCTCGCGTTCTTCAGGGTTGGCGCGTTCGGCCAGGGCCAGGGCGATACGCAGCCGCGCCAACGGTGAGCGCAATTCGTGGGAAACGTCGCGCAACAGCTGTCGCTGGCTGCCAATCAGGCTTTGCAGGCGCGCGCCCATGCGGTTGAAATCGTTGGCCAGCACGCCGAATTCGTCGCGGCGATTGGCCAGTTTCGCCAGGCTGTTCTGCTGATAAGTGGTCTGCCCGAGATCATGCACCGCGCCGCGCAAACGGCTGAGCGGGCGGGTGATGGAGAAGGTCACCAACAGACTGAACAGGGTCAGCACCACCAACGCGATGCCCAGCGCACTCAATGGCCAAAGCAGACTTTCGCGGTGCCAAGAGTCGAGTTCCGGATGCGGGATGCGGTAGATGAACAGGTAGGTGTCACCGGTTTTTTCGCTGGTGAATTCATCGGTCAGACGTCGCCATGGCAGGCGCCGGTCATCATTGTTCTGGCGGGCTTCGAACGCGGCTGCGCGGCGCGGGAAGGTGCCGCGAACCACCGGGTCGCCGGATTCGTTCAGCACCTGAACATCGATGTGATATTGGCGTTTGCGCTGTTCGAGGATGTCCTGAGCAGCTTCCTCGCCCTGGGCTTCGTAGGTTTGCGTCCATTCGCCGGCGAGGGTGTTGAGGCCCGGATGGCGGCTGAGGATCCACGCATCCTGGTTGAGCATGTGCCCGAGCAGAATGGACAGCCCGGCCACCAGAGCGATGGCCAGCCAGAAGCTCGCGAGAATACGCCAGAACAATGAACGCACAGAAAATCCTCAGAACAAACGCAAATCCCTGTAGGAGTGAGCCTGCTCGCGGTAGCGGTGAGTCAGACAAGTATTCGTTGACTGACACACCGCTATCGCGAGCAGGCTCACTCCTACATTGGATCGGTGGAAAAAGACCCGGCGGTGTTTAGCCGTCGGGTCCGGGGTCAGAACATTATTGCGCCTTTTGCGCCTGTTGCGCTTTCCACGCCTTGAATTCGGCCCATTCGGCGCGACGCTCGGCCTGTTTTTTCTGGATCTCGTCGAATTTCTTCTGTTGATCCGGTTTCAACACGGCGCGAACATCCGTCTCGGCTTTCTTGTGGTTGGCGGCCATCTCGTCCTTCATGGCTTTCTGGTCAGCCGGCGAGAGTTTTTCCAGATACTTGTCGACCACTTGCTTACGCTCGTGCATCTGCTCGCCCATGATCTTGCGGATCTGTTCGCGCTGTTCGCGGGACAGGTCGAGTTGGCTGTACGGGCCTTTGCCGTGCATGCCGTGCATCTGACCGCCGTGGCGTGGGCCGTCGAGCGGGCCACCCATCGGGCCACCGTCTTGCGGCATGGCCATGGCGACGGTTGGCAGAGCGGCAGCGAACATCAGAGCGATAAGAGTCTTGCGCATGGTGTATCTCCTTGTCTCGTTCCCGGTACGTTCCGGATGAGTTCAGATTACGGAGATCAAGGTCAGCGGCGGTCAGCACTGCGTAAAGCTTCGGTAAAGACGTTTCGCGCCCAACCTTACACATATCCCGTTGTAGGAGCTGCGGCACGCTGCGATCTTTTGACTGTGGGACGCAGAGCGTCCCCGGCTGCATTCCCACGCAGAGCGTGGGAACGATCAGATCGCAGCCTGCGGCAGCTCCTACAGGGGGAGGCGTCGGTTACCGTTGGCCGGGGGATGTGTGCAGTTCAGAGGCTGTAGTAGTAACCGCGGCTGCGCAGCGCGACGATGCGTGGGCGGCCGTCGGGATGCGGACCTATCTTCTTGCGCAGGTTGCTGACGTGCATGTCGAGGCTGCGGTCGTACAGGGTCAGCTTGCGGCCGAGGGCGATCTGCGCCAGTTCCTGTTTGTCCAGCGGCTCGCCGGGTTGCTTGAGCAGGGCTTCGAGCAGGCGGCTTTCGGAAACGGTAAGGGTCAGTTCTTTCTCGTCGATGCTGACCACGCCGCGCACCGGACTGAAACTCAGATCGCCCAGCTCAAGCTGCGTCGAGACTGCCGCCGGGTGGCTGCGGCGCAGTACGGCGCGCAGGCGGGCGGTCAGTTCTCGTGGGTCGCAGGGTTTGGCCAGATAATCGTCGGCGCCCAGTTCCAGACCGAGGATGCGATCCAGCGGCTCACCCCGGGCCGAAAGCATCAGCACCGGCAGATCGGCGTGGTCGTTGCGCAGTTGCTTGAGCAGTTCCAGACCGCTGCCATCGGGCAGCATCACATCCAGCACCACCGCCGCCGGGGCCGTTTCGGCCAACGCCTTGCGCGCACTCTGGCCATCGTGGCAGGCGCGCACATGGAAGCCTTCCTGGCTCAGCCAGCTACTCAGGAGTTCGCACAACTCCTGGTCATCATCAATCAGTAACAGCTCGCTCATGACTCACTCAATTTAGCCATTGCCGACGTTTTCGGCTTGCTCCACTGGCAAAGATACCGCAGAGCAGCGCCAATAGCGCTACTCCGGCGCCCGTGACGAACCATTGCTGCTGATCAGTCAGCAGACGCGGCAGCGGGCTGGCCTGGGCTTCCTTGAGTTGCAGCTTGAGACGCTGGTTCTCCTGGCGCAACCGGGCGAGCTGGGCGCTTTCACGGGTATTGTCGGCATTTTGCAGTTGTTTGCTCAGTTCTTCCCGTTGCTGCTCGCTGGCCTTGAGGCGCTGCTGCAACTCGGTGATCTGGCTGCCGGCGCTTAACGACAATGGCGTGGAACTGCCGCCTTCGGTGGTTTCCTCACCATGGGCGGGTGCCATGATCGACAACGTGACCAACATCAGACACAACGGACCCTTGCGCATCGCGACACCTGTTTCCAAATGGATATTGGGCAGGTTGTCGGCAGGCAAACGAGAATAATGAGCGATTGAGAGCAGCAAGAACCAGGAAGGTTCATTGCGTGAGGCAGTGTCGCGAGTGATGAGGGGGAAATCCCCTCATCACCGGACGTTTAAGGCAGGACTTGCTTGAACGGCTTGACGACCACGTTGGCGTAGACACCCGCGGCGATGTACGGATCAGCATCGGCCCATGCCTGCGCAGCGCTGAGGGAATCGAATTCGGCGACGATCAGGCTGCCGGTGAAACCCGCAGCGCCCGGATCATTGCTGTCGACGGCCGGGTGCGGGCCGGCCAATACGATGCGGCCTTCGCCCTTGAGCGCTTGCAGGCGTTCCAGATGCGCAGGGCGCGCGGCCAGGCGTGCTTCCAGCGAGTTGGCGACGTCGGTGGCAATGATGGCGTAGAGCATGTCAGTCCTCGGTTTTTGGTGTTGTTGGGGTATCGGCATCGTGCAGATGACGCGACAGGTAAATGCCCTGTGCGACCAGGAATACCAAGGTCATGCCCAGGCTGCCGAACACCTTGAAGTCCACCCAGTAGCTCTGGAAGGTGAAGGCGACGAACAGGTTGGCAGCGCCGCAGAACAGGAAAAAGCCGATCCAGGCGATGTTCAGGCGGGTCCAGACCGGATCCGGAAGGCTCAGTGCGTGGCCCATGATGCGTTTGATCAGCAGGCGGTCACCGATGAAGTGGCTGCCGATGAAGGCGACGGCGAACAGCCAGTTGACCACCGGGGCTTTCCACTTGAGGAAGGTCTCGCTGTGAAAGGCCAGCGTCAGGCTGCCGAAAACCAGGCAGGCAATCAGGGTCAGCCATTGGCTCTTTTCCAGCTTGCGCTGTTTGATGAACAACGCGCCGTACACCACCAGGGAACTGATGATCAGCATCGCCGTGGCGCTGTAAATACCGCCTACAGTCACTTCATGGCCAGCGATGTCGACGACCCGTGGATCAAGTTTGTAAACGATGAAGAACAGCAGAAGCGGGATGAAATCGATGAATTGTTTCACAGTGAGAGCCAGAAGCTGGATGTGGCGGCATAATAACAAACATATGGGCGCGCGATAGCGCCAGCTGATTTGAGGTTACAACTCCCCGTGAATGTTGATTTGCATTGCCATAGCACGGCCTCCGATGGCGCCCTCGCGCCTGCGGTTCTGGTTGCGCGTGCGTTCGAGAACGGCGTGCGAATCCTGGCGTTGACTGACCACGACACCCTCGAAGGCCTCGCCGAAGCGCGCACGGCCGCCAACGAATTGGGCATGCAACTGGTCAACGGCGTCGAATTGTCCTGCACCTGGGGCGGCGCGACGATTCATGTGTTGGGCTACGGTTTTGATGTCAATGCCGCGCCGTTGGTCGAGGCGATTGCCAAATTGCACGATGGCCGCTGGCTGCGGTCGGAAGAAATAAGCCGCAAGCTCGCCCTCAAGGGCATGCCCGGTGCCCTCGAAGGTGCCCGGCAGGTCCAGCAGGAACTGGGTGACAGTGGCAACGCCCCGGCCCGTCCGCATTTCGCCGACTGGATGGTGCGTGAAGGTTTTGTAAAGGATCGCGCCGAGGCATTCCGCAAATGGCTCGGCGCCGGCAAGCTGGGTGACGTCAAGTTGCACTGGCCGACGCTGGAAGACACCGTTGGCACACTGCGTGCCGCCGGGGCCTGGGTCAGCCTCGCGCATCCGTGGCATTACGATTTCACCCGCAGCAAGCGCCGGAAGCTGATTGCCGACTATATTCAAGCAGGCGGGCATGCGATCGAGGTGGTCAATGGCCATCAGCCTGCGGAACAGGTCGGCAGCCTGGCAATCCTTGCCCGTGAGTTCGGTCTGCTGGTCAGCGCCGGCAGTGACTTCCATGGCCCTGGCGGCTGGTCAGAGATCGGCCAGTACCGGCCGGTTCCCGAGGACCTTCCACCCCTGTGGTGTCGGTTCAAACATGACACAGATATTGCCGCCGTCTGAACAGGTAGAGAATGTGAGTCAATTTTTCCAGATACATCCGGAAAACCCACAAGCGCGCCTGATAAAACAGGCGGTCGAAATCATCCGCAAAGGCGGGGTGGTGGTTTATCCCACGGATTCTTCCTACGCCATCGGCTGCCAGATCGGCGACAAGACCGCCATCGAGCGCGTGCGCCGTTTGCGTCAACTCGATGAAAAGCACAACTTCGCGCTGATCTGCAGCGACCTGTCGCAACTGGGCAACTACGCGAAGATCGACACCGGCACTTTCCGCATTCTCAAGGCGCATCTGCCGGGGCCTTACACCTTTATTCTCAACGCCACCCGCGAAGTGCCGCGTCTGTTGCTGCATCCGAAGAAGCGCACCATCGGCCTGCGCGTGCCGAGTCATCCGATCGCGCTGGCATTGCTGGCCGAGCTCGGCGAGCCGCTGATGAGCGTGACCCTGATCATGCCCGGCGACGAAGACCCGCTCAGCGATCCTTACGAAATGCGCCAACTGCTTGAACACCAAGTGGACTTGATCATCGACGGCGGTTTCGGCGGCATCAAAGCCTCCACCGTGATCGACCTGACCGGCGACGACCCGGAAGTGATCCGCGTCGGTTGCGGCGACCCCGCGCCGTTCATGGTCGAGGCCTGAATGTCCGCAGTGGAAACCGTTGTCGATCCCCAGGCCGGCGCTCAGCAGGAACTGCCGTTCGCCATGGTCTATGGCCAGGCGGTCATGGAAATGCCGCTGGACCTGTACATCCCGCCGGATGCGCTGGAAGTCTTCCTTGAGGCCTTCGAAGGCCCGCTCGACCTGCTGCTTTACCTGATCCGCAAACAGAACATCAACATCCTCGATATCCCGGTGGCGGAAATCACCCGCCAGTACATGGGTTATGTCGAGTTGATGCAGTCGGTGCGTCTGGAGCTGGCCGCCGAGTATCTGGTGATGGCCGCGATGCTCGCCGAGATCAAGTCGCGCATGCTTCTGCCGCGCGCTGAAACCGTCGAAGACGAAGAAGACGACCCGCGTGCCGAACTGATCCGCCGCTTGCAGGAGTACGAGCGTTTCAAGGCGGCCGCCGAAGGCATCGACGGCTTGAGCCGGGTTGGCCGCGATGTGATCGTGCCCAAGCTCGACGCCCCGGAAGCCCGGGCGCGCAAGCTGTTGCCGGATGTGGCGCTGGAAGAGATTTTGATGTGCATGGCCGAAGTGCTGCGCCGTGGCGATATGTTTGAAAGCCACCAGGTCAGCCGCGAGGCGCTGTCCACCCGCGAGCGCATGAGCGATGTGCTGGAACGGCTCAAGGGCGGCGGTTTTGTGCCGTTCGTCGAGCTGTTCACCGCCGAAGAAGGGCGGCTGGGTGTGGTGGTGACCTTTATGGCGATCCTTGAACTGGTCAAGGAATCCTTGGTCGAGCTGGTGCAGAATGAGCCGTTCGCCGCGATCCACGTGCGAGCCCGAGCCGAATAACGAGTCGAAACATGAACCTGACTGAACCCCGCGAGCTGGCCCCCCTGCTTGAAGCCTTTCTGTTGGCCTCGGGAAAGCCGCAATCCCTTGAGCGCCTGTTTGAACTGTTTGAAGAAGGCGAACGGCCCGAGCCTGCGGTCTTCAAGAAAGCCCTGACCCTGCTGGGCAAGTCCTGCGAGGGCCGTGCTTTCGAGCTCAAGGAAGTCTCATCGGGCTATCGCTTGCAGATCCGCGAAAAGTTTTCGCCGTGGGTCGGCCGCTTGTGGGAAGAGCGCCCGCAGCGTTACTCCCGCGCCTTGCTCGAAACCATCGCGCTGATTGCCTACCGTCAGCCGATCACCCGTGGCGAGATCGAAGACGTGCGTGGCGTGGCGGTGAACAGCAATATCGTCAAGACCTTGCTGGAGCGCGAGTGGATTCGTGTTGTTGGTTACCGCGATGTGCCGGGCAAACCGGCGATGTTTGCCACCACCAAGATGTTTCTCGATCACTTCAACCTGAAGAACCTCGAAGACCTGCCGCCGCTGGCCGAATTGCGCGAAATGGAAACCGACCCGGTGCTCGATTTCGACGACGCTCCGGTGCCGCAGGGTTTGCAGGAGTTGGCCGACGCCAGCGCCGAGCCGGAAGAGGAGAAGGAAGAGACCAGTTTCCATACCTTGCTGCTGGAGCTGGACAGCATGGAGGAGGGGATCAAGACCGACTTCGACGATTTGCTGCGAGATGCGGCGGATCGTGAGGCGGGCGACAGTGACGCGCCGACGACCGAGCCTGAAACCGAAGTCGCTGAGCCAGCGATTGAAGTTGAACTTGAAGCCGAGCCAGAAGCCGAACCGGAAGAGGACATTCTTGGCGTCGCCGAAGCCCGCGAAAAGCTGTTGGCCGCCGTCGCCGCGCTCGAACAACCCGCGCCAGAACCCGAGCTGAGCGAAGAAGAAGCCGAAGCCCGCGCCTTGGCCGAAGCCATCGAAGCCGAACGCCGCGAGTTCGAGGACTGATCCGATCCCAAGA
Organism: Pseudomonas sp. 3B-A001-10F; assembly: GCF_056313565.1. Lineage (NCBI taxonomy): Bacteria > Pseudomonadati > Pseudomonadota > Gammaproteobacteria > Pseudomonadales > Pseudomonadaceae > Pseudomonas > Pseudomonas sp. 3B-A001-10F. Next base: position 66,574 of record NZ_JBQYFW010000022.1, read on the forward strand.
ACACCGCAAACCCCTGTAGGAGTGAGCCTGCTCGCGATTGCGGTGTGTCAGTCGACATCTTCTTGGCAGATACACCGCTATCGCGAGCAGGCTCACTCCTACAGGGGATTTGTGTGTTTCTGGAGTAGGTATGAGTTCAACAAAAGACCCGTGCATCAGCCTCTGCAAATTCACCGACGACATCTGTCTCGGCTGCGGCCGCAGCAAGCGCGAAATCAAAGCCTGGAAGAAACTCGACAAGGACGACAAGCGCAGCGTACTGGCCGAAGCCGCGCTACGCCTGATCAAACTCGGCGGTGCCGGTCGGCGGAAAAAGAAATAACTGTCGATCGATCAGCTAGTCTCTGATGCGCGATGGCGCACATCCGCGTATGATTCGCGACCCTCCGCCGATCCCTTCGGCCGAGAACCCAGATTTCAATGCTTCAGGCGTCCAATTCAGAGCGCTTGAACAGACCACACCGGGAGGTGCCCAGATGAGCGACATCATTCAGAAAGACGACCAGGAAATCGGCCCAGCAGGCGAAAAGCTGCAGAAAGTCCTCGCCCGTATCGGCGTCGGCTCGCGCCGTGACGTGGAATCCTGGATCAGCCAGGGCCGGATCAAGGTCAATGGCAAAGACGCCACCCTCGGTCTGCGCGTCGACATGCACGACGCCATCACCATTGATGGCAAGGTGATCAAGCGCGAAGAAGCGGCCGAATCGGTCCGCCGCGTGATCATGTACAACAAACCCGATGGCGAGATCTGCACCCGTGACGACCCGGAAGGCCGTCCGACCGTGTTCGACAAGCTGCCGCGTCCGAAAGAAGGTCGCTGGATCAACATCGGTCGTCTCGACATCAACACCACCGGTCTGCTGATGTTCACCACCGACGGTGAGCTGGCCAACCGTCTGATGCACCCGTCCTACGAGATGGACCGTGAGTACGCCGTGCGCGTACGCGGTGAAGTCGACGACGAGATGATCGAGCGCCTGAAGGCCGGCGTCGTGCTGGAAGACGGCCCGGCGAAGTTCACCGACATCAAGCAGGCGCCAGGCGGTGAAGGCTTCAACCACTGGTATCACTGCGTGGTGATGGAAGGCCGTAACCGTGAGGTTCGTCGTCTGTGGGAATCGCAGGGTCTGGTGGTCAGCCGTCTGAAGCGCGTGCGTTTCGGTCCGGTGTTCCTCAACTCCGACCTGCCGATGGGGCGCTGGCGCGAAATGAGCCAGTACGAAGTCGACATCCTCAGTGCTGAAGTCGGCCTGACGCCGGTAGCGATGCCGCAACTGAACGCCAAGAGCAAAGACAAGCTTGAGCGCATGCAGCGCAAATCGTCGCGGCCGATGGCCAAGACCGAGCGCGTTCGTACGCTGCGTCCAGCCGCTGGCGCGCCGACCGGTCCGCGCCCAAGCCGTGAACCGCAGATCGAAGGCGAGCGTCCAGGTCGCAAGCCAGTAGCCCGTGACGGCGAACGCACTCCGAGTCCGGCCAACGGTCGCACTGAGCGTGGCGAGCGTGGTGCACCTGCCGGTCGTGGCACGCCTGTGGCGGATCGTCCAGCGGACACCACCAACAAGCGCCCGGCCAAACCTGCGCCGAAGCGTCCGGGGATCAAACTGGTTGACGGTGACAAGCCGTCGGGCAAGCGTCGTGGCGCACCGGCCGGTTCCGGTCAGCGTCCGGGGTTTGGTCGCAAGAAGCCGGAATAAGGCAGCTGCGAGCTTCTAGCGGCAAGCTTCAAGCCAAAGCAAAAACGCCAACCTCAGGGTTGGCTTTTTTTTTCGTCTGGCGTACACCGATCGTTCCCACGCTCTGCGTGGGAATGCCTCAACGGACGCTCCGCGTTCGCCTCTAGAGGGACGCGGAGCGTCCCAGGCTGCATTCCCACGCGGAGCGTGGGAACGATCAGGTGCCGGTCCTAAAACACAAACCGGCCATCAAACACCGGCTTGTCATCCAGCGCCAACACCCCGCCGGAAAAGATCAGATCCAGGTGATGACTACCCTTGGCGCCACCGCCCAACCCAAGATGCAGCCCACAATGCCGCTCCTCAAACCCGGCATTACGCGCATACAAATCCTTCACGCCTTCATTGGTGCCAATCCCCAACTCCTCAATCCGCCGGTTCGACGGATTGGCGTCCAGGTACTTGTTGAAATCATGCTCCAGCCCCGGCACCTCCGTGGCGATGCGGCTGATGGTCGAGTTCTCGATCCACAGTTCCAGTGGTGATTCCAGCACACCGTACTTGCGCGCAAACGGGATGGTGCTGAGGAACGTGCCCTTGAATTTCACATGGCCATTGATGGCCTCGCTGTGCGTAGCGATTTCGCCGGGGGCCAGGTCAAAGTTGCCGACACCGTTGATATCGGTCCACTTCTTGATGCTGCTCAGTGGCGTTTCAAACCATGAGCCGTCATCGTCCTTGAAACTCAGTGTGGTCGCCTGGGACATACGCTGGATCAGGTGACTGTTCAGTCCGGCAATCCGCTGCGGGGTGACGCTGAAGGTGTCATAGAAATAATCGCCGTAATCCTTGAACAGCAGCGACTTCTTCCAGTTCTCCGCCATCACCGCTTGCAGCGCGCGCACGAACTCCGGGCCGTCGGGGCGTGGGTTGGGCAAGGTGGAAGAGTCGTAGAAGAAAATGTACAGATCGCTGTCGGTGATTGCCGAGGTCAGCGTTGCGGTGCTGTCCAGGTCCAGACGTCGGGTGCTGAACTGGAAACGAGGATGATCGCCTGCCTGTTCGGCGATCGCGCCGGTCAGCGCTTCGTAATCAGCCGTGTGGCCGAGCAATACCTTCGCCGAGTCGATGCCGGCAAGGGCGGGGTGGTGTTCGAGGTAGTAAAGGAAATGCGAGATCGCGCGGGGCTTATCCATGAATCCTCCCTGACTGACCGTGTAAAAAGCGGCAGGCACGACCGGCCGGATCGTGCCTGCCCGGAGATGTCTTACAGAGGCCACATCGCCGTGCCGAACGGAACTACCGCGTCGGCTTGCATCATTTCTACAGCCGCCTCGTGGGTCGGTGCTTCAAACCATTCGTCCAGTTGCAGTTCGGTATCCAAGTCTTTTTCCAGTGCTTGCATGGTCGATCTCCTAGATGACATTCACGGTTGTGACTGGCCGGTCGAGGTGGCCGGCAAGACGTGAAGAACCTAGTTCAGGGTTTTTTGTAATGCAAAAAATTATTCATTTAATTTTTAAATAGACTTTTTATTCTGTTTTTCGGCGGCAGTTTTCTTATTTGAAAACAAAAAACTAAACGGCACGTTTCATTAGCAAGCTAGCTACCGTCAATTTGCAGACGTCTGACAGATATTTCTGAAATGGAAACTCTGCGTTACGCATCGTAAAGAATTATTTACAAAAAAGCCGGTAAAACCGAGTGAAACCAACCCGTCATGATCGCTGTAAGGAAAAGCTGCCGAAGCCTGTACCGCCGCGGGCCGGACAAGGCTCTGGCGCGCTTGTTTCAGCGCCGTTTGCAGGGTGAGATGCGCCTCATGCCTGTCGTGCAGGTGCATAACAAGAAGGAGGCGCAATGAACGCCGTGACTGATCTCCATCTCTCTCCGTGGGACGATTTTTTCCTCGTCCACGCCGATGGCCTGCAAAGGCATGACTCAAATTTTGCAGCCGCTCGAGTGACTCGAGGCGGACACACGCAATCCCGGCAACCGCCACGCTGATCCAGCGGGGTCTGGCAGCAGGGGGTTAGCGGTGTACAATGCGCCGCGTTTTAACTGTGACCCTCTGCGTAATCGCGCAAATCTCAAGGCTATCCGCCTTGTTCACTCCGTGGCGCCACAAGCGTTTCGGGTTCGATTTCGTCACAGATAAAAACAAACAGGTGACGCATGACCGTTGTAAATAAGCTGAACTCCTGGTGCCTGCGCTGGGGTTTGATCGGGGCTGCCTGAAATCGCAACCTTGCAGCAACGTCTACTGAACACCATCAAACCTTGCGTGAGACCTTTTTCATGAGTGGACAACCCTCGCAATCAGGCGAGCTGAAACGCGGCCTGAAAAATCGCCATATTCAACTGATCGCCCTCGGTGGCGCGATCGGTACCGGATTGTTCCTCGGCTCGGCCGGGGTACTGAAATCCGCCGGCCCGTCGATGATCCTCGGCTACGCCATTTGCGGCTTCATCGCCTTCATGATCATGCGCCAGTTGGGCGAGATGATTGTCGAAGAGCCGGTGGCCGGTTCCTTCAGCCATTTCGCGCACAAGTACTGGGGCGGCTTTGCCGGGTTCCTGTCCGGTTGGAACTGCTGGATCCTGTACATTCTGGTGGGCATGTCGGAGCTGACCGCGGTCGGCAAATACATCCACTACTGGGCACCGGACATCCCGACCTGGGTTTCTGCAGCGGCTTTCTTCGTGCTGATCAACGCGATCAACCTGGCCAACGTCAAAGTCTTCGGTGAGGCGGAGTTCTGGTTCGCGATCATCAAGGTCGTGGCGATCGTCGGCATGATTGCGCTCGGTAGCTACCTGCTGGTCAGCGGCAACGGCGGCCCGCAAGCCTCGGTGAGCAATCTGTGGTCGCACGGTGGTTTCTTCCCGAACGGTGTGAGCGGTCTGGTGATGGCCATGGCGATCATCATGTTCTCCTTCGGCGGTCTGGAAATGCTCGGTTTCACCGCCGCTGAAGCGGACAAACCGAAAACCGTGATCCCGAAAGCGATCAATCAGGTGATCTACCGAATCCTGATTTTCTACATCGGTGCACTGGTGATCCTGCTGTCGCTGACGCCATGGGACAGCCTGTTGGAAACCCTTAACGCGTCTGGCGATTCGTACAGCGGCAGCCCGTTCGTGCAAGTGTTCTCGATGCTCGGCAGCAACACCGCCGCGCACATCCTCAACTTCGTGGTCCTGACCGCTGCGTTGTCGGTGTATAACAGCGGCACCTATTGCAACAGCCGTATGCTGCTGGGCATGGCCGAGCAGGGTGATGCGCCGAAAGCGCTGGCGAAAATCGACAAGCGCGGTGTGCCGGTGCGTTCGATCCTGGCCTCCGCTGCGGTGACACTGGTGGCTGTTCTGCTGAATTACCTGATTCCGCAACACGCGCTGGAACTGCTGATGTCGCTGGTGGTTGCGACGCTGGTGATCAACTGGGCGATGATCAGCTTCTCGCACTTCAAGTTCCGCCAGCACATGAACAAGACCCAGCAGACGCCGCTGTTCAAGGCGCTGTGGTATCCGTACGGTAACTACATCTGCCTGGCGTTCGTTGCGTTCATCCTTGGCGTGATGCTGCTGATCCCGGGCATTCAGATCTCGGTGTATGCGATTCCGGTGTGGGTCGTGTTCATGTGGGTTTGCTACGTGATCAAGAACAAGCGCGGTGCGCAACAGGCCGTACCTGCGGCAGGTGCTGCCAAGTAAGCGCTGATGCAGAAAAACAAAACCCGGCCTGAGTGCCGGGTTTTTTTATGAGTGCAAATGTTGGACGGCTATTGATAATCGGCGAGAGGATAGTCCCTGCACAGGGTTTCGACCTCTGAGCGAAACTGCGCGAGGAGCAGGGGTTCCAGTGTGTAATCCTGTTCGCCGAGCGGCGCTACCGTATTCAGAACCCGCACTATCAAATCGACGATCTGGCGGCTGCCGTGGACATCGACCCGGCGTTGCGCCAGAGCGCCCGTGCCGATGCGCAGTCCGCTCGTCACCAGTGTCGAGCGGTGATCGCCGGGAACGCGATGGCGATTTACGATGATCCCGCAGTGACCCAGTGCCGCCTCCGCGATAGCGCCCGTGATGTCGCCACGCAAGCGAACCAGTACCGTATGGTTTTCACTGCAGCCGCCAACCACTTCGTAATCCTGTGCCTGGAAGGCGCGGGCCATTTCATCCGCAGTACTGCGGATCTGCGCCATGCAGACGTCGAATTCTGCCGACATGGCGTAACCCAGCGCGGCAGCCTTCGCTGCGATCATGTTGGCAGCGAGCGCACCCTGCATTCGCGGGTAAACGGCTTCATCCAGCAGGCGACTGAAGGTGGTTCTCAAGCCGGGAATCTTGGTGTTCGCATCAGCACCGCTGAGGATCACGCCACCCCGAGGCCCGGCGAGTTGCTTGTGCGTGCAGGTGACGGTGACATGTGCAGCGTCGATCGGACCTGGATGCCGACCGGTGGCCACAAGCCCGGCGATATGCGAAATGTCGGCGAGCAGGATGGCCCCGGCTTCATCTGCAATTTCGCGAAACCGCGTGAAGTCGACTACGCGTGAATAGGCGGTGGCGCCGCAGAGGATGACGCGTGGGCGATGGGCGAGCGCCAGCAGGCGCACTTTGTCGTAATCAATAAGACCGTCGGATGTCGTGCCGTACTGGATCGCCTTGTAGTAGGCGCCCGAAAACGCCGCGAGGCTGCCATGGGTGAGATGACCACCGTGTTCCACTGCCATACCCAGCAAGGTGTCGCCAGGCTCCAGCAAGGCCGTAAGGACTTGGTATATGGCGTTCGACGCTGAGTGTGGTTGCACGTTGGCGTATTGCGCGCCGAACAGTTGCCGGGCCCGGCGAATGGCCAGCGACTCGACCAGCTCGACATTCTCGCACCCTGCGCTGTGGCGCTTGCCGGACATGCCCTCTGCCGTCACGTTGACCAGCACGGAAGCGCAGGCCGCCAAGGTGCGCGGCTGAACTGCGCAGGAGGAGGAGACCAGTGAAAGCGTGTGCTGTTGACGCGTGATTTCCGCGTCGAGAATGGCCGCCAGTTCGGCATCTTCTGCGCGAAGATCCGTCAGGCCACGACGCAACATGTCAGCCTGGTTCTTGAGCGGTTCAGTAATGACTGCCATTGCTTGATTCCTTCCCTGGTTTTGCGAGATTTGCGCATGTCCTTGCTTGCCGGATCTGTACAGGCGAATCCGTGTTTTGACCGCTGTGCGCGCAAAACTAAACCCTGTACAGGCCTCCCGTTTTTTCGTCCTTTCACTCTCGAGAATGGGACGCCGGATTGACGCATCATAAATTTTTCAGTGAGGAACGCCACAGAATTAATCAAAAAAATGAACATTCTTCAAAGAAAATGATTCTTTTTGTAGTCGCGTCGGGTGTAAAACACGCATTGCCCGGAGCCGATTTTCAGGCCTTGGGTGGACGCCGAAAGGAACTGACGAGTCATTACCGAGGCTGAAATGACCCCGCACGTTGGCGGAAGCAGCCTGTGGAAGCTGACTTTTTATACCGAACCCAAGGAGGGAGAATGCTATGATCCTGCGCGGCACTGACAGGGATATAACTGCAATTTCCTACCTCACTTGTGTATGTCCGGAATGATCATTCGGGACGTGACATTGATTGCAGTTAAAAATGGATGATAAGCATGTGATGCACAGAAGAGAAAGATCGGAGAATCTGAAGAACAACATCAAATACCTGATAAAGAGTCGCGGGGAGACGCAGTTGTCCTTGTGTCACTCCAGTGGTTTGACGCGTACCACCATCTACAACATCCTTGAAGGCAAAGTGGTCAATGTACAGCAGTCCACTGTACGCAAGATTTCTGATTTTTTCGGCGTGTCTTACGAGGAAATAGAAACGATTGATTTTGAAGAGAAGGAAATAATCGAAAGCAGTATTTCTCCGCAGGGGAACATGAATCCGGCGGCGGTGCCTGTCATCAAGGAAAGTATGCTGCTGCAAAGTCTGGATAAAAGAATTGGTGAACTGGCCACGATTCATCCACTGACTTACTATTTTGGCGCTTCCTTTAACCTGATTGGCGTGCTTCTGGAAAACGAAATCAGTGGCATGAACGAACCCGGCGATCTGTTGATCGTGCAGAAAGGAGCATCGACCAGCGACAGGGAAAAACTGGTGTATGACAAAATCACAGCGAAGTTATCTATAAGCCATGAAGGCAACTTTGATACGGATCGTATATGCGTGATCGGAGATGTAATCGAGGAACGATTTAATGGATTGCAGTGTTGAAATGGAAAACAGCAAGTACAAATTGCTGGGGTTCGAAAATGGAAAAAGCCTGGCCGTTATCATGGTCATTGCGACAGGCAAGATAATTAAAATAAAACTGAGTGAAGTGTTGAATAGTGAGATTATGGATAATCTGAATAAAATCGAAGTGAAAAACCTCTACAAGAAGTTCTACTCCCAGGGTGGGGCGCTGACGGCATACGAAATCAATGATCGTCATGAAAGTTCGTGGATGATCTACATCATCCTGAACCTGATGCTGTTCACGCTTTATATTTTCACCAGTATTGCGGCGACTAAACCGATCTATCTGGATTACTTTGACATTGTCGTGACCCCGGGAACCTTTCTTTACCCGCTGACCTTTCTGATCGTTGACTTGTTGAACGAGACCTTTGGTCTGCGGTTGGCGCGCCGGGCAATTCTCTTTGCGTTCATCAGCAATGCGGCGATTATCATTCTATTGGCGATCACCACCCATTTGCCGGGGTTGCCGGGGTGGAAGCTCGATGGGCCTTACAATGACGTGATCAGTCAATTGTCTTCTGTTCTGGTAGCGTCTTCGATATCGTTTCTGGTGTCCGAAAACATAAACTCGTATCTGTTGTGCAAGATCAAGGAACTGACCAACTCCAGATTCCTGTTCTTGCGAGTATTCTTGAGTACATTGTTTGCAGTAATCATCGACAGCTTTCTGTTCTGTTACATCGCATTCTATGGAACGATGGAGAACAGTGCGATCTTGAGCATGATCTATGTGCAGATCGCGATCAAAGTGGGTTTTGCTTTCTTTAATATCATGCCCGCTTATGGGGCGCGGTCGCTGTTCAAGAAGTATCTGACGGGAAGCCAGGTTTGATCGAATAGCAGAAGCGCTCGCTTGGACTGTCCCAGGCGAGCGTTTTTTTGTGTCTTATTTTAGTTTGAGTTTCAATTTCAAACTGTTGGTTACCTGATCTTTGTTCTCCAGGAACTCGTTGAGGCCTTTCGCGCGAAGATTGCACGCGTCACAGTCGCCGCATCCGCTTCCAGCTATACCGTTGTAGCAGGTCAGCGTCTGATGACGAATCAGGTCCAGTTGATTGTGGTAATCAGCCAGTGCCCAGGTTTCGGCTTTGTTCAGCCACATCAGTGGCGTTTCCAGACGTAACTTGTAATCCATGCCCAGTTCAAGCGCGTTGTTCAACGCCTTGACGAACTCATCGCGGCAATCCGGGTAACCCGAGAAGTCGGTTTCGCAAACACCGGTAATGACTGTTCTGGCTTGAACCTGATACGCATAGATAGACGCGAGGGTCAAAAACAGAATGTTTCTTCCCGGTACGAAAGTGCTCGGCAGACTTTCTCCGGAGCTGTTGACGGTCGGCACGGGAATGTTGTCGCGGGTCAGGCTGCTGATCGCCAGTTCATTCAGCAGAGAGACATCCATTACCTTGTGAACGGTCACGCCAAGCTGTTTGCAAAGTTGCTGGGCAACTTCAATTTCCGCGTGGTGACGCTGACCATAATCAAAGGTAATGCAGTGAACTTCATCATAGTGGGTCAGCGCATGGATCAGACAGGTCGTAGAGTCCTGGCCACCACTGAAAACGATAACTGCCTTGTTGCTCATAAGTTTGCTTCCTGCATAAACGGGTAAATTTAAAGGTCGCAATGGTAACTCGAAATGATGCTCGATATAAGTGCGCTGGAAGTTGCGCCCGCAGGCCGCAGGTCGCTTTGCAGCTAATCGCGGTATCCTGTGCACTCTGATTACGGACGCTTTTCCATGCTGGTGATTTCCAACAACGTGCATCTTCCCGATGCCGAGATCGAACTGACCGCCATCCGCGCGCAAGGCGCCGGTGGGCAGAACGTCAACAAGGTTTCCAGTGCGATGCACCTGCGCTTCGACATTCCGGCCTCGTCCTTGCCCGAGTTCTACAAGGAGCGACTACTGGCGTTGCGCGACAGTCGCATCACCAGCGATGGCGTGTTGATCATCAAGGCCCAGCAATACCGTACGCAGGAGGCCAACCGTGCCGATGCGCTTGAGCGTCTGGTCGAGCTGATCCTCAGCGCCACCAAAGTCGAAAAGAAACGCCGCCCGACCAAGCCGACCCTCGGCTCGAAGAAGCGCCGGCTTGAATCGAAAACCAAGCGCGGCAGCATCAAGGCCGGGCGCGGCAAAGTGGACTTCTAGTCTTCGCGGTACTTGGCCGTGTGCTTGTACAGATAGATGCTCAAGGCCAATCCGCTCAATGCAGCGAGAGCGGCGAACAGGAAGATCGAAGCAAAGCCGAAGCCTGCCGCAATCGCCCCAGCCAATGGCCCGGTGATCCCCAGCGACAAATCAATGAACAGTGAATAAGCACCGACCGCTGCGCCACGGCTTGAAGCCGGCACCAGATTCACTGCCTCCACACCCAGCGCCGGGAACACCAGCGAGAAACCAAACCCGCTCAGCGCCGCACCGGCCAGCGCCCAATGCGCGTCCGGTGCCAGCCACAACAGCAGCAGGCCCAGTGTCTCCACCGACAGGCAGGCAATCGCCACGCGAAAGCCGCCGAGGCGGTTGATCAGATTGCCGAACAGCAGGCGCGCACCGATGAAGCTGGCACCGAACAGGCTCAGGCAAAGCACGGCGTTGTCCCAATGCTGTGTGGCGTAATACAGGGTGATGAAAGTGGCGATGGTGCCGAAGCCGATCGAGCCCAACGCCAGGCCGCAACCGTGGGGAAACACTTTACCGAGCACATGCATGAACGGCAGGCGTTCACCCGCCACAATCGGCGCGGCGGTTTTCGGCCAGGCCAACGCCAGACCAAGAATCGCCAGCAAAATGATGCTGACGCCCATGCTCCACAATCCCAACTGGCCGACCAGCCACACGCCGAACGGTGCGCCAACTGCCAGTGCGCCATAACTGGCGATGCCGTTCCAGGAAATTACTTTGGCGGTGTTTGCCGCGCCAACCCGGCCAATGCCCCAGCCGATCGAACCAGAACCGACAAGGCTTTCAGCGCTGCCCAGCACCAGGCGACCGATCAACAGACTGATCAAACTGAGCATTGGCAGGTTCGGTGTCCACGCCGAAATCAACATGAACACACCGCTCAAGCCGCACCCGGCCAGGCCAATCATCACAGCGCGTTTGCTGCCCTGGTTGTCGATGATCTTGCCGGCATACGGACGGCTGAGCAGGGTCGCGAGGTATTGCACGCTGATCACCAGACCGGCAATCACCGCGCCAAAGCCCAGATCGCTGTGCACATAGCCCGGCAGCACCGCGAGCGGAATGCCGATGTTCAGGTAACCGATAAAGGTGAAGAGGACGATGGAAACGACTTGCAGCGTGACCGCCAGGGGGCGCTGGGGCTCGGACATAGAGGGCGACATGGGTAACGATCCACGGGAACGGCAGATTAGATAGGCTGCTTATGATACCGGCGTAGAGGCTTCTGGGGCGGGAAAAGTAAAACTATTTGCCGGGAGGCCGCTTCAGGGTTTGGCCGGGGCAACCAGTTGTGTGGTGACCAGCGCCGCGAGGGCATTTTCTTCGCTGCCGAAGCGGGCGAGCAGGGCGGCCTGTTTCTCGGGAGAGAGGCGGTTCCAGATCTCGATCATTTTCTCGGTGGTGCCGATCAGGACGGCAGCTTGGCTTTCGGAGAATTCGTCGGTCATGGCAGGCTCGGGGTTCAGGCAGTGTGGAAAGCGCATGTTAGCGCTTTCCACACGGTCTGTACGACGGGGTCTTACTCTTCGTTGTCGGCCGGGCGGCTCTCAACGGCTTCTTTCTGCTCGGGCTGTTGGGCTCCGGCTTGCTGCGTGGTCGTCTGCTCAGGTACGTGCAGGCTTGGGAAGGGGAGATTAGGAATCTCGTGCATGGTTGCGCTCCTCGCTAAGTCTGTTGATAGATCTGGTAGATCCGCGCTTCTTGAAAGCCTGCGCAGGATACAGCAGGAAAAATGACAATCAGACTTTTAATTCAAATTAATGCGACAGATGGCCGCAGGGGAGGGCAAAACCCAAAGGTCACCACAAAACAAATGTGGGAGCGAGCCTGCTCGCGAAGGCAGTGTGTCAGGCAACATTTTCGTTGAATGACACGCCGCTTTCGCGAGCAGGCTCGCTCCCACAGGGTTTTGTGTTGCAGTAACTATTTGCAGACGCTGGCGATGGCTTCTGCCAGCAAGGCGAGGCGCGTAGCGTCGATGCCGGCGACGTTCGCCCGGCCCGAGTTGACCATGTACACGCTGTGATGCTCACGCAGTTGTTTCACTTGCTCCGGCGACAGTCCGGTGTAAGAGAACATCCCGCGTTGTACGCCAATGTGTGCAAAACGCTCGCGCAGGCCATGCGGCTCCAGCGCTTCAACCAGGCCGCTGCGCAACTGCGCGATACGCAAACTCATGGCTTCCACTTCATCGGCCCAGCGGGCTTTCAGCTCGGGATCGGCGAGGATGGTCGCGACCACCGCAGCACCATGATCTGGCGGTGTCGACCACAAATTGCGGGCGATGTTGGCCAGTTGGCTGCGGATGTCGATGAGCTTGTCGGCGGTTTTCGCGCAGACGATCAGCGCACCGGTGCGGTCGCGGTACAGGCCGAAGTTCTTCGAGCAGGAGCTGGTAATCAGCAACTCTGGCACCTCGGCCGCGAACAACCGGGTCGACCACGCATCCTGCTCCAGACCGTCGCCAAAGCCCTGGTAGGCAAAGTCGATCAGCGGCAGCAGATTGCGGCTGCGCACCACATCGAGCACGCGCTGCCAGTCGTCATGGCTCAAGTCAAAACCGGTCGGGTTGTGGCAGCACGCGTGCAGCAGCACCACATCACCGTTCGGCATTTGGTTGAGCACGGCAAGCATGGCATCGACGTCGAGGCGGTTGTCACTGCCCACGTACGGGTAGTGACTGACCTTGACCCCGGCCGTGGCGAAAATGGTTTCGTGGATCGGCCAGGTCGGGTTGCTCAGCCACACGCCTTTGCCCGGCAGGCACTGGGCGATGAAGTCGGCAGCCAGGCGCAGGGCGCCTGTGCCGCCCGGCGTCTGGGTGACGCCGGCACGTTGTGCGGCGATCAGCTTCGAGTCGGCACCGAGCACCAACTCATTGATGACTTTGCCGAACAGCGGGTTGCCGTGGCCGCCGATGTAGGTTTTGGTGTCCTGGCTTTCGACCAGCCGCGCTTCGGCGATTTTCACCGCCTCCGGGATTGGCGTCAGGCCTTGAGCGTCCTTGTAGACGCCAACGCCCAGGTCGAATTTGCGCGGGTTGGTGTCCTGCGCATACGCCTCCATCAAACCGAGGATCGGGTCGCCGGGTACCCGGCCGATGGCGTCGAAGTGCATTACTTGCGTCCTTCTGCGGTCTTGGCCACTTCGTCAGTGCGCGCAGCCATGATGAAGTCGTTGCGGTGCAGGCCTTTGATCGAATGGCTCCACCAGGTCACGGTGACTTTGCCCCATTCGGTCAGCAGGCCCGGGTGATGACCTTCGGCCTCGGAAATCTCGCCGACAGCGTTGGTGAACGCCAGGGCGTGCTTGAAATTCTTGAACAGGAAAACTTTCTCCAGCTGCATGATGCTGTCGCGGACTTCGATGTTCCAGTCAGGGATCTGCTTGATCAGGATCGGCAGTTCTTCGTCGCTGACTTGTGGCGCATCGGCGCGGCAGGCTTCGCAGTGGGCTTGGTTCAAAGTGGACATGGTGTATTCCTGAATCGAGTGTGTTTTTTTTATTAAAACGTTTGAGCTGTCAATGCCGTCACGCTAAACCAAAGTGGCGGCGACGGACAGGCTCAATTGTCAGCAAAAGTCGCGGTTCACGCGGCTTTCGGTTTCGGCGGAAACTTCGGTGCGTGCAGACCCAGCTGCATGCCTTGGCGAACCATGGCCATGATGTCTTCATGGGCCACGTCGAACAGGCGCTTGAGGTTCGGCAGGACAAAGTACAGCGGTTGCAGGATGTCGATGCGATACGGCGTGCGCATGGCTTCGAGCGGATCGAACGCCTGATGCTCAGGTTCGTCCGACAGCGAATAAACGGTTTCTTTGGGCGAGGACAGGATGCCGCCGCCGTAGATGCGTTTGCCTTGCGGGGTGTCGACCAGGCCGAACTCGATGGTCATCCAGTACAGGCGCGCCAGGTACACGCGTTCTTCCTTGGTGGCCTGCAGGCCGAGTTTGCCGTAGGTGTGGGTGAATTCGGCGAAGTACGGGTTGGTCAGCAACGGGCAGTGACCAAAGATCTCGTGGAAAATGTCCGGCTCTTGCAGGTAGTCCAGCTCTTCGCGGGTACGAATGAACGTAGCCACCGGAAATTGCTTGCTGGCCAGCAGTTCAAAAAAGGTCTGGAAGGGGATCAGTGCCGGCACGCGGGCGACCTGCCAACCGGTGGTCTCGCCGAGCACCTTGTTGATCTCACCGAGTTGCGGAATGCGGTCGTGGGGCAGACCGAGTTTTTCGATACCGTCCAGATACTCCTGGCAGGCACGCCCTTCAATCACTTTCAGTTGGCGAGTGATCAGCGTGTTCCACACCGCATGTTCTTCGGCGGGGTAGTCGATAAAACCTTGCGCATCGGGCTCGCGGGCCACGTATTGCGTCTGCTTCATACTGCTCTCCTGCTAGGGGAATTCGTTCTTGTTATGTCCAGCGATGGATTCAGAATTACCTGAGAGCGATGTGGTTTGCAGTAGGTTGATCGCGATGCACGTAGGAAAATTCGCCTGAATTTGTAAAGTAATCGTTACGCTTTGACGGATATATCGCGTTTGCGGCTATTCGTAGGTTTGAAAAGGCCGATGGCTGTCACATAATCTTGACAACTATCTGCGTGCCTCGGCAGAAAAATGGGCTCCGGGCGCACCGCAATACCTGTGGGAGTGAGCTTGCTCGCGAAAGCGCTGGGTCTGACACATCAATGCTGGATGTGCTTACGCCTTCGCGAGCAAGCTCGCTCCCACAGGGTCGGTATTCAACTCCCAATCTTGTCGGGCCTTATATATGCGCATCAAAGTCCACTGCCAGAACCGCATCGGCATCCTGCGCGACATTCTCAACCTGCTGGTTGCCTACGGGATCAACGTCGCGCGCGGTGAGGTCGGCGGTGAGCATGGCAACGCGATCTATCTGCATTGCCCGAACCTGATCAACATCCAGTTCCAAGCGTTGCGCCCGAAATTCGAGGCGATCGCCGGGGTGTTTGGCGTCAAGCGGGTTGGGCTGATGCCCAGCGAACGTCGGCACATGGAGTTGAATGCGCTGCTCGGCGCGCTGGAGTTTCCGGTGCTGTCGATCGACATGGGCGGCTCGATCGTGGCGGCCAACCGTGCGGCGGCGCAGTTGCTCGGTGTGCGCGTCGATGAAGTGCCGGGTATTCCGCTGTCGCGTTACGCCGAGGATTTCGATTTGCCAGAGCTGGTGCGCGCCAACAAATCGCGAATCAACGGCATGCGGGTCAAGGTCAAGGGCGACATCTTTCTGGCCGACATCGCGCCGCTGCAATCGGAGCACGACGACAGTGAGGCCATGGCCGGTGCGGTGCTGACCTTGCATCGCGCTGACCGCGTTGGCGAGCGTATCTATAACGTGCGCAAGCAGGAACTGCGTGGCTTCGACAGCATCTTCCAGAGCTCGAAAGTGATGGCCGCCGTGGTGCGCGAAGCACGGCGTATGGCGCCGCTCGACGCTCCGCTATTAATTGAGGGCGAAACCGGTACCGGCAAGGAATTGCTTGCGCGCGCCTGTCACCTCGCCAGTCCGCGTGGGCAGTCGCCGTTGATGGCGCTCAACTGCGCAGGCCTGCCGGAGTCGATGGCCGAGACTGAGTTGTTCGGTTACGGCCCGGGCGCGTTCGAAGGTGCACGCGCCGAAGGCAAGCTCGGGCTGCTGGAATTGACGGCGGGCGGCACGCTGTTTCTTGACGGTGTCGGTGAGATGAGCCCGCGTCTTCAAGTGAAGTTGCTGCGCTTTTTGCAGGACGGTTGCTTCCGCCGGGTCGGCAGTGATGAAGAGGTTTACCTGGATGTGCGGGTCATCTGTGCGACGCAGGTCGACTTGTCGGAGTTGTGCGCGCGCGGCGAGTTTCGCCAGGATTTGTACCACCGCTTGAACGTGCTCTCCCTGCACATCCCGCCGTTGCGCGAATGCCTCGACGGGTTGACGCCGCTGGTCGAGCACTTCCTCGATCAGGCCAGTCGGCAGATCGGTTGCACACTGCCGAAACTGGCGCCGGCGGCGATGGATCGCCTCAGTCATTACCACTGGCCGGGCAACGTGCGGCAACTGGAGAACGTTTTGTTTCAGGCAGTTTCGCTGTGCGATGGCGGCACGGTGAAGGCCGAACATATTCGTCTGCCGGATTATGGCGTGCGTCAGCCGCTTGGCGATTTCTCGCTGGAAGGCGGGTTGGACGAGATTGTCGGGCGATTCGAAAAAGCGGTGCTGGAGCGGTTGTATTCCGAGCATCCGAGCAGTCGGCAGTTGGGTAAGCGTTTGGGGGTTTCGCATACCACCATTGCCAACAAGCTGCGTGAATACGAAGTCGGCAAAGAGTCGGGCAGCACGTGATCGTTCCCACGCTCTGCGTGGGAATGCAGCCCGGGACGCTCCGCGTCCCAAAGCGGACGCAGAGCGTCCATTGAGGTATTCCCACGCGGAGCGTGGGAACGATCATTCGAGGGATTGCCGCCAAGCGGCATAACACCGCCGGTTTTTCGACTTCGATACATTTCAAATTTCCCCTCGCCATCCCCCAAGTCCTTTGTTTGCCGGGCCTTTGTGCGCCAGAAAAAAGTTGGTCTGCAAATTGCTTATGGCTCAGCAGTACAGCGGTGGGCGGCAAACGTCCGGCATGCAGAGGAAAGAGTGTGGACAAGTACCTTTATGTGGCAATGACCGGCGCCAGCCAGAACGCACTGGCGCAGAAGGCTCATGCCAACAACCTGGCGAACATCTCCACCAACGGTTTTCAGCGCGACCTGGAGCAGGCGCGTTCGATGCCGGTGTTCGGTGACAGCTTTCCGGCGCGTGCGTTTGCCATGAGCGAACGGCCCGCCACCGACTTCACTCCGGGCTCGCTGGTGCAGACCGGTCGTGACCTCGACGTTGCGGTCACCGGCAATGGCTGGATCGCCGTGCAGAACCCGAACGGCGGCGAAAGCTACGTGCGCACCGGCAGCCTCAACGTCGACGCCCTCGGCGTATTGCGCGCCGGCAACGGTATGCCGGTGATGGGCAATGGCGGTCCGATCGCCGTGCCGCCCGAGCAGCAGATCGAAGTCGGTGAAGACGGCACCATCAGTATTCGTGCGATGGGCGAAGGCCCTCGTGTCATGGCGGAGGTCGACCGGATCAAGCTGGTCAACCCGGACATCAAGAACATGAACAAGGGCCTCGACGGCTCGATCTATACCAAGGACGGCCAGCCTGCGCCGGCCGATGCCAACGTCAAACTGGTGTCGGGTTTCCTGGAGTCGAGCAACGTCAACGCCGTTGAAGAGATGACCTCGGTGCTGGCCTTGGCCAAGCAGTTCGAGTTGCACGTCAAGATGATGAACACCGCGAAAGACGACGACCAGGCCATGGCTCGGGTCTTGCAGATCAGCTAATTATCAGAACGTCGCGCCGAAAAACAGGCGCACGAGGAGAATCGAATGCTTCCGGCTCTATGGGTTGCCAAAACCGGTCTGTCCGCCCAGGACACCAACCTGACCACCATTTCCAACAACCTGGCGAACGTGTCGACCACGGGTTTCAAGCGTGATCGTGCCGAATTCCAGGACTTGCTCTACCAGATCAAGCGTCAGCCAGGCGCTCAGTCGACTCAGGACAGCGAACTGCCGTCGGGTCTGCAACTGGGTACCGGTGTGCGCATTGTCGGCACCCAGAAAAACTTCACCGCCGGCAGCCTGCAAACCACCGAGCAGCCG
The DNA here is from genome assembly GCF_056313565.1 of Pseudomonas sp. 3B-A001-10F. Lineage (NCBI taxonomy): Bacteria > Pseudomonadati > Pseudomonadota > Gammaproteobacteria > Pseudomonadales > Pseudomonadaceae > Pseudomonas > Pseudomonas sp. 3B-A001-10F. Next base: position 84,437 of record NZ_JBQYFW010000022.1, read on the forward strand.
CTGGACATGGCCATCGACGGTCGCGGTTTCTTCCAGATCCTGCAGCCGGACGGCACCACGTCCTACACCCGTGACGGTACCTTCCACCTCGATTCCAACGGCCAGATCGTCAACGCCAGCGGTTTCGCTCTGGAACCTGCCATCGTTATCCCGAACGATGCGCAGACCTTCACCGTTGGCCGTGACGGTACTGTGTCGGTGACCATTGCCGGTAACCCGGCAGCGCAAGTGATTGGCAACCTGCAAACCGCCGACTTCATCAACCCGGCCGGTCTGCAAGCAGTGGGTAACAACCTGTTCCTGGAAACTGCCGCTTCCGGCGCGCCGCAAGTCGGCACTCCGGGTCTGGCCGGTTTCGGTACCACCCTGCAGAACACCCTGGAAACCTCCAACGTCAGCACTGTTGAAGAGATGGTCAACATGATCACCACTCAGCGCGCGTACGAGATGAACTCCAAGGTGATCTCCACCGCTGACCAGATGCTCTCGTTCGTAACGCAGAATCTGTAATCAAGTCTATGAGGCGGCCATGAGGTCGCCTGCAACACCGTGAGGTAGGGTCATGAATCGCTTTGTATCTGTTCTGGCATTGAGTGGGGTCGTCTCGCTCGCGGGCTGCGTCGCTCCGACGCCCAAGCCCAATGACCCTTACTACGCCCCGGTGTTGCCGCGCACGCCGTTGCCGGCTGCCGCCAATAATGGCTCGATCTATCAGGCCGGCTTCGAGCAGAACCTGTACAGCGACCGCAAGGCTTTCCGGGTCGGTGACATCATCACCATCACCCTGAACGAGCGCACGCAGGCGAGCAAGAACGCCAATTCGCAGATGGACAAGAACAGTGACAACAAGGTCGGTCTGACCTCGCTGTTCGGCTCCAGCCTGACCACTAACAATCCGATTGGGGGCAACGACCTGAGTCTGAACGCCGGCTATAGCGCCGACCGTTCGACCAAAGGCGACGCCAAGTCCGGGCAGAGCAACAGCCTGACCGGTTCGATCACCGTGACCGTCGCTGACGTGCTGCCCAACGGCATCATCGCCGTGCGTGGCGAGAAGTGGCTGACGCTGAACACCGGTGACGAACTGGTGCGCATCGCCGGCCTGGTGCGTGCCGATGACATCGCCACGGACAACACTGTGTCGTCGACCCGGGTCGCCGATGCACGCATCACCTACTCGGGTACCGGCGCGTTTGCCGATACGAGTCAGCCAGGCTGGTTCGACCGTTTCTTCCTCAGCCCGCTGTTCCCTTTCTAGGTGGCTACGTTGAATTTCAAGAGCCTCATGCTGGCTGCGGCGCTGATGTCCGCAGCCTTTGGTGCCCACGCCGAGCGGCTGAAAGATATCGCCAGCATTTCCGGCGTGCGTTCCAACCAGTTGATCGGTTACGGCCTGGTGGTCGGGCTTAACGGCACCGGCGACCAGACGACGCAAACCCCGTTCACCCTGCAGACCTTCAACAACATGCTCTCGCAGTTCGGCATCAAGGTGCCGCCGGGATCGGGCAACGTGCAGTTGAAAAACGTCGCGGCGGTGTCGATCAGTGCCGACTTGCCGGCGTTCGCCAAACCCGGTCAGCAGGTCGATATCACCGTGTCCTCGATCGGTAACTCCAAGAGCTTGCGTGGCGGTACGCTGTTGCTGACCCCGCTCAAGGGTATCGACGGCAACGTCTACGCAGTCGCTCAGGGCAACTTGGTGGTTGGCGGTTTCGACGCCGAAGGGCGTGACGGTTCGAAGATCACCGTCAACGTTCCGTCGGCCGGCCGTATCCCGGGCGGTGCGTCGGTAGAACGTTCGGTGCCGAGCGGTTTCAACCAGGGCAACAGCCTGACGCTGAACCTCAACCGTTCCGACTTCACCACCGCCAAACGTATCGTCGACAAGATCAACGACATGCTTGGCCCTGGCGTTGCGCAAGCCATCGACGGCGGTTCGATCCGTGTCACTGCGCCGCTCGATCCGAGCCAGCGCGTCGACTACCTGTCGATCCTGGAAAACCTCGAAGTCGATCCGGGTCAGGCGGTGGCGAAAGTCATTATCAACTCGCGTACCGGCACCATCGTCATCGGCCAGAACGTGAAAGTGTCGCCAGCCGCCGTGACCCACGGCAGCCTGACCGTGACCATCACCGAAGACCCGATTGTCAGCCAGCCCGGCCCTCTGTCCAATGGCCAGACCGCTGTCGTGCCGCGCTCGCGGGTGAATGCCGAGCAGGAAGCCAAACCGATGTTCAAGTTCGGCCCGGGCACCACCCTCGACGAAATCGTCCGTGCGGTGAACCAGGTCGGCGCGGCGCCGGGTGACTTGATGGCGATCCTTGAAGCCTTGAAGCAGGCCGGCGCGTTGCAAGCCGACCTGATCGTGATCTGAGGCTGCCCCTTATGGATATGCGCAAAAGCGGTCTGGTCAGCAGCAGCGATTCGGGTTCCTACTCGGACCTCAATCGCCTGAACCAGCTCAAGGTCGGCGACAAGAACAGCGATGCAAACCTGCGCAAGGTGGCGCAGGAATTCGAATCGCTGTTCCTTGGCGAGATGCTCAAGTCGATGCGCTCGGCGACCAACGCCTTGGGTGAAGACAATCCGCTGAACACGCCGGCGGCCAAGCAGTATCAGGAAATGTACGACCAGCAACTGGCCGTTTCCATGTCCCGCGAGGGCGGTGGTATCGGTCTGGCCGACGTGCTGATGCGCCAGATGTCGAAGAACAAACCGCTGGCGCCGGGCGAGGCCGCTGCCGCGTCCGCCGCCAAGCAGGAAGAAGCCAAGGCGAAAGCTGCTGCCGTGGCTACGCCGATTGCCGCCGGCACCGTTGCCACCAATGGCCCGTTGTCGCGGCTCAATGGCGAGCGTCCGCTGTGGGCGTCGCGTTCGGTGAATGCGCCGAACACGCAACTGGCTCATCGCAACGATATGGAACTGATCAATCAGCGTCGCCTGGCTTTGCCACCAAAACTGGCCGATCGTTTGCTCGCCGGGCTGGTGCCGTCAGCCACGCCGGCAGCGGCAACGGCATTGCCGCAGCGTGCGACAACCGCTGCCTCCACTGGCGCCGGCCCGTTGTACAACGGCGACTGGCTGGCCCGCGCCGAGGGCGAAAAAGCTTCGGGTGGACAGATGCAGGTCTACGGTCGCGCCATGGCGCAGATTCCACTGGCGCCGGCGAAGAAAGCTTTCAGTTCCGCCGACGAATTCGTCAACACCATGCTGCCGATGGCCAAGGAAGCGGCCGACCGCATCGGCGTCGATCCGCGTTATCTGGTGGCGCAGGCGGCGCTGGAAACCGGTTGGGGCAAGTCGGTCATGCGTGCCCAGGATGGCAGTAGCAGCCACAACCTGTTCGGCATCAAGGCGAGCAGCAACTGGAAGGGCGATTCGGCCCGGGCGATCACCAGCGAGTTTCGCAATGGCGAGATGGTCAAGGAGACGGCGGAGTTCCGTTCCTACGCCTCGTACAAGGACAGCTTCCACGATCTGGTGACTTTGCTGCAGAGCAATAATCGCTATCAAGATGTCGTGAAGTCTGCCGATAACCCAGAACAGTTTGTACGCGAGTTGCAAAAGGCCGGTTACGCCACCGACCCGAACTACGCAAGCAAGATTTCGCAGATTGCCAAGCAGATGAACAGTTTCCAAAACTACGCTGCGGCGGGTGTATCCACCACGCCTTTATAAGGCACAAGGTATAAGGTCTGAACCATGAGTTTGCTCAATATCGGGATGTCGGGACTGTCGGCCAGCCAGTCCTCTTTGGCTACGACAGGCAACAACATTGCCAACGTCGACACCGCCGGTTATTCACGTCAGCAAACCGTGCAGGGCACCAAATCCTCGCAGCAGTTCGGCACCGTGTTCATCGGTACGGGCACGACCCTGGCCGACGTGCGCCGGGTGTACAACTCGTACCTGGAAAGCCAACTGCACACCGCTACTTCGCTCGACAGCGAATCGGCTGCTTACCTGGCGCAGGCCACACCGCTGGACTCGATGCTGTCGGACACCAACACCGGCCTGACCGGTGTGCTGCAGAAGTTCTTCACCACGATGCAGGGCGTTTCGACGTCGGCGACCGATGACACCTCCCGCCAATCGGTGCTGACCGGTGCGCAGGCGCTGACCAGTCGCTTCAATACCATCGCCAAACAGCTCAACGACCAGAACACCACCATCAACGGCAGCCTTGGCGACATGACGGCCCAGGTGAACAAACTGGCCACCTCGATTGCCAACCTGAACCAGAAAATCGGCGAGATCTCCACCAGTGGCGGTGCGCCGAACGATCTGCTCGACAGCCGCAACGAAGCCGTGCGCCAGCTCTCCGAACTGACGGGTGCACAGGTCGTCGAGCGTGGCACCAGTTTCGACGTCTACATCGGTAGCGGTCAGCCGCTGGTGATCGGCAACACCACCAACACGCTGAGCATGGTCGCGAGCAAAGACGACCCGTCGCGCATGGCCATCCAGATGGATCGCGGTTCGAGCACCATCGACATCACCTCGGCGATGACCGGCGGTGAAATCGGCGGCCTGCTGACTTACCGCAAAGAAGTCCTCGACCCGTCGCTCAACGAGCTGGGCCGCGTGGCGCTGGTGATCGCTGATCAGGTCAACAGCCAGCAAGCCCAGGGCATCGACAAGAACGGTGACTTCGGCGCGGCCATTTTCAACAACATCAACAGTGCCGCGCTGATCAGTTCGCGCAGCATCGCGCAGTCGGGCAACAGCACCGGTTCGGGTAACCTCGATGTCACCATCAAGGACACCGGCAAGCTGACCACCAGCGATTATCAAGTGACGTTCACCAGCGCCACTGACTACACCGTCAAGCGTTCCGATGGCACCGATATGGGCGCCTTCAGTACCACGACCAATCCGCCGCCTGTGATCGACGGTTTCACCCTCGCGCTCAAAGGTGGTGCGTTGAGCGCCGGTGACAGCTTCAAAGTCACGCCGACCCGCAATGCGGCGGCGAGCATCCAGACAGTGCTCACCGATCCGAAGAAAATTGCTGCGGCCGGTCCGTTGACCGGTGTGGCCAGCGCTGCCGGTCTGGGGACTTACACGCAGCCGACGCTCAGCAACAAGATCGATATCTACAACCCGACTGCCCAGGCTGACATGCAGGCGGCGCTGAAGAATTCGACGCCGGTCAAGCTCGTGTTCGGTGCGGTCTCCGGGGGCAGCCAGTCCTACACCTTTGTGGATGCCAAGGGCGGCCTCATCAGCAGCGGCACTATCGTTCCCGGTCAATCGAACACGCTGGACCTGAAAGTCGGCATCGTCGATGCCAGCGGCAACCCGGTGATGGACACCAGTGTTACGCCGAACGTGCAGAAGACATTCTCCGTACAGACCACCGTTGGCGGCACGCCGAAGTCCGGCGAAACCTTCACCATGAATCTCACCGGTGCGGCGTCTTCGGACAACCGCAACGCGCAATCGCTGGTCGCCCTGCAAACGGCGCAGACCGTCGATACCGGTTCGGCGAGCAAGGGCATCAGCCTGACTGACGCCTACAACAAGCTGGTGACCAACGTCGGTACCAAAACCGCCCAAGGCAAGTCCGACAGCGCCGCGACCTCGGCGATCCTGGATAACGCCAAAGGCGCGCGCGATTCGCTGTCCGGGGTCAACCTGGATGAAGAAACCGGCAACCTGGTCAAATATCAGCAGTACTACACAGCGTCTTCGCAGATCATCAAAGCTGCGCAGGAAACTTTCGCCACGCTGATCAACAGCCTTTAAGGAGTCGTAATTCATGCGCATTTCCACCGCCCAGTATTACGGCACGCAAGCGTCGGACTATCAGCGTAACTTCAACAAGGCCGTCGCCACCGCCAGCGAGGCGAGCAGCCTGCAGCGCATCAATACCGCCGCCGATGATCCGGTCGGTGCCGGGCGCTTGCTGCAACTGGGCCAGCAGGCCGCGATGCTCGATCAGTACAAGACCAACGTCGACAGCACCAAAAGTGCATTGACCGTGCAGGAATCCACGCTGGACTCGATCACCACGGCATTGGCCCGCGCCAAGGAACTCGCCCTGGCCGCCAACAATGGCACGGCCACCGACAAGGACCGTCAGGCTTACGCTTCGGAAATGGGCCAGATCCAGCAACAAGTGCTGGGTCTGATGAACGCCAAGGATGCCAGCGGCAACTACCTGTTCTCTGGTTCGAAGACCGACACCGCGCCGTATTCGCAGAATGCCGACGGCACCTACAGCTACAACGGTGACCAGACCACGATCAATCTGGGCATCGGCGATGGCATGACGATCGGCACCAACACCACCGGTTGGGCTGCTTTCCAGCAGACCATCAATACCGCGCGTACCAACGTCGCCATGACCGCACCGGCAGTGGATGACGGTCGCGTCGTACTGTCCAACGGCACGATCGGTACCGTAGCCACTTACAACTCCAAGTTCACCGCTGGCCAGCCGTATACCGTCAGCTTCCTCAGCAGCACCCAACTGAAAATCACCGATGCCCTGGGCAACGACGTGACGGCTGAGGCGAGCCAGAACGGTTTGGTCAGCAACAGCAGCGGTGCCAACCAGACGGTCAGCTTCCGTGGCGTCGACATGAAGCTGAACATCAACCTGAAGGCCGGTGATACCAACCCGGACGCGGTCATTGCCGGCCACAGCTTCCAGTTGTCCACCGCGCCTGACTCGTTCACTACCACGCGCAGCCCGGGTAACCCGTCGACCGCCGTGATTACCGGTTCGAGCATCACTGACCAGGCAGCGTACACCGCGGCATTCCCGCAGGGCGGCGCCGTTCTCAAGTTCACCAGCGCCACCGCATTCGATCTGTATGCTGCGCCGGTGACCGCGGACAGCAAACCGGTGTCCTCGGGCACTGTGGCCGGTAGCAACGCCACGGCGGCAGGCGTGACCTTTGCTCTGGGCAGCGCACCGGCAGCGGGCGATCAGTTCTCGATCCGCCCAAACGATCACCAGACCCAGAACGTGCTCGACACCCTCGGTCAGATGATTACTGCTCTGAATACACCGATCGATGGTGATCCGGTGGCCAAGCAGAAATTCCAGGGTGCCATGGAGGCGGGCCTCGGCAACATCGACGCGGCCAACAATCAAATCGGCACCGCGGTGACCGAGATTGGTGCCCGTGGTCAGGCGCTGGAAATGCAAGCCACCACCAATGACAGTCTGAGCACCGCGAATACCACCACGCAAGGTTCCATTCGCGATTCGGATCCGGCTGAAGTGATGACGCGACTGACCCTGCAGCAGACCATGCTGCAAGCTTCGCAGCTTGCGTTCAGCAAGATCAGCCAGTTGGGTCTGTTCAACAAGATCTGATCCTCAACGGGCGCGTAAGCGCCCGTTTACCCTGCCACTCAGTCATGTTTTTTAGCGGTATCAAGGGCTCGCTTTTCCGAGCGGGCTCGTATCGCCTGTGAGCCCGCCGTGAATTCACTCCCTCTTGTCAGTCTTGTCATTCCCGCCTTCAATCCGCGCTTCTTCGAGCGGACGCTGAACAGCGCTGTCAGCCAGAATTACGCCAATCTTGAAATCATCGTGTGCGATGACAATCGTGGCGACGAGATTGAAGACATCGTTACGCGGGTGACGGAGCAGACCGGCTTTGCCGTGCGTTACGTGCGCAACCCTCGAACGCTGGGGCTGGTCGGTAACCTGAAGGCCTGCCTTGAGCAAGCCCGGGGCGAGTTCATCAAATTCCTGTGTGATGATGACCTGCTGTATTCGGCCTGTATCGAACAGCAAGCCCACGAGCTGCGGCGTGACGAAGTCAGTTTGGTGGTAGCGCAACGGTTGTTGTGGGATGCCAACGACATCATCCTGCCCGCACGTCTGGAAAACAGCTCATTGTCGCCGGCCAGTGGCTTGCTCAAAGGCGACGATGTACTGAGCATCTTTGAAAAATTCCCGGTCAACGTACTGGGTGGATTCAGTAGTGCGCTGTTTCGCCGTAGCGACGTTGTGGAGCTTTTGCCAGCCTTGACCGAGGAGGGGGCCTGCTTCGTTGCGACGCTGGATTTTGCCTTGTACGTCTGTCTGTTGCGGCGCGGCAATCTGGTGGTCTCCAACAACGTACTGAGTGCCGAGCGTCTCTACCCCGAGCGTCTGAGCGCGCAGCAACCGATGAAAGACGCGGCCGAGATCGAGCGCGAGTGGATCTCGCAAATGCTCAAGGTCCGCAGCGGCGAGTCGGCGCCGGCGCCGGGCTGGGTTCGTTATGTGCCGTTGACCAAGGCCGATGAGTCGCCTCGGGTCTGGCAGGAGCTGCCGCTGAGCCGTACCCTCGGCACCAAGCAGAGCCGTCAGGAGCTGGGGGTCGGAGTCGACAGCTTCAGTTTTGGCGAACTCTATGCACAATGGCTGGCGGTTCGGGTGTTGACCGAGGCGCAGCGCCAATGGCTGCCGGAAACCCTCGCTGGCTGGCCGCACCGACCGCGCATCGTGCCGATCATCATTGATGCCCAAGGCAGTCGCGATGGCCTGGAGCGCACCCTTGCGGCACTCGCCGCTCAGGATTACCCGCCGGAGCTGGTTCTGGTGCTGTCCACGGCTTGCAGCGAGGCGAAGCTGGACGATCGGGTGTTCCACATGCCGTTGCAGGGTGACGGCCTGGAGCAGATCAACGCTCTGCTGCCGCAACTGGAAGGCGCCGACTGGTTTTATCTGTTGCAGCCAGGTGACTGCCCGGTGGCGCCAGCATTGTTGGTGATGGCCGATCGCATTGCGCACGCAAGCTCATTGACATGCCTGTACAGCGACGAAGGCAGTCTGCGCGATGGTGAGTCGGCCGAGCCTGCGTTCAAGCCGGATTTCAACCTCGACCTCATGCGCAGCTACCCTTACGTCGGGCGAGCGCTGGCGTTCCAGCGCGAACGGTTCCTGGCGCTTGGTGGTTTTACCTCGACGTTCGCCGAACTCGCGCCCCACGATGTGCTTTGGCGCATGGTTGAAAGCGATGGCCTGCAAGTGGTCGGGCACATTGCTGAAGTGTTGCTGGAGTCGAAATTCGATCTGTCGCAATGGCTCACTGATCCTGGCGTTGCGCAGCAAAGTCCGCGAATCCTCGAAGCGCATCTGCAACGCCTTGGCATTGCTCACGACATTCGCGACCGTAACGGCGGGCTGCTCAATCGTGTCGACTATCACCATGCCCGGCGCCCATTGGTGTCGGTGGTCATTGTCACGCAGGACCAGACGGCTGCCTTGCAACGCTGCGTCGAGACATTGCTGGAAAAGACCGACTACACCGAGTACGAATTGCTCTTGGTCGATAACGGCAGCGAAAGCGCTGAAGCGTTGGCTTGGCTGGACGGTATGGCGCAACTGGGCAGCGAGCGGATTCGCGTGCTGAGCTACCCGCAAAAGGGTAACGCGGCAGCGGTGCACAACTATGCCGTCAGCCAGGCGCGCGGTGAGTATGTGTTGATGCTCAACGCCTTTGCGGTGATCACCCGGAACGACTGGCTCGACGAACTGCTCAATCATGCGCAACGCCCGGAAGTCGGGGTGGTTGGCGCCAAGCTGTTCAATCCGGACGGCGGCGTGCTGCACGCCGGGCTGATTCTTGGCTTGAACGGGCCGGTCGGGTTGCCGTTCTATGGCCAGCCGATGCAGTCGGAAGGGTACATGCATCGCCTGCAGGCGGTGCATGACCTGAGTGCCGTCGGCGGTGATTGCCTGATGATTCGCAAGTCGGTGTTCGAAGCTGCCGGCGGGCTGGACGAGCAGGACCTCAAACAAACGCTCAATGTCGTGGACCTGTGTCTGCGCGTTGGCCGCGACGGTTATCTGGTGGTGTTGAACCCCAATGCGATCCTGGCTGTGGGTGCGCGGCCAAGTGCGATGGCGACACCGGAGGAAGAAGCGCAGCACGCCGAGGAGAGGGACACGTTTTACCAGCGCTGGCTGCCGCTCGTGGCGCGCGATCCGGCCTACAACGTCAACCTGACGTTGCAGGGCGTGGGCGCCACCAACTTCAGTCTGGAGCCGGGACTGCGCACGGGGTGGAGTGCGTTCTCCAAGGCGCAGCTGCCCAATCTGCTGGTGGTGCCGATCAATGCTTCAGCCATCGGCCATTACCGCATGAGCCAGCCGATGATCGAGCTGGAAGCGGCCAATCGGGCTGAAGGGCGCATTTGCTACGGCTTGCCGTCGATCATCGACATCGAACGTCAGTCGCCTGATGTGATCGTTCTGCAAGGGCGCTACTCGGAGTACGCCATCGATGAAATCCCACCGCTGAAAAAGTACTTCAACGCTCGACGGATCTTCGAACTCGACGACTACGTCATTGATGTTCCCCACCGCAATGCGCACATCCGTAACATGCCGAGCAAGCAGGACATGGAGCGCATGGTGCGGCGTGCGATCGGGCTGTGTGATCGCGCGGTCGTATCCACCGCACCACTGGCTAATGTGCTGTCGGACATGCACCACGACATTCGTGTCGTCCCCAACATGTTGGCCAAGGACTTGTGGGGCCACCTGCGCAGCCAGCGTCGGACCTCGAAGAAACCGCGGGTCGGCTGGGGCGGCGGCACCAGTCACCACGGTGATCTGGCGGTGATCGCCGAGGTCGTTCGTGAACTGGCCAATGAAGTCGACTGGGTGTTTTTCGGCATGTGCCCGGATGATCTGCGGCCGTACATGCATGAGTTCCATGGCGTCATCGGTCTGGACGTGTACCCGGCAAAACTGGCCAGTCTCAACCTCGATCTGGCACTGGCACCGCTGGAATTCCATATCTTCAACGACTGCAAGAGCAACTTGCGGCTGCTGGAATACGGCGCCTGCGGTTACCCGGTGATCTGTACGGATACCGAGGCCTATCGCGGTTATTTGCCGTGCACGCGGATCAAGACCAACAGTACGGATGAATGGCTGCAAGCGATCCGTATGCACTTGGCCGATCCGGATGCCAGTTATCGCATGGGCGATGAATTGCGTGAGGTGGTGTTGCGCGATTACGTGTTGCGCGGCGATAACTTGCGCTACTGGGAATACGGTTGGCTGGCGGATTGATCAAGCGGGGCTTGGCGGCCTTTGGGCCGACCAGGCTCTTGGGGTTTTGGAGGTGTATCCGTTGCTGCGGGGGTTGCTGATTAGGGTTCCGCCCTTACGGCGGGTCACTTTTTACAAACGCCTAAAAAGTAACCAAATGTATGGTCAGCCCATCTTCTGCCACTCAGCAGCGATTAACGGTAAATCGAGCTTGCGCTAATGTATCCGGGCTCAGTGTGAGCACGGATAGCGCTCGGCCCTTGATGAGTAGT
>NZ_JBQYFW010000023.1:0-95312 GCF_056313565.1 Pseudomonas sp. 3B-A001-10F
GCCGTCGTTGTTGCCTGACACACCGCTTTCGCGAGCAAGCTCGCTCCCACAGGGTATTGCATTGATCTGAAGGTCTTGCTCCCGCCGTCCGGCTTGGTCGGCGCCGCCGTCCTGGCTGCCTGGGTCGTACTTGTTGTTATTACGGGTGTTGTTCACGAATGACGGATGCGCAAAGGCACACCCGACGTCCGTGGGGGCAGTAAATCGTTACGGATTCTTGTGTTGTGTCAGCGCTGGTTGCGCCGCGTCGCCCGTAGCCGGCAAGCCGCGCCGAAGGCCTGGAAAATCTTCAGGTAGTTCGGGTTGTCCAGTACTTGCCATTCCGGGTGCCATTGCACGCCGAGGGCGAAGGTCGGGCTGTGCTCGACCGAGATCGCCTCGATCAAACCGTCCGGCGCCACGGCCTCGGCACGCAGGCCGGGCGCGAGACGATCGATGCCCTGGCTGTGAATCGAATTGACCTGGAACTCACCCGGCAACCCCAGCGCTTCGAACACGCCGCCGCTCAATACCGTCACCGCGTGAGCCGGTGCGTATTGCACGGCCACGTCAGGGCTGTCGGCTTCACGGTGATCGAGCATGCCCGGCAGCTCATGCACCTTCTGATGCAGGCTGCCGCCGAACGCCACGTTCATTTCCTGGAAGCCCCGGCAAATGCCGAGCACTGGAACGCCCGCCGCGATGGCTGCACGCAATAAAGGGAGGGTGGTGGCATCTCGCGCCGGATCGTGATCCGTGCCGGGGGCGCTGGCCGGGCCTTGATAGTGGAAAGGTTCCACGTTCGAGGGCGAGCCGGTCAGCAGCAGACCGTCGAGTTGACCGAGCAGGTCTTCGATTTCAGTCAGGTTGCCAAGGGAAGGAATGACCACTGGCAACCCGTTAGCGCCAACGCTGACAGCACGTACGTACTTGTCGCCGCTGATGTGATAGGGGTGCAGGCCAATCTGTTTGACGCACGCAGTAACGCCGATCAATGGCTTGAATGCCATTTTTATTCACCTCGAAGTTTGACACTTGAACGAGCTTTTCCGGAGCTTAGCCTCGTTGATTTTAATTAACAACTGCCATGTAAAAAATTCTAAACGCCGTTCATCATATCTTCATGATTCTCGGGGCTCTGGCGCCTGTATTGGCACGCAGGTGTTAAAAAAAGCCCGAAAAATAAACCCTGAGCGGCCATCTGTTCGCTATTGACTTCACTTTGCCGTTCGGGTTGACTGGCTCGGCGAAACAGCAGTGAACATAATAATTAACAGCTAAATAGGTGCATCATGTCGGTCCCTCTGCGTACCGTTCAACTCAACGAAGCAAACGCATTCCTTAAGAAATATCCTGAGGTTTTGTACGTCGACCTTCTGATTGCGGATATGAACGGTGTGGTGCGCGGCAAGCGCATCGAACGCACCAGTCTTCATAAGGTTTACGAGAAAGGCATCAACCTGCCGGCCTCGCTTTTCGCGCTCGACATCAATGGCTCCACGGTGGAAAGCACCGGTTTGGGTCTGGATATCGGCGACGCTGACCGCATCTGCTACCCGATCCCCGGCACCCTGAGCATCGAGCCGTGGCAGAAGCGCCCAACCGCACAACTCTTGATGACCATGCACGAGATCGAAGGCCAGCCGTTCTTCGCTGACCCGCGTGAAGTGCTGGCCAACGTCGTGCGCAAATTCGACGACCTCGGCCTGACCATTTGCGCGGCGTTCGAACTCGAGTTCTACCTGATCGATCAGGACAACGTGAACGGCCGTCCGCAATCGCCACGTTCGCCGGTGTCCGGCAAGCGTCCGGTGTCGACCCAGGTCTATCTGATCGACGATCTCGACGAATACGTCGACTGCCTGCAAGACATCCTTGAAGGTGCGAAAGAGCAGGGCATCCCGGCTGACGCGATCGTCAAGGAAAGCGCCCCGGCGCAGTTCGAAGTCAACCTGCATCACGTTTCCGACCCGATCAAGGCGTGCGACTACGCCGTCCTGCTCAAGCGTCTGGTGAAGAACATCGCCTACGACCACGAGATGGACACCACCTTCATGGCCAAGCCGTATCCGGGCCAGGCGGGCAACGGTCTGCACGTGCACATTTCGATCCTGGACAAAGAGGGCAACAACATTTTTGCCAGCGAGGATCCCGAGCAGAACGCCGCACTGCGTCACGCGATCGGCGGTGTGCTGGAGACCCTGCCTGCGCAAATGGCGTTCCTCTGCCCGAACGTCAACTCGTACCGCCGCTTCGGCGCGCAGTTCTACGTACCGAACTCGCCGAGCTGGGGCATCGACAACCGCACCGTTGCGGTCCGTGTGCCAACCGGTTCGGCCGACGCTGTGCGTATCGAGCATCGCGTCGCCGGTGCCGATGCCAACCCGTACTTGCTGATGGCGTCGGTGCTGGCCGGTGTTCACCACGGTCTGACCAATCAGATCGAGCCGGGCGCCCCGGTGGAAGGCAACAGCTACGAGCAGAACGAACAGAGCCTGCCGAACAACCTTCGCGACGCGCTGCGTGAGCTGGACGACAGCGAGGTCATGGCCCGCTACATCGACCCGATGTACATCGACGTGTTTGTTGCGTGCAAGGAAAGTGAGCTGGCCGAGTTTGAGAACTCGATTTCTGACCTTGAGTACAACTGGTATCTGCATACGGTCTGAGTGTTTGAGGGCCCCAAAGGCCAAAAGCCCCTCACCCTAACCCTCTCCCGGAGGGAGAGGGGACTGATCCGGGGATGCTCGGGCAATCCGCTGACCTGAACGATTTTTGCCGAATCCATATTCGACTCGGTCGTTCAGGTCGGTGCAGATCCCAAGACACTTCGGTCGGTCCCCTCTACCCCCGGGAGAGGGCTAGGGTGAGGGGCAGCCATCTCAACCCAGACACAGCAACCCGACACCCCCAATCCCCCCTTGTCGAGCCACAACAATGACAACGACCCGCAACGACTGGGAACAACGCTTCCAGTCCCTGACCATCGAAGCCCGCGCATTCATCAACGGTGAATACCGCCCGGCCATCAGTGGCGACACCTTCGAATGCCTGAGCCCTGTCGACGGCCGTTTCCTCGCCTCCGTGGCCAGCACCGATGAAGCCGACGCCAACCTCGCCGTTGAAGTCGCGCGCCAGTCTTTTGAGTCCGGCGTGTGGGCGAAAAAAGCCCCGGCCGAGCGCAAACGCATTCTGATTCGCTTCGCCGATCTGATCCTGCAAAACCAGGAAGAACTGGCGCTGCTGGAAACCCTCGACATGGGCAAACCGATCAGCGATTCGATGAGCATCGACATCCCGGCGACCGCCAACGCGATCCGCTGGAGCGCCGAAGCCATCGACAAGATCTACGACGAAGTTGCTGCCACCCCGCACGATCAACTCGGCCTCGTCACTCGCGAGCCGTCGGGCGTGGTTGCGGCCATCGTGCCGTGGAACTTCCCGCTGATCATGGCCAGCTGGAAATTCGCGCCGGCCCTGGCGGCGGGCAACTCGTTCATCCTCAAGCCTTCGGAAAAGTCGCCGCTGACCGCGATCCGCATTGCTCAACTTGCGCTGGATGCCGGCATTCCTAAGGGCGTGTTCAACGTTCTGCCAGGCTTCGGCCACACCGTCGGCAAGGCGCTGGCGTTGCACATGGACGTCGACGTGCTGGCCTTCACTGGCTCCACGGCGATTGCCAAGCAACTGATGATTTATGCCGGCCAAAGCAACATGAAACGCGTCTGGCTCGAAGCCGGGGGCAAGAGCCCGAACGTGGTGTTTGCCGACGCCCCGGACTTGCGCGCGGCAGCAAAAGCAGCGGCCGGCGCCATTGCCTTCAACCAGGGCGAAGTGTGCACCGCCGGTTCGCGTCTGCTGGTCGAGCGCTCGATTCGCGAGCAATTCATTCCGCTGTTGGTGGAAGCGCTGCAAGCGTGGAAACCCGGTCATTCACTGGATCCGGCGACCACCGTCGGTGCCGTGGTCGATCAGCGTCAACTCGACAACGTGCTGCGCTACATCAGCATTGGTCGCGAGCAGGGCGCCGAGCTGATCGCCGGCGGCCAACGCACCCTCGAAGAAACCGGCGGCCTCTATGTGCAACCGGCGCTGTTCGACGGCGTGACCAACGCGATGACCATCGCCCAGGAAGAAATCTTTGGCCCAGTGCTGTCGCTGATCACCTTCGACACCGCCGAAGAAGCGCTGCAGATCGCCAACGACAGCATCTTCGGCCTCGCCGCCGGCGTCTGGACCAGCAACCTCAGCAAGGCGCACACCTTCGCCCGTGGCCTGCGTGCCGGCAGCGTCTGGGTCAACCAGTACGACGGTGGCGACATGACCGCACCGTTCGGTGGTTTCAAGCAGTCGGGCAACGGTCGCGATAAATCGCTGCACGCGTTCGACAAGTACACCGAGCTGAAAGCGACCTGGATCAAGCTCTGACTCTATTACAGCGGTGGTCGCCTTTGATTGGCGGCCCTCGGAGAAACGTATGAAACAGCAACACGTAAACAGCTACTACGCCGCCACTCGCAATGAAGTTATCGACTTCCCGGTTCTGGAAGAGTCGGTCGAGTGCGATGTCTGCATTATCGGCGCCGGCTATACCGGCCTGTCTTCGGCGCTGTTCCTCACCGAAGCCGGCTACAAAGTGACGGTGCTGGAAGCTGCGAAAGTCGGCTACGGAGCTAGTGGTCGCAACGGCGGTCAACTGGTCAACTCGTATAGCCGCGACGTCGACGTGATCGAAGAGCGCTACGGCGACAAGACCGCAGAAATCCTCGGCAGCATGATCTTCGAAGGCGCCGACATCATCCGTTCGCGCATCAAGGAATACGACATCAAATGCGACTACCGCCCGGGCGGTATCTTCGCAGCGATGAACAAGAAACAACTCAACGGTCTGGCTGAGCAGAAGCGCGGCTGGGAACGTTATGGCAACCGTAATCTGAAGATGCTCGACGCGGCTGAAATTCGTCGTGAAGTCGGCTCCGATGCCTACGTCGGCGGCCTGCTCGACATGCAGGGCGGCCACGTTCACCCGCTGAATCTGGCGCTGGGTGAAGCGGCTGCGATCACGCGTTTGGGCGGCAAGATTTACGAGCAATCAGCGGCTGTAGAAATCAAATACGGCGAGCCTAACGTCGTGCGCACCGCCAAAGGTCAGGTCCGCGCCAAGTACTTGCTGATCGCCGGCAACGCTTATCTGCCGCAAGGTCTCGACAACCGCGTGACCGCGAAAAGCATGCCGTGCGGCTCGCAGATCGTCGTCACCGAGCCGTTGACCGAAAAACAGGCGCGCAGCCTGATCACCAACAACTACTGCGTCGAAGACTGCAATTACCTGCTGGATTACTACCGCCTCACCGCCGACAACCGTCTGCTGTACGGCGGCGGCGTGGTCTACGGCGCGCGTGAGCCGGACGACATCGAACAACTGATCCGCCCGAAGATCCTCAAGACCTTCCCGCAGCTCAAAGACGTGAAAATCGACTACCGCTGGACCGGCAACTTCCTGCTGACCATGTCACGCATGCCGCAATTCGGCCGCATCGAAAAGAACGCTTACTACATGCAAGGCTACAGCGGCCACGGCGTCACCTGCTCGCACCTGGCCGGCAAACTGATCTCGGAAATGATTCGTGGTGACGCCGAACGTTTCGACGCCTTCGCATCGCTGCCGCACATGCCAATGCTCGGCGGCCGCACGTTCTCCGCGCCGCTCACCGCCCTCGGCGCCGTCTACTACTCACTGCGCGACCGTTTCGGCATCTAGGTTACCTCCCCGGCGGCGGCCCCAAGACCCCGCCGGTTTTTTACCTGATACACCAAATATCAAAATGTAGGAGTGAGCCTGCTCGCGATGAGGCCAGCCCAGCCACCCTCCCTCCCACAGAAACACCACAAACCCTGTGGGAGCGAGCTTGCTCGCGAAGGCGGTTATCCAGTCAAAAATAATGGTGAATGTGCCGCCCAATCGCGAGCAGGCTCACTCCTACAGGTCCGTATTACCAAGGCCAGAGGGACTTTTATCCCTCCGTCCATCGAACCTGCTGAGCAACACCGGCAAACGTGATTTAATAGCCGCCTTTCACGGTTCCGGGACACGGGAGCAACGTGATCCGCGCCCTCGGCGCGTCACCCGCCACCCACCCCCATCGCCCTTAAGTCGTTCTCACATAAGGCAGTCATGGATACGGGTTCTCGACTCAAACTAGTACGCGAAAGCTACAAACTCTCCCAGCGTGAGCTGGCCCGGCGTAGCGGCGTGACCAATGCCACCATCTCCCTGATCGAACAGAATCGCGTCAGCCCCTCCGTCAGCTCACTGAAAAAGCTGCTCGAAGGCATACCGATGTCCCTGGCCGACTTCTTCACCTTCGACCAACCCCCGCGCGAACACCAATACGTCTTCCGCGCCAACGAACAACCCGACCTCGGCCGCCACGGCCTGCGCCTGCTGCTGATCGGCGCCTCCGTGCCCAGCCGCCAAATGCGCTTGCTGCGTGAGCAATACGCACCGGGCGCGAGTTCCGGGGAAGAGCCGATTGTGCATGCTGAGGGCGAGGAGTGTGGGCTTGTCACCCGTGGCACGGTGGAGTTGACCGTGGATGGGTCGGTGAGTGTGTTGAATGCGGGGGATGGGTATTATTTTCCGACGACGCTACCGCATAAGTTTCGGAATATCGGGGCGGATGAGGCTGAGATTATTAGTGCGAATACGCCAGCGAATTTCTAATTAATGAGGGCAGCCATAAGGCTGCCCTCATCAGGTGTCATTTAGAATAGAAGACGGCTATGCAAGATTTTTTAATCATGCCGTTTCCGAAGAATCAGTTTTTTCCAGGAAAAAACGAAAAGGTGACAGATCTATTTATAAAGTGATCTGTCACCAGTGCGGATTATTTCTTTTTAGGTTTGCCTGCATCACTTCGCTAATGCGTGGAGTAGGAATGCCCGCGCTTTCCTTACCTGTTCTTTTTAAGAGGCGGGCTCAGACCCCCGCTGCTCAATCATCCGAAACACATCACTCACATCCTGCACCAGGATCCTGGCGATGCTCTCGACGGACGAATCCCCTCACCACACGGCGCGTTTTCCTGCGCCTTTTTCAGAACTCAAATCCGCACACACCTCAATTTGAACTTTCCTAAAAAACGATGTCAATTTGATGGCGTGTCGCGACGCTCATTGAACAGGATCAACCAGTGCCAGGCTGTTTCCTGGCAACCCAAGGAAGTGTGTGATGAGACTATTACTCGCCATGTTGTTGATGTTCAGCAGTTACACGTTCGCCAGTTGCGGCAACATCGACGACCACGATCAGCGGGCCTATTGCAATGCGAGGGAGAGCGGCAGCAGTTGCGGCAATATCGATAATCACGATTTGCGCGCCTCGTGCAACGCCGAGTTGGGAGGCAGCTCCTGCGGCAACATCGATGACCATGATCAGCGCGCCTACTGCAACGCGAAGAAGAGCGGCAGCAGTTGCGGCAATATTGATAATCACGACTTGCGTGCGCGGTGCAATGCGGAGCAGGGCAACAGTTCCTGCGGCAACATCGATGACCATGATCAACGAGCCTATTGCAACGCCACGACCGGCGGCAGCAGTTGCGGGAATATCGACAACCATGACCTGCGCACCCGCTGCGAAGCCCTGAAACGTTGAACCTTGCAGATCAGTTCGAATTGATGGCATTACGATATCAATGATAGAGTCCCGGGCCATTTTTCCAAGGAAGAACACTGTGCTACGTAATCGTCTTTTTGTATGTGCTGCATTACTTACTTGCAGCTTTTCCGCACAAGCCATCTCAAAAACCGAATATCTGAAAGGCTGCAAGATCCTGGAAAACGCCGCGATGGTCGTGATGCAGGCGCGTCAGGATGGTGCTCCCATGGCGACGCTTTGGGATATATCGGAAAAAAATGAGAATAAGTTGATCACCAAGATGTATCAGAGGCTCATTCAAGATGCATATGAAGAGCCACGGCGCGAAACCGCAGAGCAGCAAACGGCCGCGACCACTGAATTCCAGAACAAATACTTCTCTGCCTGCTTGGTCAGTACGCCCAAAGAATAAGTGCCAATTGAAAGATTCTGCGCAGCCAGTGTGAAGCGATGAAGCGCTGATATCCGGTACCTGTCACCAATAGGGGAAACCGATGCCTGAACAGGCGTCGGTTTTTTTTGCCTAAACAATGACCATTCATCCGATACACCGCACCTTCACGCCAGCCGGTCTTCCAATGCTGTAACTCACCTAGCAAAGGAAAAGCACCATGCTGAACCATAAAATTGCGGTGTTTACACTCGCGGCGCTTATCTCCGGCAGTTCGCTATATGCAATTGCGGCTGGCGAAACGTCCACCCCGACGGCGAACGATGGCAGCAGCCAGACGCGGGAGCCAGCTTCGCCCGCTACGAATGCCGATCCGGACGCCAATGCGCTGCCCCCAGGCGCGGATGGCGGTAAAACCGACAATGGGCCAGTGCCCGCTGGTTCCAAGCCGAGTGGCGCGGGTCAGGGCGGAGGCAGTAGCAGCGGTGGTGGCAACGGCGGCAGCGGAGGTGGCAGCTAGTCAATGGTGTGCGTTTGAAAAACCCGGCCTTGAGCCGGGCTTTTAATGCCTGCCAGACTCTTACTTCGTTTTCCAATGCCCACCACCATTCTCACAATCAATCCGCGCCTGAGCCAAATGTTCTACGTCGTAGTAATACGTGGTCACTTGTGCGTTGTCGGGGATGTTCAGGGCTTTGGCGTTTTTGTCCTTGCTGGTGGAGTGCGGGTTGGCCAGAGATTCCTGGGTAATCGTGGCGATACATGTAGCCTGATAGTGATCGGCGCAGTGCTCGACCTTTGTTTTGGTGCTGCTGAGCATGTCTTTGCTTTCGTTGCTGCACGACCAGTCGATTGAGTTCACCGGCATGCCTTCGTATTCATAACAACTGTGGCTTTCGACCGACGGCACCGAGGCGCTGGAGGATTGGGTCTGCACGTCGCAGCCTTCGGCCATGACGCAGGTGGGGATGATGGCGAAGGTGGCGATCAGAAGCAGGAAGCGAATGTTCATCGGGGTTTCCTCTTCAAAGGCGCCGGGTCTGATCAATCATGTTGGCGCTTTATAGTTTCGAGACGGCGCGGAGGAGGGAGGTTCCATCGGGTTTTTGATTTGCTCCCATGGCGTACACTGCGAAACAATCGGAAACATTCAGCGCCCAAGGATTGGAACATTGCCCATGATCGAAATTGGCAGCCGCAATAATGCGTCCCCCTCGCAGCACCCATTCCACGACATCTACCTGTTCCACATTGACCCTGCCAAGCCAGACACGCCTTTCTGTTTCGAGCAGTCGATGTCCGGCGGGCATATGGAGCATGGCGGTGCCCGATGGTTGGCGCTGGATGAGCTGGATGCCTGGCCTGGAGAGTGGCGCGAGCATCTGAAAAAGGCCGATTGCGCATGGGTTGCCGAGTTGATCGATGCCCATCCAAAAGCCGATCAGGCCACATTGGTGTCGCTGATTCTTCAGCGGCATTCCGGGCCTGCGAAGCCCATCGGACGCCTGAGGGCAATCGGCAACTGGCTCAAACGCAACATCCACGTCGGCGGCCGCTACGGCGTTTAACCCACGGAGACTCCCATGACCCAGACCCTCGAACGCGCTATCGCCATCGCCGCCACGGCCCACGCCGGGCAGGTCGACAAGGGCGGTGCGCCGTACATTCTGCATCCGCTGAAAGTCATGTTACGGATGAGCACGCTGGAAGAACGCATCGTCGCCGTGCTGCACGATGTGGTTGAGGACTGTGGTGTCAGCCTCGATGATTTGCGCAAGGAAGGCTTCAGCGAGGAAGTTTTGAGCGCTATCGAATCGGTGACCAAAGTGCCGGGCGAATCCTATGAAGACTTCGTCGACCGCGCCGCACAGAACCCGATCGGTCGGGTGGTGAAATTGGCGGATCTGGAAGAGAACAGCGACCTGTCGCGGATTGCCTCGCCGAGTTGGGAAGATCTGGAGCGAGTCGAAAAGTATCGAAGGGCGATTGCACGGTTGCGTATGTGAACGAAATCCCTATGGGAGCGAGCCAGCTCGCGAAGGCGTCGAGTCAGTGACTTATCTGCGACTGGCGACGCTTTCGCGAGCAGGCTCGCTCCCACAGGGACTAATCATTATTGGGTGATGTTGGGTCAGTTTATTAGCCAGGAAGGCGACTATGAAATCCATTCTCTGTTTGTTGATGGCTGCCGGTTTCGGCGCGCTGTTGCAGTTCGAAGGCGTGCCGCATGGCCTGCTGTTAGGCTCGATTGTCGTTACCGCTTTGTTTGCCAGCAAAACTGGTATCGCGCCGGCAACTCCTTATGGACTGGGCTACATCCAGGTCACGCTGGGCATCGCCACCGGACTGATGTTCGAAGCGTGGGACAGCGCGACGGCCTCGACCATGTTGCCAAGCCTCGGCGTGTTGCTGATTTGCCTGACGGTGCAGATCGCGCTCGCCGGATGGTGGCTGACGCGCGGCGCAGGCTGGAATCGCACTGATGCGCTGTTGGCGGTTTATCCCGGTGCGCTGGCCGCAGTGTTCGATTTGCTCGAGTCGGAAAAGGCGTCAAGCAAGGTCATCATCGTGCACCTGATGCGGTTGCTGTTGATCACGGTGTTGGTGAGTTTCTTGATTCCCGGCCAGGCAGCAGCCGTGGCGGTTGCCGATGGCGACCCTTTGACGACAGGCATGGCGCTGACCGCGTTTTCGGTGATCGCGTTGAGCGTGCTGCTCGGGCGCTTGCTGCTGGTGATCGGCGTACCGGCGCCGTTCATGCTCACGGCGATCATCATTACGGCGGTGTTTGTGAAATCGGGATGGTTGCACGGGTTTCACATGCCGGACTGGAGTCTGAACCTGGCGGCGCTGATTCTCGGCGTGCGGATCGGCTCACGGTTTCAAGGTCTCGGCTTCGCGGAGCTGACGCGTCACGGCCGCACGGCGTTGGTCTCGGTTGGTTTGATGATCGTGGTCGCGGCGGTGTTTGCTGAAGTCGCGGCACGCTGGTTGGGCAGTGATCCGCTGTCGCTATGGCTGGCGTATATGCCGGGGGCGATTGAGACGATTGCGATTGTCGCGTTTGGTGGCGGGCTGAATGTGGTGTTTATTCTGACGCATCATTTGAGCCGGATGGTGTTGTTGCATTTCGCGCCGGCGTTGTTGGTGCAAGTGCGGCGGGCGCGCGAAGAGGCCTGACCGGAGCCACTGATGCCTGCATGTTGCGGCGTGTCAGTTAGATCCATCCCCCTCACCCCAGCCCTCTCCCCCAGGGGGGCGAGGGGGAAGGGAGCCGATCTCGATGCCTTTCAAAAGCTGAGTTCAACTCGAGATATCAGATCGGTGTGGCGCGAAAAAGCAACTCGGTCAGTCCCCTTTCTCCCAGGTGGGCGAGGGGGAAAGGGAGCCGATTGTGGGCTGTTCGAAATTTGAGTTCGGCTCGATATACCAGGTCGGCGTAACTCGAACATCCAACACGGTCGGCTCCCTCTCCCTCTGGGAGAGGGCTGGGGTGAGGGCAATGCGGCGCTAGCGGATGTGTGCTTGGAAGCCTTCGCTATCCGGCGCGATATCGCTCTTCAAGGTCATAGCAGGAATCTCATATTCCCCACCATTCTGCTGCCGAAACCCAATCGGCCGTGCACTCCACAACTCATCCAGCCGCCGCCCCAGCTCATCACAAGTCTCGGCATACCGCGCCGCATCCATCCGACTCGTCCGATACACCACAAACGGTGGCACCACTTCAAAACCGGGGTAATACAAAATCCCGTGCTGAATCGGAAACAACAAATCATCCATCGGCCCGTTAATCCCACGCGGTGCGTAGTGCGATTCCCAGCCGCCGGTGGTGACCATCAACATCGCCCGTTTGCCTTGCATTTTCCCTTCGCCATAACGCTCGCCCCAACGACTGTCGGAATGCTCACCGACGCCATAGGCAAAACCGTAGGCGTACACCCGATCGACCCAGCCTTTGAGAATGGCCGGCATGGTGAACCACCAGAGTGGAAACTGCAGGATCAGCGCATCCGCCCAGAGTAGTTTCTCCTGCTCACGGGCGATGTCGGCAGCCTGGGTGCCTTCGGCGTAGGCGACTTTCGAGTCGAGCGAGGCGTGGAACGGTTTCGTCGCGTCGCGCTGCGGGGCGTCGTCGGCGTCGAGGGTGGCTTTCCAGTTCATCGCGTAGAGGTCGGAGACCTGCACGGTGTGGCCGGCGGCTTGCAGGCGCTGGACGCTGAAGTCGCGCAGCGAGCCGTTGAGGGAGGTCGGTTCTGGATGGGCGTAAACGAGTAAGACGTTCATGTTGAAGCTCCGTTAGCTGAGTGACTGCAGGATCGGCGTTCACCCGGTATATTGGAAATGAATGTCTGATATGTCTGGTATAGCTATGAATAATTTGAGACGGCTGGATATCAATCTGCTGCTGACCCTCGATGTACTGCTGGCGGAGCACAACGTCACCCGCGCGGCGCAGCGCCTGAACCTGTCGCAGCCTTCGGTGAGTGTGCATCTGGCCAAGTTGCGCGACATCTTTGGTGATCCGCTGCTGTTGCCCGGGCCGCGCGGCATGCGCCCGACGGCGCGCGCCGATGAGTTGCGTGAGCCGTTGCGCGAAGCGTTGGAGGCGTTGGAGAGAGCGGTGGCGCCGGCCAGTGCGTTCAATCCGGCGCAGGCGACCCACACCTGGAAGATCGCCGCGACCGATTACGGCGAGTCGACGGTGGTGCTGCCGGCGCTGAGCAGCTTGCGCGAGCAGGCGCCGGGCACGCGTCTGGCGGTGATCGATCTGACGCCGGCGCATCTGATCAAACAGGCCGAGCAGGGCGTGTTCGATCTGGCGCTGCACATCAGCGAAGACGCGCCGCCGGAGTTGCATCGACGTCCGCTGTTCACCGAGCGTTATGTGCTCGCCGGTAGAGTCGGACATCCAGATTTGATGCATGCGCCGAGCCGCCAACAGTTCTGCGCGCTGGAGCACGTCATGGTGTCGCGCGAGGGCGGGGGCTTTTTCGGGGTGACTGACCGGACGTTGGCCGATGTCGGGTTGATGCGCAAAGTGGTGTTGTCGGTGCCGCACTTTCTGATGGCGATGTCGGTGTTAGCGAGCACCGATCTGGTGGCGATGCTGCCGTCACGTCTGGTGCGTGGCAACCCGGCCTTGCAAGTGGTCGACGCGCCGCTGCAAGTGCCGGGTTACGAAATGGCGATGTTCTGGGGCGAACGTTCGCACCGCGATCCGGCGCACAAATGGCTGCGCGAGCAATTGCTGGCTTCGGTCTGAGGCCTTAGGCGTGACCCAGGGCAATCGCAAACGACACGACGATCATGCACGCAAACGCAAAATTGAGATTCATGAGGTATTCATCCTGAGCCTTTTAGAGTGGGGCCATTCTGAACAGGTTGAAAGCAAAGAAAAAATTCGCCTTGTTGATTCCAATGATCGAAACGATTGATACCCCGCCGGTTTGTGTTTGCTCAGGGCTTTGGCTAAGCTCGCAAAAAACTGCAACTACAAGCATAAACAGGCATAACCATGCACGATCATTCCGCGGCTGAACTGCCATCCCTGCGCCGGCAGAAAATCCTTTTGCTCCTTGAGCGTGACGGCAAGGTCATGGCCTCCGAATTGAGCCAGCACTTTGCGGTGTCCGAAGACACCATCCGCCGCGATCTCGCCGAACTGGACAATGGCGGGCTGGTGCAGCGTGTCCACGGCGGCGCGTTGCCGCGTCCAAAAGACTCCGGCAAGGATTACTTCACGCGGCTGGACGAGACGGATGAGGTGAAAATTCGCTTGGCGCAACGGGCGGCGCTGGAAGTGGAGGACGGGCAGATTGTGCTGTTCGATTCCGGCTCGACCACGCTGCAAGTGGCGCGCTCGTTACGTGCAGATATCAGCATCACGGCGGTGACCGCTTCACCGATGACGGCGATTGCCTTGTCCGAATTCAAGGCTGTGAAAGTGATTCTTGCTGGCGGCCAGTTGAACCCGCGAACGATGGCGGCGGGTGGGCATGAGGCGCTGCGGCTGCTGGCGGGGATCAAGGCGGATCTGGCGATTACCGGGGTGTGCGCGATTCATCCGGAGGTGGGGATTACCTCGCTGCATTTCGATGAAGTGCCGGTGAAGCAGGCGATGCTGGAGGGCGCGACGCGGGTGATAGCGGTGACTTCGGCGGACAAGTTGGGAGCGGTGGAGCCGTTTGTGGTGGCGCCTTGTACGCGCCTGCATACGCTGATTACCGAACGGCATGTGGCGTCGGGGAGTGTCGAGGATTATCGGCGGTTGGGGATTGTCGTCGAGCAGTTGCCGGATTGAGGTTTTGCGGTGGTTTTGATGGCCCCTTCGCGAGCAAGCTCGCTCCCACATTCGAACGCGTTTCTGAGATAGAACTCGATCAACTGTGGGAGCGAGCTTGCTCGCGAAGGGGCCGGTATATTCAACACATGTTTCAGCGCAGGCGCTCAAGCATCTGGTAATACCACATCCCCGCCGCCAGCAACGGGTTACCGAGCAAATCCCCCATCGGCACCCGAATGTGCTGACACGCGGCAAACGTATCGAACTGCTCCATCTGCCCAGTGATCGCGCGGCTCATGATTTCGCCCATGATGTGCGTCGTCGCGATGCCGTGCCCCGAATAGCCCTGGCAATACCAGACGTTGTCCGAGAGCTTGCCCAGTTGCGGAATGCGGTTGATGACGATGCCCATCGCGCAGCTCCACTGGTAATCGATCTGCACACCTTTGAGCGCCGGGAAGGTTTGCTCGATACACGGGCGCAGTTCGGCGGCGATGTCCCGTGAATCCTTGCCGCTGTAGTTGGCGCCACCGCCGAACAACAAACGGCCGTCGGCGGTGAGGCGGTAGTAGTCGAGGACGAAGCGGCAGTCGTACACCGCGAGGTCTTCGGGGTTGATCTGTTTTGCCAGATCGCCCAGTGGCGCGGTGGTGACAATGCCGCCCATGGCCGGGAAAATCTTGCCCTTGAGCTGTCCCGGTTCGAGCTTGTGATAGACGTCGCCGGCGAGCATCACCTGCTTGGCGTCGATCTGGCCGTGGGCGGTTCTTACGCTAGGCGTAGCGCCGTGAATGATCTCCAGCACTTCGCTATTTTCGAAGATCAGCGCGCCAAGACTTTCCGCCGCTCGCGCTTCACCGATGCACAGGTTGAGCGGGTGCAGATGCATGTTGCGGGTGTTCTTGATTGCACCGTGGTAGAGGTCGCTTTGCAGCAGATCACGCACCTGGCTGCGGTCGAGCAGGCTGACTTCATCGCCTAATCCGCGACGCACGGCTTCTTCATAATCCTTGCGCAAGTCGGTCATGTGGCTGGGTTTGTACGCGGCGTGTAAGTGGCCGTGTTTGAGATCGCATTGAATGCCGTACTTGTCGACGCGTTGCTGGATGATTTCATGTCCGCGCCAGCGCAGGTGCCAGATGAAATCATCGACGTCATCGCCGAGTTTCGGACGCATCTGTTTGCGCATCGCACCATCGCCGGAAAGGCTGCCGGTGACTTGTCCGCCGTTGCGCCCGGTGGCGCCCCAGCCGATCTTGTGGCTTTCGACGATGGCGACTTTCAGGCCTTTTTCGGCGAGTTCGACGGCAGTGGCGACGCCAGTGAAGCCGCCGCCGATGATCACCACATCGACAGTGTGTCGGCCTTGCAGGGTCGGGTAGTCGGTGTCCTGGTTAAGGGTGGCGGTGTAGTAGGAATTGCAGCGTTCGGTCATGTCAGTGTCCACACAAAGTTCGGAAGTCGGAGTGCAGTCCCCTGTGGGAGCGAGCTTGCTCGCGAAAGCGATGTGTCAGTCACCCAAAATGTTGAATGTGACGACGCCTTCGCGAGCAAGCTCGCTCCCACAGGTTCGGTGTCGGATCGTTAAGCTTCGGTGAGATACCAGCGCCAATCCTGCTCACCCACCTCCGCCATGAACTGCCGGTACTCTGCACGCTTCACCGCCAGATACACCCCGAGAAATTCCCGCCCCAAGGCATCCCGCGCCCACACCGAATTCTCCAGTGCCTGCAGCGAGGTCAGCCAATCGGTCGGCAGCAATTCCTTCGCCTGCGCATAGCCATTGCCTTCAACCGGAGCGCCCGGATCAAGGTCTTCGCGAATGCCACGATGAATACCGGCAAGGATCGCCGCCGCAGCCAGATACGGGTTGGCATCGGCGCCGCAGATGCGGTGTTCAATGTGCCGGGTATTGGCCGGGCCACCGGGTACGCGCAGGCTGACGGTGCGGTTATCGACGCCCCATGTCGGCGCCAGCGGCGCGTAGCTGTTGGCCTGAAACCGTCGATACGAGTTGGCGTTCGGGCAGAACAGCAGCAACGAATCCAGCAAGGACGCGAGCATGCCGCCAATCGCCGTGCGCAGCAGTGGAGTACCGGCCGGGTCTTCGGAGGCGAATAGATTGTGTCCCGCGCCATCGGCCAGACTCACATGCATGTGCATGCCGGTGCCGGCCAGATCATCGAACGGCTTGGCCATGAAGGTCGCCTGCATGCCGTGCTTGTGGGCGATGGCTTTGACCAGACGTTTGTAGCGCACGGCCTGATCCATCGCCTCCAGCGTGTCGCCATGTTCGAGGGTGATTTCCACCTGGCCCGGGGCGTATTCGGAGATCGCCGTGCGCGCCGGAATGCCGTGCAGTTTGCAGGCGCTGTAGAGGTCGGCGAGGAATGGTTCGATCTGTTCCAGCTCGCGCAAACCATAAACCTGCGTATGTCGCGGTCGACCACCGTCAGCGTCCAGCGCCGGTTGCGGGCGACCGTTGTGATCGCGTTTGGCGTCGAGCAGATAGAACTCCAGTTCACACGCCATCACCGGGTGATAACCCTCGGCCTTGAGCCCGTCGATAACCTTGATCAGCAAGTGTCGCGGGTCGGCGATGCTCGCGGGCATGCCCTCGGTCGGGTGCATGCTGACCTGCACGGCGGCGGTCGGAATCTTGCGCCATGGCAGGCGCACCAGACTGCCTTCCAGCGGATAGGCGCGGCAGTCGATGTCGCCGACATCCCAGACCAGACCGGAGTTCTCGACGTCTTCACCCTGTACGGTCAGACCGAGGATGGTGCTGGGTAGTGGCCGACCGCTTTGGTACACGGCGAGCAGTTCTTCACGGTGCAACAGCTTGCCGCGCGGCACGCCGTTGGCGTCGAGGATAAACAGCTCGATCATGTCGATATCGGGGTTCTGTTCAAGGAACAGGCGTGCGTCTTCGATGGCTGCGAATTTCATAATCAATCACTCACGATGGCGCCGCGCAGGCGCGCAGATTCGGGCCGGACACGACGCGACAAAAAGGCGTAGGTGTCCTGGCAGGGATATCAAGAAGCAGGGGACTGTCGCGGTTCTTTAACGGACGCGATCAGACAGACCGGGCGATATCCGGCGGGCGTGCGGAGTGACGCAGCTTGGAACGGCGCAGGGCCATGGGGAGATTGACGATACGATTCATACGCCGCCCCTGTGGGAGAGGGCGCGCAGGGTAGAGACGTTCAACGATTTTCGTTGTTGTGGTGACGTACTCATAACGCGTGTTTCCGTTGGCGGAAAACGTCGGTGGCGGGCTGACCCGCCGACCGGTGTGCCCGGATAGTAAGGGGGAATTCGCGGGCCTGTAAACGGGAGATTCACAGGCCCCGCTTCAGCGCGTCAGCTCAAAGCCCAGCCCGGCGAGGGCGCAAACGATCAACACGCTGATCACGCCGCGTTTGAAAACGAACAAGGCCAATGCTGCCGCAACCGCCAGCATCAGCGAAAACAGATCCAGTTTCCCGGCAAAACCGTTCGGCCAGAACACGTGGTAGGCGAAAAAACACGCCAGATTCAGAATCACCCCGACCACGGCAGCGGTGATCGCCGTCAGCGGTGCGGTGAACTTCAGTTCGTTGTGCGTCGATTCCACCAACGGCCCGCCGGCGAGGATGAACAGAAAAGAGGGCAGGAAAGTGAACCAAGTCACCAGCGTTGCCGCCAGCGCCCCGGCGGCAAAGGCATGTTCGGGGCCGAACGCCGGTTGCACGTACGCACCGACGAAACCGACAAACGCCACCACCATGATCAGCGGGCCCGGGGTGGTTTCACCGAGGGCGAGACCGTCGATCATCTGCGTCGGCGTCAACCAGCCATAATGCCCGACGGCACCCTGATAGACGTAAGGCAGCACCGCGTAGGCGCCACCGAAGGTAAGCAGCGCGGCTTTGGTGAAGAACCAGGCCATTTGCGTGAACGTGCCGTCCCAGCCAAACAGCACCGTCAGTAACGCCATCGGTAAACACCAGAGCACTGCGCCGATCAACCCCAAGCGCAGCAGCTTCGGCAGACTAAAACGGGCGTGTTCGGGCGCCGGCGTATCGTCGTCGATCAACGCCGGGCCGAAGGATTTCTCGCTGTTGCGCGTACCTGCGTTGTTGAACCGCCGAGGGGCGAATCGTCCGCCCAGATAGCCGATCAACGCAGCCCCGAGGACGATCAAAGGGAAGGGCACATTGAAGGCGAAAATCGCCACAAACGACGCCCCGGCAATCGCCCATAGCCAGGCATTCTTCAGGGCGCGCGAGCCGATGCGATGCGCGGCGTGCAGCACTATCGCGGTGATTGCCGGTTTGATCCCGTAAAACACTCCAGCCACCGCTGGCACGTCACCGAAAGCGACGTACAGCCACGACAAGCCAATCAGAATGAACAACGATGGCAGCACAAACAGCGCTCCGGCGATGACACCGCCCCAGGTGCGATGCAGCAGCCAGCCGATGTACGTCGCCAATTGCTGAGCCTCGGGGCCGGGCAGCAACATGCAGTAGTTGAGTGCGTGCAGGAAACGTTTTTCGGAGATCCAGCGCCGACGCTCGACCAGCTCCTGATGCATGATCGCGATCTGCCCGGCCGGGCCGCCGAAACCGATGCAGCCGAGTTTCAGCCAGAAGCGCCAGGCCTGGCGCAGGGTGACGGGATCGGGGCGGGGCAGGTTGTTCGGCGCTGTGCTCAAGCGAGACTCCGGAGTTGAATCCTGGCGGAGTGGCTATCTAATCAGACTTTTAACCCTCACCCCAGCCCTCTCCCAGAGGGAGAGGGGGCCGACCGCGGTGTCTGGCGTTATCCATCGACCTGAAAGATCGAGTCGATTATGGATTCAGAGCCAATCTTTCAAGTCGGTGAATCTCTGCAATATTCCCCAATCAGTCCCCTCTCCCTCGGGGAGAGGGCTAGGGTGAGGGGCTTTTGCTTTTCAGGCATGCGCCAGGCTCCAGCGCAACGCCGCATCCCTATCGCTCTGACGGCCCTCGACCCAGTGAGAACCCTCAGGCGTAGTCTCGCGCTTCCAGAACGGCGCACGGGTCTTGAGCACGTCCATGATGAACGCGCACGCCTCGAACGCCATATGCCGATGCTTGCTGCTGACCCCGACAAACACAATCGGCTCACTCACCGACAACGCACCGACCCGATGCACAATCTCCACACCCAACAGCGGCCAGCGCTCGCGGGCCTCCTCGGCGATCTGTTCGAGGGCTTTTTCGGTCATGCCCGGATAGTGCTCAAGAAACAATTCATTCACGCTCTGACCAACATTCAGATCACGCACATAACCAACGAAATTCACCACCGCGCCGACCCGTGGATTGCGCGCGTGCAGATCAGCCGTCAACTGGCCGACGTCGAAGCTTTTGTGCTGGACTCGAATAGCCATCGATCAACCTCCGGTCACTGGCGGGAAAAACGCGATTTCATCGAAATCCTCAATCACCTGACTCGGCTGACACAACTCCTGATTCACCGCGCACATCAGGTTGCCGGCGCCGAGCACTTCACGCCACAGATCGCCGCGCTGCATGAGCATTTGCCGCACGTCTTCCACGCAGCCCAGCGTGTCAGTCAGCGGAATTTTTTCACCGCCCAGATTGAGCCGGTCACGGTAGCTGGCGAAGTAGTTGATCAGGATCATTGCGCGTCCTCCCATTGAAAGTGCCCCGAGCGACCGCCCTGTTTGCTGAGCAGGCGGATATCGCCGATAACCATGGCCCGGTCCACCGCTTTGCACATGTCGTAAATGGTCAACGCGGCGACGCTGGCGGCGGTCAACGCTTCGAGTTCGACACCGGTCTGGCCGGTGAGGCGGCAGGTGCTGGTGATCTGCACGCGGTCCGGTTCGCAGGCCGTGAGTTCGACGTGAATCGAACTGAGCAGCAGCGCATGACACAGCGGGATCAGCTCGTGGGTACGTTTGGCGGCCTGGATGCCGGCGATCCGCGCCACCGCGAAGACATCGCCTTTCGGGTGACCGTTGGCCTGGATCATTTGCAGTGTTTCCGGGCGTATCTGCACCCAGGCTTGCGCGCTGGCTTCGCGGCGGGTCGCAGCTTTGTCGCTGACGTCGACCATGTTGGCGCGGCCCTGATCGTCGAGGTGGGTGAGGGTGTGGCTCATGCGGAAAACTCCTGGATCGGGCTGTAAATTCGCGGGGCGTTGCGGTGCGGTACATGGATCAGATTGAGTCGGTGTTTGAGTGCCCAGCGCACGGTCAACGCGGTAGGCGCGGACAGACTGACGAGGGTGCCGAGGCGGGCGCGCACGGCTTTGTGAATCAGTTCGAGGCTGCAACGGCTGGTGACCACGACAAAGCCTTCAGCGGCATCGACGGCGGCGAATTGCATCGCGCCGATCAGCTTGTCGAGGGCGTTGTGACGGCCGATGTCTTCGCGGCACAGCAGCGCTTCACCGTCGGCGCCGAAGTACAGCGCGGCGTGCAGGGCGCCGCTGCTGCGCGCCAGTTGTTGAGCGGCTTCGATGCGTTGGCGAATGCCGTCGAAATGTTCGGCCGGCGGCAGTGCTGACGGTTGCAGAATCTGCAGTTGCGGCAACGCCTGCTCAAGCGCTTCGACGCCGCAGATGCCGCAGCCACTGGTGCCGGTCATTTGCCGACGATGATCCTTGAGGGCCCAGAACGCCCGGCTGGAAATCTGCACGTCGGCCTGACAGGCCTGATCGAAATGCGTGAGGCGGATGTCGTAGATCTCGTCGACGCTGTCGATGATCGCGTTGCTCAGGCTGAAGCCACGGATGAAGTCTTCGAGGTTACCGGGCGAGACCATCATCACCGCTTGGCTGAGGCCGTTGTAGCTGATGGCGAGGGCGATTTCCGAAGCCAGCGCGGCGTGGGAGATGGCGGCGGCGGGCAGGTATTCGCGAAACGCCACTTGCGCCGGTTGTGGCGCGGGGGCGTTGGGTTCGCTGGTGGATTCTGTGAGGGTTTCGACGTGGCAGAGCATCTGAAAAGTCCCGAAGCGCTGAAGAGTGTTCAGGCTACGGGGGCGTTAAAAGTGCGTCCAATCGCTTGTTCCGATGTGGTGATTGCTTTGGTCGATCAACCAGGATTTGTCTTGGCTGGTCAGGCCCCATCGCTGGCAAGCCAGCTCCCACAGGTTTCTGTGTCGTGCACAGAAACTGTGATCACATCGGAAACTGTGGGAGCTGGCTTGCCAGCGATGAGGCCGGGACATCCACCCTTGCTTATTCGGCAGAAACCTCAACCCCAAACAACTTCCGCGCCTCGGCAAAACACTTCTCGGCAATCGCCGAACGCGGCTCGGTCTTGCGCATCACCAGGCCTAGCGGCGCCAGCACGCTGGCATCCGGCAACTGCATGAACGACAGGTGCTCGATCGGCTCCTCAAGCCCGCTGTCCAGCGGCATGATCGCGCAGCAGAAGCCTTGGTGAATCGCCTGCAACAGCTGATAGGTCGAGTCGCTTTCCATGATCGGCTGCGGGCTGAGCCCACGGCTGCGGAAGCTCAAGTCGATGGATTTACGGTAATGCATGCCGGCGGTGATCATCCCCAGCGGTAATTCGGCGGCGTCTTCCCAGCTCATTTCCGAGCCTTCGAACTGGAAGTGGCGGTTGTCGTAGAGCAGGCCGACGCGGGTTTCGCCGATCTCGAAAAACTCGAAATAGTTCGGGTTGACGTGGTCCAGATAGCAGACGCCCAGATCAAGCTGATTGTTGCCCAGCCCGGCGATGATCTCGTCGGAACTGAGCGATGACAGGCTGAACTTCAACTCCGGATACGTCCCCGACAAACCCTGAATGTAATTGACCGGATTGAAGCTGCTCAGCGGCACCAGACCCAGACGCAAGCTACCCACCAGTTGCCCGCGACACGCCGCCGCTTCGGCGAACAAACCGTCATGCGCGGCGAGCAAGGTGCGCGCCCAGGCCAGCACGCGTTCGCCGGCCTGGGTGAAACCTTCGAAGCGCTGGCCACGGTTGACCAGCACCAGATCCAGCTCATCTTCGAGATTACGCAGGCGCATCGACAACGTCGGTTGGGTGATGTGGCAGCGTGCGGCGGCCTGGCCGAAGTGGCGGGTTTCGTCCAGCGCGATCAGGAACTTGAGTTGTTTGATGTCCACGATGGCACCTGCTCGATGGGGATTTTTTGATTGAGTATTGACGCGGATGCGCGAGACGCACGAAAAGCGCAGGGTGCGACGATCTCACTTGAACAGTTGTTCGTCCAATCGGAAGTATTTAAGGCACTATCGATCAGCTCTATCAGGCCCGGTTTTACTGGCGTTTAGCGAGGTGAAAAGCACCGATAGAGCCGGTCGATAATGTGGTTGGCGAGAGTGATTAGACAGTACTCATAAGTGGCACTTAGGCTGCTCGGCAATGTTGATTGACTGCTGCCGGAGAACTGCCATGAGTGCCAAAGCCGATGCCCTGTTTGTCCCCCTGAATATTGCCGTGCTGACGGTCAGCGATACGCGCGATTACGCCAGCGATACCTCGGGCCAGTTGCTGGTCAGTCGGTTGCTGGAAGCCGGTCATACGTTGAGCGAGCGCAACTTGCTCAAGGACGATCTGTACAAAATCCGCGCTCAGGTAGCGAACTGGGTTGCCGACGAAGGTATTCAAGTGGTGCTGATCACCGGCGGCACGGGTTTCACTGGTCGCGACAGTACGCCGGAAGCGGTGGCCTGCTTGTTTGATAAGCAGATTGACGGCTTCGGCGAACTGTTCCGGGCGATTTCGATTCTGGATATCGGCACGTCCACCGTGCAAAGCCGCGCGCTGGCCGGGCTGTCGAACGGCACGCTGGTGTGCTGCCTGCCGGGTTCGACCGGCGCCTGCCGCACGGCGTGGGAAGGCATTCTTGCCGAGCAACTGGACAACCGTCATCGCCCATGCAACTTCGTCCCGCACCTGAAAGCCGTGCAATCCTGCGGGTCACGCGGATGAGCAAAGCACCGTTGATGCCGGTCGAGGACGCCCTCGACCAATTGCTGTGCATGGCCAATGAGCAACGTCTGGCCGACAGCGAACTGCTGGCGCTCGACGATGCGCGTGGGCGGGTGCTGGCCAGTGATCTGGTGGCGACCCTCGACTTGCCGCCGTGGCCGAACAGCGCCATGGACGGTTACGCGCTCAATCTCGCCGATCTGCACCGACAGCCGCTGAAGGTCTCACAGAAGGTTTACGCCGGGCTGGCACCGGACACGTTGCTGCCCGGCACCTGCGCACGGATTTTTACCGGCGCGCCGCTGCCGCCCGGCGCCACCTGCGTCGAAATGCAGGAGAACGTCGAAGTGCTGGAGGACGGCC
The DNA here is from genome assembly GCF_056313565.1 of Pseudomonas sp. 3B-A001-10F. Classification (NCBI taxonomy): domain Bacteria; kingdom Pseudomonadati; phylum Pseudomonadota; class Gammaproteobacteria; order Pseudomonadales; family Pseudomonadaceae; genus Pseudomonas; species Pseudomonas sp. 3B-A001-10F. Next base: position 23,633 of record NZ_JBQYFW010000023.1, read on the forward strand.
GCGTGCGCTTCTTGCAGCCGCTGAAGGCGGGGCAGAACATCCGCGCGCAAGGTCAGGAAAATCGCGTCGGCGACATCCTGCTGCGCGCCGGCAAACGTATTGGGCCGTTCGAGCTGGCGGTCGCCGCCGGGCAGGGGCTAGCGCAACTGCACGTGGTGCGTCGCCCGCGTGTGGCGCTGCTGTCGACCGGTGATGAGCTGGTCGAACCGGGCCAGCCGTTGCGCCCCGGCAGTATCTACAACAGCAACCGCGTATTGCTCGGCCACTGGTTGCGTGAGCTGGGCTGCGAAGTGATCGACGCCGGCATCCTCCCGGATCGCCCGGCGCAGACGCGGCTCAAACTTGAGCAACTGCAAGTAAGCGTTGATCTGATTCTGACTACGGGCGGCGTGTCAGCCGGGGATGCCGATTGCCTCGGGCAAGTGCTGCGCGACAGCGGCAAACCGCTGTTGTGGAAACTGGCGATCAAGCCTGGCAAACCGTTGACGGTCGGGCATTTTGGCACGGTGCCGGTGATTGGTTTACCGGGCAATCCGACCTCGGCGCTGGTGACGTTTGGCTTGTTGGCGCGGCCGTATTTGCTGCGTATTCAGGGTGTGGAAGATGTCATGCCGCTGAGTTTTACGGTCAATGCAGGTTTCGACTGGCACAAGGCTGGCGGCCGCCGTGAATACCTGCGGGTGCGGCTGGAGGCGGGGCGTGCGGTGCTCTATCCCAATCAAAGCTCCGGCGTCCTGCTTGGCGCGACCTGGGCCGATGGCCTGGTGGAAATCCCCGAGAACAGCACGCACAGCCTCGGCGACCCGCTGCGCTTCATCCCGTTCAACGAACTCTTCTGACCTCACCACCAATCAAACTGTGGGGGCATCAATATCCGCGGTGTACACAGAACCTGTGGGAGCTGGCTTGCCAGCGATGGCGGCATGTCAGTCACATTGACGTTGGCTGATACGGCCTCATCGTTGGCAAGCCAGCTCCCACAATGATTTGTGGTGATGCTTGATGTTGAGGATGTACACAGAACGTGTGGGAGCTGGCTTGCCAGCGATGGCGGCATGTCAGTCACATTGACGTTGGCTGATACGGCCTCATCGCTGGCAAGCCAGCTCCCACAATGATTTGTGGTGATGCTTGATGTTGAGGATGTACACAGAACGTGTGGGAGCTGGCTTGCCAGCGATGGCGGCAGGTCAGTTGGCATTGACGTTGGCTGACGCGGCCTCATCGCTGGCAAGCCAGCTCCCACAGGGTTTTGAGGTGTCTGGAGAGCTACGGATCAGCTCAGCACATAGTCGACTGGCTTCAGCGCCGGCGGCACTTCGGCGCCGAGTTCGGCGAGGATGTCGCGTTCGATGGTGCGTACCAGCGCATCGGTCGGCAGGTCGTTTTCGTCGCGGCCAAACGGGTCTTCCAGTTCATCGGCAATCGCATCGAGGCCAAAGAACGTGTAGCTGACAATCGCTGTGAACAACGGTGTCAGCCAGCCCAGTGGTTCCGCCATGGCAAACGGCAGCAGGATGCAGAACAGATAAATCGTCCGGTGCAGCAACAGCGTGTAGGGAAACGGCAGGGGCGTAGTCTTGATCCGTTCGCACACCGCTTGCGCCTGGGTCAGGCTGGTCAGGTGATTGGCCAGCAACATGTAGCGCCACTCAGTCAGTTCACCGTTCTGATGCAGATCGGAACACTGCTGGCCGATCGTTTGCAGAATGCGCCCACTGTAGTCCGGCGTCTGCGGATCAGGTTTCGGCATGATCCATTGGCTGCTCGCATCCGCTTCGCTTTCTTTACGCAACCGCGCGTTCAACGCATGGGCAAAACCACAAAGATTGAGCAACAACGGCTTGCGCTCAGCCGATTCACGGATCACATGGGTTTCACGAATCACCGAGCGAATGTGCACGATCACTTCGCCCCAGGCTTTACGCGCCTCATACCAGCGGTCATAACAGGCGTTGTTGCGAAAATTCATGAAGATCGACAGCGACAAACCGAGCAAGGTAAACGGCGTGGCATTGACCTTGGTGAAGTTGCTCGGATGGAGGATTTCCACTAGCACGATGGCCGAGGCGAGCAGGGTGACCATCAGCGTGCGCAGGGCGATGCGTTTGGCAATCGAACCCTTGAGGGTGAAGAGAATGGCGAACTGGTTGACCTTGGGTCTGATGATCATGCTGTGCGGTTCCGATAACCGATGAAACTGGCGGGATCAGCCGCCGGTCATGTTCATGAAGCGCACGACCTGAACATCATCGTTCACTTCGAAATTATGCCGATACGGCTTAAGTTTCATCGCCTCAATAATGGCTTTCTCCAGCCGTTGCGGTTGCCCCGGATGCGCGCGCAGCACCGCTTTCAGATCCACCGAATGCTCGTTACCCAGACACAGTAGCAGGCGCCCTTCGACGGTGAGGCGCACACGGTTGCAGGTGCCACAAAAGTTGTGGCTGTGCGGTGAGATAAAACCCAAACGAATCTCCGGCGCCTCGGCCAGGCGCCAGTAGCGCGACGGGCCTTGCGTCGACTCGGCAGAGTCAATCAGGGTATAGCGCTCGGCGATCTTTTCGCGCACCTGCGCGCTGGAGAAAAACGACTCGGCACGGCTGTGTTCGCTGATGATCCCCAGCGGCATTTCCTCGATGAAGGAGACATCGAGCTGACGATCAATGGCGAAGCTGACCAGATCGTTGATCTCTTGATCATTACGGCCCTGCATCACCACAACATTGAGTTTAGTGCGGGTAAAACCGGCCTTGCGCGCGGCATCGATGCCGTTGATCACCTGCGCCAGATCGCCGGTGCGGGTCATCTGTTTGAAGCGCTGCGGATCGAGGCTGTCGAGGCTGATGTTCAGGCGTTTGACCCCGGCGTCGAACAGCGGCGCAGCGAGTTTGCCCAGTTGCGAGCCGTTGGTGGTCATGCACAACTCGCGCAGGCCGGGCAGGGCGGCGATCTGCTCGCAGAGCTTGACCACGCCCGGACGAATCAACGGCTCGCCACCGGTCAGGCGAATCTTGCGCGTCCCCAGCGCCACAAAGCTCTGCGCCAGTTGATAGATTTCCTCCAGCGTCAGCACTTGTTGGCGTGGCAGGAACTGCATGTCTTCGGCCATGCAATAGACGCAGCGGAAGTCGCAGCGGTCGGTTACCGACATGCGCAGATAGTCGACGCGGCGGTTGTAACCATCGATCAAGACACGCTCTGACATGACAGCCTCGCAGGAATGAAAACCCCGGTTGAAGGAGTTTGGTCAGCGCAGGTTATGGGCAACTTTGAGTGCCGTCCAATCACTGTTAATGAACAGCTGATTGATGCCGTCGATGATAAAATATTTTTCGCCGAAAGTTGCTTCTTTAGTTTCGCAAAGTCCCGTAAATAAAGGTTTTTTAGCCGTGATAGATGCTTTCGATAAGGCGGTAATTAATAGCGATTAGACAATGTTTTGTAACGGTTCATATCCTTGCCCCGGCAAAACCAACGACCACTTTTCAACTTTTAAAGTCGGCCGTCGCTGTTTAACCGAATCAGGTTCATGCCTGTGTGCATCGTCATGGAGAGTCCCATGTCACAAGTCGACCGTTACAAACCCTACAAAGGCGCCGCTGCCGGTTGGGGCGCTGTCATCAGCCTGACCAAAAGCTGGCTGGGCAGCGAAAACGCCCTGAAAAACATCCGTGCCATGCTCAAGACCAACCAGAACGGCGGCTTCGACTGCCCGGGTTGTGCCTGGGGTGAAGCGCCGGGCGCGAGCATGTTGAAGTTCTGCGAAAACGGCGCGAAAGCGGTGAACTGGGAAGCGACCGGGCGTTTGGTCGACCCGGCTTTCTTCAACAAGTACACAGTGTCGAGCCTGGCCGAGCAGAGCGACTACTGGCTGGAGTATCAGGGTCGTCTGACCCACCCGATGCGCTACGACGCGCGGGTCGACCGCTATGTGGAAATCAGTTGGGAAGATGCGTTCGCGCTGATCGCTGATCATCTGAAAAACCTCAAATCGCCGCACGAGGCCGAGTTCTACACCTCCGGCCGTGCGAGCAATGAAGCGGCGTTTCTCTATCAATTGTTCGTCCGCGCCTTCGGCACCAACAACTTCCCCGACTGCTCGAACATGTGCCACGAAGCCAGCGCGGTGAGCATGATCGAAACCCTCGGTGTCGGCAAAGGCACCGTGGTCTACGAGGACCTGCATCACGCCGACGCGATTTTCGTCATCGGCCAGAACCCCGGCACCAACCACCCGCGCATGCTCGAACCGCTGCGTGAAGCGGTGAAACGTGGCGCGCAAGTGGTCTGTATCAATCCGCTGAAAGAGCGTGGCCTGGAGCGTTTCCAGAACCCGCAGAACCCGCTCGAAATGCTCAGCAACGGCTGGGAAGCGACCAACACCGCGTACTTCCGTCCGGCCCTTGGCGGCGACATGGCGATGATTCGCGGCATGGTCAAATTCCTGTTGCAGTGGGAACGCGAAGCTCAGGCGACTGGCGGCGAGCCAGTGTTCGATCATGCGTTCATTGCCGAGCACACCACAGGGCTCGACAGCTATCTGGCTGAAGTCGAGGCGACAAGTTGGGAGCACATTCTCGAGCAGTCCGGCGTGCCGTTGCATGACATCGAACTGGCCGCGCGCATGTATGGCCGCGCCAAAAGCGTGATCATGTGCTGGGCCATGGGCCTGACCCAACACGTGCATTCAGTGGCAACCCTGCAGGAAGTCATCAACCTGCAACTGCTGCGGGGCAACGTCGGCCGTCCGGGCGCGGGGCTGTCGCCGGTTCGCGGCCACAGTAACGTGCAGGGCGACCGCACCATGGGCATCAACGAACTGGCGCCGAAGGACTTGCTGGACGCGCTGCAAAAACGCTTCAACTTCGACGTGCCGCGCATGCACGGCCACAACACGGTGATGGCGATCGGCGCCATGGAACGCGGCGAAGCCAAGGTGTTTATCGGTCTGGGCGGCAACTTCGCCCAAGCCACGCCGGACACCCCGCGCACCCACGCCGCCATGCGCAAACTCGACCTGACGGTGCACATTGCGACCAAGCTCAACCGCAGCCACTTGGTCACCGGTCGCGACGCGCTGATTCTGCCGTGCCTCGGGCGTACCGACATCGATATCCAGGCTGAAGGCCCGCAAGGCGTGACCGTCGAAGACACGTTCAGCATGGTGCATTTGTCGTTCGGTCAATTGAAACCGAAGTCGGCGCAGTTGAAATCCGAGCCGGCGATCATTGCTGGGATCGCCGCCGCGACGTTGGGCAAGCACCCGATCGATTGGGAGTGGGTGGTGGGCGACTACGGGCGCATCCGCAACCTGATTGCCGACGTGATTCCGGGCTTTGAAAACTTCAACGAAAAGCTGCTGATTCCGGGTGGCTTCCACCTCGGTAACGACGCTTCGGATCGGGTCTGGAACACCGCCAGCGGCAAGGCTCAATTCACCCCGTGCGTGCTGCCCGAACACTTGATCAGCGAGGGCGTGCGCAACCTGCCGGTCAAGCCACACCTGATTCTGCAAACCATGCGTTCCCACGATCAGTACAACACCACGCTGTACGGCCTCGATGACCGTTATCGCGGTGTTTACGGCATGCGCGATGTGATCTTCGCCAACGAGCAGGACATCCAGCGCCTGGGCTTTGAACCGGGGCAGAAGGTTGATCTGGTAGCGCTGTGGGACGACGAGCGCGAGCGTCGGGTCAGCGGTTTCACCCTGATTGCCTACGACATTCCGCCAGGGCAGGCGGCGGCGTATTACCCGGAGACCAATCCGCTGGTACCGCTGGAAAGCTACGGCGACCGCACGTATACGCCGACCTCCAAGTTCGTCGCGATCCGCCTCGAAGCCGCGAAGGTCAGCAACCTGATCCCGTCGTCGCTGGCGTAACCCGCGACTCATAAAAACATTGGCAATTTGACTGGCTGCAGGCGTTCGCGTCTGGCGGTGGCCCGGGTTCGTGCTGCCGCTTTTCAGCCTGGATGAGGACATCATCATGTTCAATCTGGAGGCACTGGACCTGGCGCGAATTCAATTCGCGTTCACGGTTTCGTTCCACATTATTTTCCCGGCGATCACCATTGGCCTGGCGAGTTTCCTCGCGGTACTCGAAGGCCTGTGGTTGAAAACCCGCAATGACACGTACCGTGATCTCTACCATTTCTGGTCGAAGATTTTCGCGGTCAATTTTGGCATGGGCGTGGTTTCGGGACTGGTCATGGCGTACCAGTTCGGCACCAACTGGAGCGGCTTCTCGGATTTTGCCGGGAGCATCACCGGGCCGTTGCTGACCTATGAAGTGCTGACTGCGTTCTTCCTTGAGGCCGGTTTCCTCGGGGTGATGCTGTTCGGCTGGAACCGTGTCGGCCGTGGCTTGCACTTCTTTGCCACGGTAATGGTCGCCATCGGTACGTTGATTTCGACGTTCTGGATTCTTGCGTCCAACAGCTGGATGCAGACGCCGCAAGGCTTTGAAATCGTCGACGGTCGGGTGATGCCGCTGGACTGGCTGGCGATCGTGTTCAACCCGTCGTTCCCGTTCCGTCTGGCGCACATGGCGATTGCCGCGTTTGTGGCGACGTCGTTCTTCGTCGGTGCGTCGGCTGCCTGGCATTTGCTGCGCGGCAATAACACGGCGCCGGTGCGCAAGATGTTTTCCATGGCGTTGTGGATGGCACTGATCGTGGCGCCGATTCAGGCAGTGGTCGGTGACGCCCATGGCTTGAACACGCTGGAGCATCAACCGGCAAAAATCGCCGCCATCGAAGGTCACTGGGAAAACGCCGACAACGGCCCGACGCCGCTGGTGCTGTTCGGCATCCCTGATATGCAGGCGGAGAAGACCAAGTATGCGCTGGAGATTCCCTATCTCGGCAGCCTGATCCTCACCCACAGCCTCGATAAGCAGATCCCGGCGCTGAAGAGCTTTCCGAAAGAAGACCGGCCGAATTCGACCGTGATTTTCTGGAGCTTCCGCGTCATGGCCGGGTTGGGGATGTTGATGATCCTCGTTGGTTTGCTGGGGTTGGCGCTGCGCCGGGGCGGCAAGCTTTATCAGCATCGCGGCTTCCAGCGACTGGTGTTGTTGATGGGGCCGAGCGGGCTGATTGCGCTGCTGGCCGGTTGGATTACCACGGAAGTCGGGCGTCAGCCGTGGGTGGTTTATGGTTTGTTGCGCACCCATGACGCAGCGTCGCATCACTCGGTGGCGCAGATGAGCACGTCGCTGGCGCTGTTCGTGGTGATCTATTTCACCGTGTTCAGCGTGGGCATCGGCTACATGATGAAACTGGTGAAAAAAGGCCCGCAGCCGCACTACGAACATCCGCCTGCGGGCGATGAGTTGCAGGCGCCGCGTCGACCGATTTCGGCGGCTACCGCCCCTATGAAGGAGCATTGAGTCATGGGTATTCAAGGTATCGATCTCTCGTTGATCTGGGGAGTGATCATCGCCTTCGGGGTGATGATGTACGTGATCATGGACGGCTTCGATCTGGGCCTGGGGATCCTGTTTCCGCTGATCCCGGATGAGCAGGAACGCGATGTGATGATGAACACCGTCGCGCCGGTGTGGGACGGTAACGAGACGTGGCTGGTGCTCGGTGGCGCGGCGTTGTATGGCGCGTTTCCGCTGGCGTACGGGGTGATTCTCGAGGCGTTGTATCTGCCGCTGATCCTGATGCTTTGCGGGCTGATTTTCCGTGGCGTGGCGTTTGAGTTTCGCTTCAAGTCTTCGCCGCAAAAACGCCATTGGTGGGACAAGGCGTTTATCGGTGGCTCGCTGTTGGCGACGTTCTCCCAAGGTGTGGTGATTGGCGCGTACGTGTCCGGGATTCCGGTAGTTGATCGGCAGTTTGCCGGCGGCGGTCTGGACTGGTTGGCACCGTTTCCGCTGGTGTGTGGCGTGGGGCTGGTGATCGCGTATGCGTTGCTCGGCAGTACGTGGTTGCTGGTCAAGACCGAAGGCATGCTGGAGTCGCGGATGCGTCTGTTCACCCGGCCGCTGGCCTTGCTGTTGATGGCGATGGTGCTGGTGATCGGCGTGTGGACCCTGCAACTGCATCCGGAGCTGGCGACACGTTGGTCGACACACGGGCATCTGCAGGTGTTTGCCGGATTGGTGGTGTTGGCGTTGCTGGCGCTGTTCGGGCTGCTGCGTACGTTGCGTCAGCGCCATACGCACTGGCCATTCGTGTTTACGCTGGTGCTGATGTTGCTCGGTTACATCGGCCTGGCGCTGAGTATCTGGCCGAACATCATCCCACCATCGGTGAGCATCTGGGCCGCCGCGTCACCGCCGTCGAGCCAGTTGTTTGCACTGATTGGCGCACTGTTCATCCTGCCGGTGATCCTGATGTACACCTTCTGGAGCTACTACGTATTCCGCGGCAAAGTGAGGATTGGCGATGGCTACCATTGATTCGCGCGAAGTGAAGAACAGCCGCTGTTACAAGCGTCTGGGCTGGCTGTTGTTGATCTGGCTGGGCAGCGTGGTGTCGCTGGCGGTGGTGGCGAGCCTGCTGAAACTGGCGATGTACGCCGCGGGGATGAGAACCCACTGAGCCTGAAAAACCGCAGCCAGGCTGCGGTTTTTTATTGCCTCAATCTTCCGAGCGACTGCTGACCCTGTGGGAGCTGGCTTGCCAGCGATAGCGGTGGGTCAGTCGACATCAATGTTGAAGGGGCGGGCCTCATCGCTGGCAAGCCAGCTCCCACAGGGTTTTGTGTTGTTCAGGGATGATGAGCATTACACCGATCATTGTGGGAGCGAGCCTGCTCGCGAAGGCGTCAGGTCAGACAATGTTGATGTTGAATGTAAGGGCCTCTTCGCGAGCAGGCTCGCTCCCACATTGGATCTCGGTTCGGCCGAAGATCTACTGATCAACTCAAGCCCCTGTGGGGGCGGTGTGTTTGAGATTTGAGTTACTGGGCGCCGAACATCGCGGTCCAGTAGATGCCGGCGCTGCTTTTCGGGTCGGTCGCGTAGGCGGCGCCGAGTTCCTGGTATTGCGGGTTCATCAGGTTGGCGCAGTGGCCGGTGCTGGCGAGCCAGCCTTCGACGACTTTGTGCACGGTGTCTTGGCCGGCGGCGATGTTTTCGCCGACCTGTTGGCCGCTGTAACCAGCGAGTTCCGCGCGATCGCCCGGGGTGCGGCCGTCGCGGTCCTTGTGATCGAAGTAATTGTTGTTGGCCATGTCGCGGCTGTGATCCTGGGCGATCGTGCCCAGCGTCGCGTTCCAGGCCAGCGGTGCGGCAGCGGCGAACGCCTGACCGCCACACTGACGCGCCTGGCTGCGCGCGGCGTTGAGTTCACTGAGCAACTTCTGCCCCTCACTTTGCGTATCCCCCAGCTTGGCCGACAGCAGCGGCCGCGCCAATACGATGCGCCAGTCACGATCATCGCGGCTGACACCGACATCGACGAACTGCGGATCAAGCACCACCTGACAGAAACTTTCCTGAATCGCCTTCATCGCCGACGCCGCATCGCGCGGGCCGTTAAGGGTGATCGCCTGCACATTGACCATCGGGTAACTGGCGCTGGCCATGGCTTGTTGCAGATCGACAGCGCCGGTGGCGCGTAATCTCAGCCGGGGATCAGCCGACAGCGGTGGCAGTTCATTCGATGCCTGCGAACCACAACGCTGTGGCTGGCTGCGGTAGCTGTTGATCGACTCGATCAATTGCGACTCATCGCCGGCCAGCGCCGGAATGGCAAACATAACGCCCACGGACAAAGCGGCAAGACGCAGAACGAATGGCATGAAGCGCATGGAAATCTCCCTTGAGCTGAATGCGCCCATGATGCGCGAAAGGCCCCCGGTGAGTGCAATGTCTTTTTTCTTCATTCAGCGGTTTTTCTGCGCAACTTTGTCTCTGGGTTTGCCGTCTACACTCTCCGAAGACCCCGGGATACGGGTGTCTCCCCGACGCAACACCATGCCCGACTCGGGCGCTGCCGGAAGAACAGACATGGGATTGAAAGGCTGGGCGGGTTGTCTCGTATTCACCCTGTTGGCAGGCTCTGCATGGGCCACCGATCAGGCCCCGATCAAAGCGAAGGCTGAAGAAAAAGCCCAAGTGCTGGAAGAGAAAGCGGCGGACAAGGTCAGCGCCGCACCGGCACCGAAAGCCGAAGCCATCACCCCGACCGAAGTGCAAGCGGTCGACCCGGCCGGCGCGGCGCCGCTGGACGATCCGATCACTTGCCTGGCGCGTAGTATCTATTGGGAAGCCAAAGGCAAAGACACGCCGGAAATGGAAGCGGTGGCCAGTGTGGTGATGAATCGCCTCGGCCACGAAGGCTTCCCTGACAAGGTCTGCGCTGTCGTCAAACAAGGCTCGGAAACCAAGAGCTGCCAGTTTTCCTGGTGGTGCGACGGGCGTCCGGATCAGGTCAAGGAAGATGCCGAATACACGCTGGCCAAGGATATCGCCCGCAAAGCGCTGAACCGCCAGCTCAAGGATCGCACCAACGGCGCGCTGTATTTCCACGACCGCAATGTGCATCCGAGCTGGGCCAAGGAATATCGCAAGACCGCTGAAACGAAAAAATTTCTCTTCTACAAACCTGCCGGCGGCGACGCGCGCTAAGCGCAGACCTGCCGCACACAATCACGCAGCCAGCGATGCGCCGGGTCAGCGTCCATGCGCGGGTGCCAGAGCATCGACACGCTGATGTCCGGCATCGCGAAGGGCAGGGCGAAACTGTGCAGGCCTGTGCGCAGTTTGCTGGTATGACGCTGCGGGACCGTGGCGATCAGGTCTGACTCACGCACCAGCGTCAGCGCCGCCGAGAATCCACCGAATGAGGTGACGATGTCTCGTGTCAGCCCTAGCGCGAGTAACGCTTCGTCGACCGGGCCACTGCTGCGCCCGCGTCGTGAAATGAGAATGTGCTCGCCGCCGGCAAAGCGCCTGCTGGTGATTTTTCCCGAACTCAAGGCATGCCCCTCTCGAACCACACCGATCCATTGATCCTGAAACAGGATGCGGCTGTGCAGTGTCGGGTCGGTGCTGTCATCGACCACGCCGGTTTCCAGATCGACGCGGCCTTCGCGCAGCGGCGTGCTGTCCTTGTCGGCTTTCTGCACAAAGCGCAGGCGTACATCCGGCGCTTCTTCAGCGATACGCGCGAGCAGGGCAGCGGCGAAGGTTTCAACAAAACCGTCGGTGTTGCGCAGGGTGAAGGTGCGTTGCAAGCGGCGCGGGTCGAGCACTTCGGCAGGGCGTAAAACCGCCTCGGCTTCCTGCACCAGATGACTGACCCGCTCGCGCAATTCGAGTGCGCGCGGCGTTGGCACCAGGCCACGACCTGCTCGCACCAGCAACGGATCCCCGGTGGTTTCGCGCAAACGGGCGAGGGCGCGACTCATGGCCGACGGGCTCAACCGCAGGCATTTGGCGGCGCGGGCGACGCTGCCTTCGCGCAGCAAGACGTCGAGGGTGATCAGCAGGTTCAGATCCGGGGTGGTCATGACATGGCGTTCCATGCAGGTATTGAGTGCAAAGCATGCGTCTTGCGCCGTGTGTTGTCGAGGCTCAGGCTATGACGCATCACCTTTGCACTGTGAGCCTGCCATGCCCCAAGAACCTCTGAGCACTCCCGCCCGCTGGGCGCTGACCAGTCTGGCCTTGTCGATGTTGATGCCTTCCCTGGACACCAGCATCGCCAACGCCGGGCTGCCGATTCTGGCGGCGGCGTTCGAGGCGACGTTTCAACAGGTGCAATGGATCGTGCTCGCTTACCTGTTGGCGATCACCACGTTGATCGTCAGCGTCGGGCGTCTGGGCGATGGTTTTGGTCGACGTCGACTGCTGTTGATCGGGATCGGCATTTTCACCAGCGCTTCGTTGGCCTGTGCGCTGGCTCCCGGACTGGGTTGGCTGATCGGCGCACGGGCGGTGCAAGGCGTCGGCGCGGCGATCATGTTCGCCTTGACCGTGGCGTTGGTGGCCGATGCGGTGCCGAAGACGCGGGCAGGCAGTGCGATGGGCTTGCTGGCGACGATGTCGGCGACGGGCACCAGTCTTGGGCCGTCGCTGGGTGGGTTGTTGATGACGCATGTCGGCTGGCAGGCGATTTTCCTGCTCAACGTGCCGCTGGGCTTGCTCAATGTCTGGCTGGTGTATCGCTTTCTGCCGGCGGATCGCGCAGCAGGGCCGCGAGTGACGTTCGATTATTCTGGCAGCGCGGTGCTGGTCTTCACGCTGGCGGCCTATGCGCTGGCAATGACGCTCGACGGTTTCATGTTTCCGCTGCTGCTGGCCAGTCTGGGCGGCGCGGGCTTGTTCTTTATGATCGAGAAGAAGGCCAAGGCGCCGCTGATACGCTTGTCACTGTTCGCTGAGCGACGATTGAGCAGCAGCCTGGCGCTGACCTTGCTGGTGACGACCGTGATGATGACCACGCTGGTGGTGGGACCGTTTTACCTGAGTCGCGGATTGGGCCTCAGCAGTGCCGTGGTCGGCTTGGCGTTATCGCTCGGGCCGTTGTTGTCTGCTTTTGGCGGTGTGCCGGCCGGGCGTCTGGTGGACCGCTTCGGCGCGCGGCGCATCGTGCCGGGCGCGTTGCTCGCCATGGCCTGCGGTTGTGGCTTGTTGGCGCTGTTGCCGATGAGTCTGGGGTTGCCCGCCTATTTGCTGTCGATTGCAGTGGTCGCCGTCGGCTATGCGCTGTTTCAGGCGGCGAACAACACCGGGTTGATGGCCGGAGTTCGTCAGGAGCAACGCGGTGTGGTTTCGGCGATGCTTGGATTGGCACGTAATCTGGGGTTGATCACTGGGGCGGCGGTGATGGGCGCAGTGTTTGCGCTGGCGGCGGGCGATCCGACGCAGGCGCCGGCAACATCGATTGCCAGCGGCTTGCACATTACTTTTGGCGTCGCGGTGGCATTGATGGCTATGGCTTTGATCATCAGCCGAGCGCAGTTCAACTGTGGGAGCGAGCTTGCTCGCGATAGCGGTGTGTCAGTTAATGAGGATGTTGGCTGAACCACCGCTATCGCGAGCAGGCTCACTCCTACAGGGGATTTGTGCTGTCTTGCCGGGCGGGGAAGAACAGTTCGAAGCAGGTGATGCCATCGGCACTGCTGACGCTATAGCGGCCCTGATGCAACTGCATGATGGTCGCGACGATCGACAAGCCCAAACCATTGGATTGCGCTGAGCGCTCGCGTGACTGATCGACGCGGTAAAAACGCTCGAACAGCCTCGCCAAATGTTCAGGGGCAATGGTTGTGCCCTGATTGCGTACCCGCAGATAACTGCCATCCAACTCGGCAATCGCTTCCACCTGCACCGTCGAATCCGCCGCGCCGTACTTGATCGCATTGGCGCACAGGTTGGCTAGCGCACGGCGCAGCAGCATCGGTTCGGCCCAGATCACACCACTACCACGAGCCTCGATACTCATCCCGACATCTGCCGCCAATCCTTCAAAATAATCGGCAATGCGCTGCATTTCATCCGCCGCGTCCAGCTCCTGGCGCTGGCTCAGCGCGCTGGCCGGATCGGTGCGGGCGAGGAACAGCATGTTGTCGAGCATGCGCGTCAGGCGCTCCAGCTCTTCGACGTTGGAGGCGAGCAACTGCTGATAGGCCTCGATGCTGCGGTTCTGCTGTAGCGCCACCTGGGTTTCGCCGAGCAGGTTGTTGATCGGCGTGCGCAACTCATGGGCCATGTCGGTGGACACCTGGCTCAACTGCGCAAAACCCTTGGCGAGGCGGTCGAGCATGGCATTGAAGGCTTCGATCATCGGCTGCAATTCTCGTGGTGCACCGCTGCTGGCAAGGCGTTCGCCAAGGTTGCCGACACCAATGCCATGCGCGTGTTTCGCCAGTCGCCGCAACGGCAACAAACCGCGATACATCAGCAGGCAGCCCACCACCGCCAGCAACAGTGCCGCCAGTGAGGCAAGGCCATAAACACTCAAGCGGTAGTTGGCGAGCATCGCCGTGCGCTCGCTCATCAACCGCCCGGTGGTGACTTGCAAGTTGCCCAGTTCACCGGAATCGATACTCGCCGCCACCGCCGAAAATGGCACGCCGTCGACGCTCGGCAAGTGCTGCACGTCCTTGAGCGTCATCGGCTGGTCGCTGGGCACCGGCGGCAACGTGGGCGTACTCAGATTGCCCGGATTGACCACCAGCAGCGGCGGTTGCCCCGGCGTGCCAATGGTCAGCAACGCTTCGCGATTGCCAAGCATGTTCTGGAACAACGCCGGTTTGTTCTTGATCAATTCGAGGGTGTTGCTGTCATTGAGAAAGGTGCGCAACTGATCGACGCGGCTGACCAGTGAGATGTCGTCGCGGCGAATCAGTTGCGCTTCGAGTTCGCCGTACAGCGCAGCGCCGAGGCCGGCCAGCGAGGCGAACGCGAGCAGGGCAAACACCAGCGCCAGGCGCAGTGTCAGGGAATACGGGCGATGGGCGCTCATGGTTGCGTATCGAAGCGATAGCCGATGCCGCGCACGCTATGGATCAGCTTGAGCTGGAACGGGTCATCGATCTTCGCCCGCAAGCGGCGCACCGCGACATCAACCACGTTGGTGTCGCTGTCGAAATTCATGTCCCACACCCGTGAAGCAATCAGCGAACGGGCGAGAACCTGGCCGGTATGAGTGGCGAACAACTGCAGCAACGCGAACTCTTTGTTGGTCAGGGTGATGCGCACCCCGGCGCGGCTTACGCGGCGTTTGAGCACGTCGATCTGCAGGTCGGCGACTTGCAATTGTTCGTCTTCATGGATCGGCCCGCGCCGCGTCAGGGTGCGCAGGCGCGCCACCAGTTCGGCGAAGGAAAACGGCTTGATCAGGTAATCATCGGCACCTAGTTCGAGGCCTTTGACGCGGTCAGCGATATCGTCGCGGGCGGTGAGGAACAGCACCGGCGTATCAGCTTCCTTGCGCAGCCGGCGCAGGACTTCCCAGCCATCCATTTTCGGCATCATCACATCGAGCACGATCACATCGAAACTGTGTTCCAGCGCCAGGTGCAGGCCGTCGGCGCCGTCACGGGCGAGGCTGACGCTGTAACCCAGTTCCTGCAAACCGTTGAGCAGATAGTTGCCCGCCTTGGGTTCGTCTTCGACAACCAGAATATTCATCGATCAGTCTCAATGGTCATTGATGCAACCGCTGCCTTGTACCTGATAGTCCAGCACATGTTCGCGGCCCTGATGGTCGAGGTAATTCAATTGCGCCGGGACCACGCCACACGCTTGTGAAATATCGGTGCTGGACAGGACTTTGTCGACATCCAGATTGACGTAGAAACCGGATTTGTCATGAATCACGGCGGTGTCGGGCATGTTCGCGGCGAACGCGCTGCCGGTGGCGAGGAGGGCGGTGAAGGCGAGCAGAAGGGTTTTCATGGTCAGTCACTCAGTGGTCGGAGTTGATCGGCATTGGCGCCGGGACAACTTCAGGCTACCGAGCGATCCGCACGGCAAACCGACAGCTGAATGACAAAGTTGTAATGAAACGGTGTACGAAGATTTTCCAGACTCAACTCAAATCCTTGTGGGAGCTGGCTTGCCAGCGATGAGGCCTGCACAGTCAAAATTTCATTGACTGATCCACCGCTATCGCTGGCAAGCCAGCTCCCACAGGGTTACAGGTTGTGCCGTCAGCTCGCGTGGGTGTTGAGGATGCTCGCCACCTGCTGCGGCTGGCAGTTCAGGTACGGCGACGACTTCAGCCAGCGCTGATCCGGGTACCACGAAAACATGAACTGGCCATTCTTCAGGCGATCAATCACTTGCTTGGCAATCTGCGGCCGCACTGCCGGGCAGCCTTGGCTGCGGCCGATGCGTCCCTGTTTCTTGCTCCACAACGGATTCACATAACTGGCGGCGTGAATGACGATCGCGCGATCGCGGGCCATGTCATTGAAACCCGGCTCCAGACCGTCCATGCGCAGCGAATAACCGTGGGTGCCACTGTAGCTTTCCTGCGTGCGGAACAGGCCAAGGCTCGACTGGTAACTGCCTTCGACATTGGAAAACTGCGTAGCGAAGTTTTCCCCGGAGTTGGAACCATGAGCAACCAGGTCACGCAGCACCAGTTTCTTTTTGTTGAGGTCGAAGATCCACAGACGGCGTTCGGTGGACGGCTGCGAATAGTCGATGATCGCCAGGTGACGCGACGGTTTCGCACCGCTGTTGACCGCGCATTGCATGGCGTTCAGGGCACCTTTCAGCGCCTGGGGATTGAGTTCTGGCGCGGCGTGCGCGAGGCTGGTGTAGAGAACCGGCGATGGTTTGCCGGCGGCAAAAACGGGACTGGACACGGCGACAAGGGTCGCGGTGGTCAACAGCAGTCGGCGCAAAAACGTCAACATTTTATAAAGTGTCCTCACTTGCTACTTATTTGGCACTTTGGCTCCTGACTCCCAGTCAATACCGGCAAGCCCGTTGATCGAGCCTGACTGTTCAGCGCACCTGATGTAAGGTTGGCCATCATCTAGACGGCCATGGATTGGAGTAAAGCAGTTGTTCAAAAAGTACGCATGCTACTTGAGCATTTGTTTGCTCGCTGCGCCGTTTGTCGCTTGTGCCGATGAACCGCTACCGCCGCTGGAAACACTGCCGACGCCACCGGCAGAAATGCCGGTCGAGCCGCAAAGTCCCTTGCAGGCAGTTTTGATCAGTCTGGCGCAGTCATGCCCGGCGATTGCCGCGCATCTCAATGGCCCGGCGCTGACGCAATTGCAGGCCTTCTACCAGCAGCAGGACTGGATGCCGGTGTGGGCGAGTGAATCTGCGCGATTGCCGATGTTGCAGGCGCAATTACAGTTGTTGGCCGATGATGGCCTCAATCCAAAACGCTATCCGGTCGCAACCACGGCGCCTCAGGATGGCGAGTTGTGTGCCGACATCGACATCAGCCGCAACTACCTCCAGGCCCTGCAGGATCTGCATTACGGAAGCCTGCTGCAATCGCACTTCGAACCGCTGTGGCATGCCGACGCCACCCCACGCGACCGTCAGGCGGAATTGTTGGCCATCGCGGTACCGGGCATGCACGACATTCCCGCCGCGTTCGATCTGGCCCGGCCGCGCCTGGCGCAATATCAGGACCTGCGTCAGCTCTACGCCGCGCAACGGCTTAAAGCCTTGCCGCAATGGCAGTCGGTGGGCAGCGGGCCGCTGTTGCGCCCGGCCATGGAAGACAAACGCGTGCCGGAACTGGCCCAGCGTCTTTACAACGAAGGTTATCTGACTCAGATTATTGGTACGCCCGGCAATGCTTATGACGGCGTACTGGTCGACGCGGTGAAGAGTTTTCAGGCCAACCACTCGCTGCAGGCGGACGGTGTCGTCGGGCCGGGAACGATTGCCGAACTCAACATCAGTCCGCTGAGCCGCCGCGAACAACTGCGGGTCAACCTCGAGCGTTTCCGCTGGATGGCTCAGGATCTGGAGCCCAATGGCTTGCTGGTCAACGTCGCCGCCGCGGAACTGACGCTGTATCAGGGCGGTGTGGCGGTGTGGCAGACACGTACTCAGGTGGGCCGCGCCGAACGCCAGACGCCGCTGCTGAAATCGCGGGTGACACGCCTGACCCTGAACCCGACCTGGACCGTGCCGCCTACCATCTGGAAAGAAGACAAGCTGCCGGAAATCCGCAAGGACCAGACCTTCCTCAGCCGGCAGAACCTGCAAGTGCTCGACGCCAACGGGCAGCCGCTGGCGGCGGCGGACATCGATTGGGACAACCCCGGCAACATCATGCTGCGTCAGGACGCCGGGCCGCGTAATCCGTTGGGGCAAATGGTCATCCGCTTCCCCAACCCGTTCTCGGTGTACCTGCACGACACACCAAGTAAGGCGCTGTTCGAAAAAGGTCCGCGCGCCTTCAGCTCCGGCTGCGTGCGGGTCGAGCACCCGATGCAATTGCGTGATCTGCTGCTCACCCCGGCGGAAAAGGCCCGCACCGAGACCTTGCTTGCTACCGGCACCACCCACGAATTTCGCTTGTCGGAACCGGTGCCGATCCTGATGACCTACTGGACGGCACAGGTCGACAGCAGTGGCCGCGTGCGTTACTCACCGGACATCTACAGTCGCGATAGCGCATTGTTGGTGGGGCTTGATCGAGCGCATTGAGCCTTAGCGGGTGCTTCGGTTCCAGAACACCCGCGCCAGCCACGCATCGACACTCAACTTGCCAGCCCCAGCGAACACCAGCGGCAGTAGCGCCGCCAGGTAAATTGCCGGCAGCTTGAAGTTGCCGAAGCCTTTGTTGGTGATCGCATACCCCTGCGCCAGCTCGCTCAGTGACGACCAGTCCGCGGGCCAGTGCACGGCGGCGGTCGCGACGACGGTGACCACGATCAGCGAAACCGCCGAAATTCGCGTGGCGAAGCCAAGCAGAATCGCCAGTGCGCAGATCAGTTCGGCCCACATCGACAGTTCCCAGTTCAGTATTGCCGGCAGGTGATCGAACGGGAAGGGGAATCTGTCCTGGATGTCCTCGAACCAGTTCTGCCCGTTGAATTTTTCCAACCCGGACTCGAAGAACTCCCAGGCGATGAACAGGCGCAGCGTTAGAGGGGCGAGCCAGGTGCCGGCGCGGTCGAGGTTCAGGTGCAGGGTTTTGATGGCGGTTGAAAGGGTGGCGGTCATGATGCAGCTCCGGTGAGTTGAGTGAAATCGACCGGGGCATTTCAGCGTTGGGGTGTATCGGGTGTGTGTCGACGGTGTGGGGATTGTGCTTTTGGTGTGTCTGCGGCTTCGGGATATACAGTGCGATACAGTCAAAGGCCCCTCACCCCAGCCCTCTCCCGGAGGGAGAGGGGGCTGACCGAGTTGTCTTGCGTCATCCATCGACCTGAGAAATCCGGTCGATTATGGATTCACCGAAACACGTTCAGGTCGGCGTACATCCTCAATATCCCCCGATCGGCTCCCTCTCCCTCCGGGAGAGGGCTGGGGTGAGGGTGACAAGGCTGGACGCGCCCCCAAAGCCCAGTCAGCATGACCAAAAAAACGGACCCCCCCCATGCGACGACTTCCCTCCCTGGCCGCCCTGCGCACCTTCGAATGCGCCGCCCGCCACGCGCATTTCGGCCGTGCAGCCGCCGAACTGTGCGTCACCGACAGCGCCGTCAGCCATCAGATCCGCCAGCTCGAAGAGCAACTCGGCGTCTCGCTGTTCATCCGCGAAGGTCGACAAATCCGCCCGACCATCGCCGCCGGCCGCTTGATGCAAAGCCTGCAACAAGCCTTCGAACTGATCGGCGATGCTTGCGATGAGCTGCGAGATCCATCCTCACTGGCCGTGCTCAGACTGGCCGTCACTGCCGAACTCGCGCAGAAGTGGCTGATGAGTCGTCTCACCGATTTCTACGCGCGCTATCCGCACATCACCCTGCACCTCTACGAACAACCGATCGATGCCACGGCGCCCGGCGAAGACATCGACCTGGCGATCACCTACGGCACCGGCCCGGTGGACAGCAGTGCTTACTTCGTTCGGCCGCTGCCAGCCTTGCAGTTCTTCCCGGTGTGCAGCCCCGGCCTGTTCAACCAGGGCACTTTGAAAACCCCGAAGGATCTGGCTCGCCACTGCCTGCTGCACGACGATCAGGACGGCAAGACCTGGACCGCTTGGCTGACCAGCCACGCCGGCGATTTACGCCCGCAACGTCAGTTGTATTTCGCCCATGCTGGTTTGGCGTTGGAAGCGGCGGCGCAAGGGCAGGGCGTGGCCATGGGCGATAACCTCACCGCGCAGGAGGATTTACAGAATGGTCGCCTCGTGCGGCCCTTCGCCTCCAGCATGACCGCGCTCGGCCAATATGCGCTGGTCTGCGAGCGGCTGCGGCTGGAGCGTCCGGCGGTGGCGCAGATGCTCGAATGGTTCAACGATCAACTGGCCGATTGATGAGTTGAATTCAACTGTTCCGTAATAATCATCGTTGGCGAGCGCGTGGCTTGCGCCCTTAGCCTGTGGTCATTCCATTTCTATCGCGAAGACGAGGTTTGACCATGGCACGTTTGCTCGACTCCACCCCCAAACACGACGGCTTCCGTCTGCCCGGCGAATTCGAAGCCAAGTCCGGCTGCTGGCTGGGCTGGCCGGAGCGCACCGACGTCTGGCGCAACGGCGCGAAACCGGCGCAGAAGGTCTGGGTGCAGATCGTCACCGCCATCTCCCACAGCGAACCGGTCACCGTCTGCGCATCGGCCGCGCAATTCGCCACGGCGCGTCGGCAGTTGCCGCCACAAGTGCGCGTGGTCGAGATGACCTGCAATGACACTTGGTTTCGCGACAGCGGCCCGTGCTTTGTGGTCAACGACCAGAGCGGTGAGGTGCGCGGCGTCGACTTCGAATTCAACGCCTATGGCGGCCTCGACGGTGGTCTCTATTACCCGTGGGACAAGGACGATCAGATCGCCAGCAAAATCCTCGAGATCGAGCGTTTCGACCGCTACCGCGCGCCATTGATTGCCGAACTGGGCGGCATCCAGAGCGATGGCCAGGGCAGCATCCTCACCACCGAACAATGCCTGCTCAACCGCAACCGCAACCAGCATCTGGGCAAGGACGAAGTCACCCGACGCCTGACCGATTACCTCGGTGCCGAACAAGTGATCTGGCTGCCACGCGGCTGCAAGTTCGACGAAACCGATGGCCACGTCGATGACCTCGCCTGTTTCGTCCGTCCCGGCGAAGTGGTGCTGCAATGGACCGATAACCGCGACGATCCGCAGTGGGAGATTTACCAAGAGGCCTACGACATCTTGCGCAGCACCCGCGACAGCCGTGGCCGCGAGTTGATCGTGCACAAGCTGCCGCAACCGGATGTGCTCGAGTGGACCGCCGAAGAAGCCGAAGGCCTCGATCAGCAGGACAGCACTCACACCCGTCAGGCCGGCACGAAAATCTGCGCGTCGTACATCAACTACTACGCCGGCAACAGCTCGATCGTGGTGCCGCTGTTCGGTGATCGTAACGACAAGGTTGCCATGGCGACGCTGGCCGAACTGTTCCCGCAGCACAAGATCGTCGGCATCGAAAACTCCCGGGAAATCCTCCTTGGCGGCGGCAACGTTGCGTGCATCACCATGCCGCAATACGCCGGCAAAGGAGTGTAATCATGGGCCTGCACAAACTGACTCAAGCGTTATTGCTGGTGCTTGCACCCCTATGTGTGCAGGCCGCTGACTCCGCCAAACCGGTGGTCAATCTGTACATCTGGGGCGAGTATCTGGCGCCGGATACGCTGAAGAATTTCGAGGCGAAGACCGGTATTCATGTGGTCGCCGATCACTTCGATTCGCTGGAAACCGTCGAGACCAAATTGCTCACCGGGCGCAGCGGCTACGACCTGGTACTGACCGCCGGCCAGCACCTGTCGCGGGCCATCGAAAGCGGCGCGATCCAGCCGCTGGACAAGACCCGGGTGCCGCACTTTGCCGGGGTTGGCGAGGAGTTTCGCCAGCACATGGCGGTGTTCGATCCGGGCAATCGCTATGCCGGGATTTACGCCTGGGGCACCACCGGTGTGGGCTATCAGGAACAGGCGATCAAGCAGCGTTTGCCCGATGCACCGACGGACAGTTGGGCGATGTTGTTCGATCCGGCAGTGGTTTCGAAATTCGCTGACTGCGGGGTGAGTCTGCTCAACGATCCCAACGAAGTATTTGCCGCCGTCATGAAGTACATGGGGCTGGACATCAACCGGCAGAACCTCGATGACTTGAAACTCGCCGAGCAGCAACTGGCGAAGATCCGGCCGTACATTCGTTACTTCGATAACGACCTGAATATCAGCGATCTGGCCAACGGCAACACCTGCGTGGCGATGTCGTGGAATGGCAATGTGGCGATCGCGGCGGGGCAGGCTGAGGCGGCGAAGAAACCGTTCACGCTGAGTTACCGGATTCCGAAGGAGGGCACGTTGATCTGGTTCGATGCCATGGTTGTGCCCAAGGACGCGCCGCATCCGCAGGCCGGGTTGGCGCTGATGGATTATTTGATGACGCCGGAGGTGATTGCGCCGATCACTGACACCATTCATTACGCCAACGCTATTACGGCGGCGGATGGTTTGGTCGATGCATCGATTCGCAATGATCCGGGGACGTATCCGTCCGCGCAGGTCAGGGCTTCGCTGTACAGCAAGAATGACAATGGCAAAGCGTTCAATCGGGCTTTGATTCGGGCGTTCAGCCGATTGAAGTCCGGGCTGTGAAAAGCTGACCCTCACCCCAGCCCTCTCCCAGAGGGAGAGGGGGCCGACCGAGGTGTCTTGCGTTAAACATCGACCTGAAAACCCGAGTTGATTATGGATTTAAGTCCTGACGGTCATGGATTCAGAGGTGCTATTCCAAGTCGGCGTAAATCCCCAATATCCCCCAATCAGTCCCCCTCTCTCTACGGGCGGTCCGACGTTTCGGGAGGGCTAGGGTGAGGGCGGTCGATTATGGGTTTGAGAAGTCTTGGCGATCATGGATTCACAGGCGCTATTCCAAGTCGGCGTAAATCCCCAATATCCCCCAATCAGTCCCCTCTCCCTCTGGGAGAGGGCTAGGGTGAGGGCAGCGGTTTCGGCACCCGCCACAAATACCACGCCGCCACTGTCCGATACGGCCGCCAAGCCAACCCGATCTCAACCATCTGCCTGCGCGTCGGCTGCACCTCCAACCCCTTCAAGCGCCGATAACCCTCACGCACACCAAAGTCATCCGCCGGCAAAACATCCATGCGTTCCAGGCTGTAAATCAGCAACATCTCCACCGTCCAGCGACCGACCCCGCGCAAACTGACCAAGCGTTCGATCAGCGCCTCGTCATCCATCGCCAGCGCCGTGGCGTAATCCGGTACCACGCCATCCAGCGTCGCCTGAGCAATCCCCTGAATCGTCGCAATCTTGCCCGCGGAAAATCCGCAACTGCGCATGCGCTCAAACTCCGTCGCCAGAATCTGCTCGGGACGAGGAAACGTCTGCCCAGGAAACAACCCCACCAGCCGCCCGACAATCGCATCGCCGGCCTTGGCATGCAGCTGCTGATAAGCAATCGCCCGCACCAGCGATTCATAAGGATCACGCGCTGGATGCGGTTGATGCAGGCACGGACCCACCGCTGCGACATGGCGCTGCCAGTCCGGATCAAGCGCGGCCAGAAACGCGCTGGCCGCTTGATAGTCATCAGCCATTTATTTCAGCAAGCCGTTGACTTCGCCGTAGGTGAACGCCTTGAGGTCATGGCTGTCGAGTTTGCCGCTAGCCAGAAAGCTTTTCACCAGCCCGCCCATCGCGCCATAGAGGAATTCAGCGATGCCGGAGCCGGCGCTCAAGCGGCGTACGCCCAGTGCTTGCAGTTCTTCGGGCGAAGGCAGGCAAGCGAAACCAAGCACGTTGACTGGCAGCGCAGAGCCTTTGCAGATGGCCTCGATTTCATAGGCCGAGGTGACGCCCGCCGCGAACAAACCATCCGCGCCGGCCGCTTGATACAGCGCCGCGCGGTGCAGAGTTTCGGCGACGCGATCCTCGGCCGGCACAAGGCTTTTCAGATAAACGTCAGTGCGCGCATTGATGAACAGCTGCACCTCGCGCTTGTTGGCCACCTGACGTGCGACTTCGATCTTGCGCACCAGCACCTCCGGATCGGCAGAACCGTCCTCGATATTGATGCCCACGGCACCCGCCGCGATCACCGCATCCAGCACTTCGGCCACGCGTCCGAGGTCATCGGAGTAACCGGCTTCAACGTCCACAGTCAACGGCACGCTGATCACCCGGGCGATGGCTTCTACCGTCGACACCAGCCGTTCGAGGGGCAGAGCGTTGCCGTCCGGGTACCCGTGAGCCCAGGCTACCGCCGCACTGCTGGTGGCCACGGCTTTACCGCCCAGGTGCTCGACCAGTCGCGCACCGGTGGCGTCGCCGACGTTGGTCAGCATCAACAGGCCTTGCTGGTGCAACTGGTGAAACTGCGTAGCGAGCGCGTTCATCAAAAATCCTTCTTGTCAGTTGATTCGATTCGTCAGAATGCCAAGGATTGCGTGAGCTGCACGGCGGCGTTTTCCAGTCGCAGCAGAAACGCTTTGCGCGGCTGCCCACCACCATAGCCGGTCAGCGAGCCATCCGCGCCGATCACGCGATGACAAGGCACCACAATCGACAGCCGATTGTGCCCGTTGGCCAGGCCGACCGCGCGACTGGCGCCGGGTTTGCCCAAACCGGCGGCGATGGCGCCGTAGGTGCTGGTGCGGCCGTAAGGGATTTGCAGCAGCGCCGACCAGACCTGCCGGGCGAACTCGCTGCCGGGCAGGTGCAATGGCACGGTAAAGGTATTCAGCTGGCCGGCGAAATACTGCGTCAGTTGCGCCTCGATCTGCTGCAAATGCGCGTTGTGCCCCGGCGCCACCGCGTAACCGTAGCGGTTCTGCAATTCCTCGACTTCGCGGGTCAGTGCCGGGCGATCAAGAAACTCCAGCAACACCAGGCCGCGGCGTTCGGCCATGGCAATCATCGGCCCCAGCGGCGTGGTCAACCGGGTGAACAGCAGCGGCTCGCTGTGTCCGGCGCGGCCCGGGGTGATGTGGAAGGACTTCTGAAAGGCATCGCGAAAACCGCTGAGCGATTCATAACCCGAATCAAACGCGGCGTGATCAATCGAGATGCCTTGCTTGATCCCGCCCAGCGCCATGCCCAAGCGGCGCGTGCGCAGCCACGCATGGAAGGTCATGCCGAAATGCTGCTTGAACCAGCGCCGCAGCTTCAGCGGCTCGATGCCTTCAGCGAGCAATTGTGCGTCGCTCCAGCGCACCTCCGGATCGGCGTCCACGGCGTTGAGCAGCCGTTGCACCCAGTCCGGGGCGATGGCTGCGGCATCCAGTGGTTTGCAACGCAGGCAGGCGCGATAGCCCGCCGACAGGCAGTCGTCGGCGTGGGCGAAGAACTCGACGTTCTCCGGTTTCGGTTTGCGCGCCGTGCAACTGGGGCGGCAGAAGATCCCGGTGGTTTTCACGGCCGTGAAGAACACGCCCTCGTAGGCAGTGTCGCGTTCGAGCATGGCGCGAACCATTTCGGCGTGGGGCGGCAGGACAGCGGTTTGTATGTTCATGGACTGAGAGTAAAACCAGTTTGTCGATGGCTCCACCGAAAAATCGACAGTGAATTTTCAAATCCCCTGAACTACCGTGTAGGAGCTGCCGCAGGCTGCGATCTTGATCGTTCCCACGCTCTGCGTGGGAATGCAGCCCGGGACGCTCCGCGTCCCAAAATCCCAGATCGCCGCTATCGGCAGCTCCTACCGTTTGTTGAGGTGTGTCCGATGCATCCGTTTTCCATCCAGCATATCGATCACATCGTCCTGCGCGTCGCCGATCTGCAACGCAGCATCGACTTCTACGGCCAGGTGTTCGGCGCCGAAGTGGTCAAGCGCAACGAACCGTTGGGCCTGATACACCTGCGCGCCGGCACTTCGATGATCGACCTCGTCGACCTGCAAGGCGAACTCGGTCGCAAGGGCGGCGGGGCGGCCGGCAGCGAGCGGCGTAACGTCGATCACTTCTGCCTGCGCATCGAGCCGTTCGACGAAGAAGCACTGCGCGCGCACTTGCAATCCTTCGGCTTGAGCGTGGCCAAAGCCGAGTCACGCTTCGGCGCCGAGGGCAAAGGGTTGTCGCTGTACTGCTTCGACCCGGACGGCAATCAGGTCGAACTCAAAGGCCCGTCCGAGGCTTAAGCGCGTTTGGCCAGCAACAGCACCGAAGCCGCTGCCGACAGCAGGCCTGCGCAGCAACGATTGAAGATCCGTTTGCCGCGCGGCTCGGCGAACCAGCGGCGCATGTGCAGGCCCATCCAGGCGTAGGCGCTGATGGCGATCCACTCCAATAAAAGGAACAGCACGCCGAGTACGGCGAATTGCGCCGCCACCGGGCGCGCCGGGTCGACGAACTGCGGCAGAAACGCGGTGAACAACAGGATCGCCTTCGGATTGCCCGCCGCCACCAGAAACTCCTGTCGTGCTAAAGCAAAGAAGCCAACGGTCGTGCCCGTTGCTTGCTGTTCGGCCTCGGGGTTGGCCCGCCACAACTGCCAGGCCAGGTACAACAGATACGCCGCGCCAATGATCTTGATCGCCTGGAACAACCATTCCGAAGTCTGCAACACCACCGACAGACCGGCACCGGCCAGTGCGATCATCCCGGCGAACGCCAGAATCCGCCCGATACCCGCCGTGCAGGCACGGCGAAAGCCATAGCGTGTGGCGTTGCTGACCGACAGCAGATTGTTTGGCCCGGGGGCCATGTTCAGGGCGAAGCAGGCCGGGAGAAACAAGGCGAGGGTGGCGAGATCCATGACGGCACTCCAGAAACGAGAGCGATATTTTTAGCACAGCCTCCGGGCGCCCAGACCCATACAGTCACGCGGCGCTGTCGCGGTACAGCGCCCGGTGCCGTTGGGCAACGCGGTCGAACTTTTTGCAGATGCCTTCACTCTGAAAGACTCAGAGGGTGATAGTTTCGGCAGAAATATCTATCCGGCCGGTCAGAAACCGCGATAGCCGTGTAAAATTTCGCCGACGTTGCATTCACCCCGTTTGGCCCCCGGCGGCCCCACCAAGAGCGATCTACATGCAAGCAAAGGCCCGTGAAGTTTATGTGCCACCGGTGCTGCAAGATCTGCGAGCCGGCACTGCCGAACTGCACATCGCACTGGAAAAACGCCTTCCTTTTTTCTCCGATACCCTCGATACCCAGGCTTTTGTGCGGTTGATGCAGGCTTATTACGGCTTCTATCTGCCGCTGGAAAACGCCTTGCTCCGCAGTGATGCAATGCCTGCCGATTTTGATCTGACGCCTCGACTCAAAGCGCCAACCTTGCGCACTGATCTGCACGCGCTGGGCGTATCTGCCGAAGCGCTGCAAAACCTGCCGCAGTGCGAGCAGTTGCCGGTCATCGACTCAAGCTCCGCCTGCCTTGGCGTGCTCTACGTCCTCGAGGGGGCGACGCTCGGCGGGCAGATTCTGCGCCGGGAAATCTCGACGCGGTTAGGCCTGGAAGCCGATAACGGCGCGGCCTTTCTCGATATCTACGGCGCCGCCACGGGGCGGCGCTGGCGTGACTTTATCGAATACCTCGGCAGTCGGCCAATGAGCGCCGCCGAGCGCGGCGCTGTCGTCACCGCTGCACAAACCACATTCAGCTGTTTCGAGCGCTGGCTCGAAAGCCGGGAGGTACTGGCATGAACCCGCAAGACAAAGAAGCCTTTGAAGAACTGCTGGCCAACTGTGCCGACGAGCCGATTCGTTTCCCCGGTGCGATCCAGCCCCACGGCTTGCTGTTGACCCTGAGCGAACCTGCATTGGCGATCATTCAGGTCAGCGCCAACGTCGAAAGCCTGCTGGCCCGGGTGCCGCAAAGCCTGATCGGCCAGCCACTGGAAAGCCTGATCGGCGACGCCGAAGCGGCGCAAGTGCGCGAAGCTTTACTGCAACCGTCGCTGTCCGATGTGCAGCCGCTGCGCTTCAGGCTCAACGACACGGCATTCGAGGGTTTGCTGCACCGCCATCAAGGTGTGCTGATTCTGGAGCTGGAAATCCACGTGGAAAATTTCCAGCCGCGCAATATCGCCGGCAATCAAACGCATCTGGGGCGCATGCTCCAGCGTCTGCAAGGGAGCACCACGTTGCAGGCGCTGTATGACATCAGCGTCAAGGAAATTCAGGCCATGACCGGTTACGACCGGGTGTTGATCTATCGTTTCGAGGAGGAGGGCCACGGTCAGGTCATCGCCGAAGCCTCCGACCCGTCGATGGAAGTGTTCAACGGCTTGTTCTTTCCGGCGTCGGACATTCCCGAACAGGCGCGCGAGTTGTATCGCACCAACTGGCTGCGGATAATCCCCAATGCCGACTACCAACCGGTGCCGCTGGTGCCGAAGTTGCGTCCGGACACGAACACGCCGCTGGACCTGAGTTTCGCCACCCTGCGCAGTGTGTCGCCGATCCACTGCCAGTACATGAAGAACATGGGCGTGTTGTCGTCGATGAGCATTTCCCTGCTCAAGGGTGACAAGCTTTGGGGCCTGATCAGCTGCGGCAATCGTCAGCCACTGCACGTGCCGCACGAATTGCGCGCCGCGTGTCAGACCATCGGTCAGGTGCTGTCGCTGCAGATCAGCGCCATGGAAGCACTGGAGATCAGCCGTCAGCGTGAAGAAAAAGTCGAAGCCTTGGCGCTGCTCAATCAGGCAATGATCGATTCGCCTCAGAACGTCTTCGACGGCTTGGCCAATCAGCCGCAGACGTTGATGGCGCTGACCAATGCCGGCGGCATCGCGATCATCGAAGACAAACAACTGCACCGTTACGGCAACTGCCCGGAACCGGAAGACATTCGCGCCTTGCACAAGTGGCTGCAGGACAGCGGCGAGCCAGTGTTTGCCAGTCATCACCTGTCCAGCGTCTACCCGCCGGCCGCGCAGTATCAGCAGGTGGCCAGCGGCGTGCTCGCCATGAGCCTGCCGAAACCGGTGGACAACGGCGTGTTCTGGTTCCGCCCCGAGGTCAAGGAAAACATCAATTGGAGCGGCGACCCGCGCAAGCCGCTGGACCTGGAAAACTCCGACGCCGGCCTGCGCTTGCGCCCGCGCACTTCGTTCGAAATCTGGAAAGTCGAGATGGCCGGGATCTCCACCAAGTGGAGCCACGGTGATCTGTTTGCCGCCAACGATCTGCGCCGTTCGGCGCTGGAAAACGATCTGGCCCGGCAAGTACGCCGCGAACAGGAAGCAGTGCGCGCCCGCGATGAGCTGGTGGCGGTGGTGTCGCACGATCTGCGTAACCCGATGACCGTGATCTCGATGCTCTGCGGCATGATGCAGAAGGCTTTCAGCTCCGACGGCCCGCACACTTCGCGCAGGATCTCCACGGCGATCGACACCATGCAGCAGGCCGCCGGGCGCATGAACACGCTGTTGGAGGACTTGCTCGATACCTCGAAAATCGATGCCGGGCGTTACTCCATCACCCCGCAAAAACTCGACGTCGCGCAGATGTTCGAGGAGGCGCAGGCGTTGCTCGCGCCGCTGGCGCTGGACAAGGACATCAGCATTTCCTTCGCCGCTGACCCCGATCTGCGTATCCATGCTGACCCCGAGCGGCTGTTTCAGGTGTTGTCCAATCTGGTCGGCAACGCGATCAAGTTCACCCCGCGCCTGGGCACGGTGGGCGTGCATGCCACGTCGGTCGGCGATGATATCGTTTTCACCGTGCGCGACAGCGGCGAGGGCATTCCCAAGGAACATCTGCCGCACGTCTTTGACCGTTACTGGACGGTGAAAGAGGGCAATCCGACCGGCACCGGTCTGGGCTTGTACATCACCCAAGGCATCGTCGAAGCCCATGGCGGGCGGATCTTCGCCGAGAGCGAGCCGGGGCAGGGCAGCGAGTTCCGCTTCACCGTGCCGCGTTTGGACTGAACACAGCTTTTATGTGGGAGCGAGCCTGCTCGCGAATGGGGTCGTCCTGGCAATGCAGTGCTGAATGACCCACCGCTTTCGTCGGAACGCCGCCCGGAGCAGGCTCGCTCCCACAGGGGGTTGGTGTCGTTTGATCGTTCCCACGCTCTGCGTGGGAATGCCTCAACGGACGCTCTGCGTTCGGCTCTGGGAGGGACGCGGAGCGTCCCGGGCTACATTCCCACGCAGAGCGTGGGAACGATCAAATGTGTGTCAGGGGCATTTTCTTCAATACCGAGGACCAGGTGCTCGCTACCGTGAGCACCTTGTTCCTCGATTTGAAGCAGGTGTGCGATGAGTCTGATTGTTTCCATGGCGGCGTTTGCGCTAGCGGCGTCCATCACGCCGGGGCCGGTGAACATTGTCGCGTTGAGTTCCGGGGCGCAGTTCGGTTTTCGCGCCAGTCAGCGGCATGTTGCCGGAGCAACGCTGGGGTTTGTGCTGTTGCTGGTGTTGATGGGCCTGGGTCTGCACGAGGTGCTGAAACTCTGGCCATTCATGACCCGCGTGGTGCAACTGGCCGGCGTGGCGTTTCTGCTGTTCATGGCGTGGAAACTGGCCATGGATGACGGGCAGTTGAATGCCGGTGAGTCAGGGCGGGCGCCATCGATGCTGTATGGCGCCGTGATGCAATGGCTCAACCCGAAAGCCTGGCTGGCATGCGTCGCGGGTATGGGCGCGTTTGTCGCCGATGGCGAGGCACGGCTGGTGTGGCAGTTTGCGGCGGTGTATCTGGTGATTTGTTATCTGTCGGTCGGCTGCTGGGCGTATGCCGGGACGTTTTTGCGTGGGTATTTGAGCAATGCGGTAGGGATGCGCTGGTTCAATCGGGTGATGGCAGCATTGTTGGCCGTCAGCGCGATATACCTGCTGCTACCGTAAACCCTGTAGGAGTGAGCCTGCTCGCGATAGCTGTGTGTCATCCACCATCAATGGCAACTGACAGACCGCTATCGCGAGCAGGCTCACTCCTACAATGGATCGTGGGTAGCCGAGAGATTGATTAGTTGAACGGCTGCTGAAACGCACCACCTTCGATGTGCCAGACCTTCGGCTCGTCCGAAAAATAATCTTCCAGCCCCAGCATGAACAACCGATGGTCCTCACTCGCTTCAAACCCCGGCGAGTGGTCCTCAA
The DNA here is from genome assembly GCF_056313565.1 of Pseudomonas sp. 3B-A001-10F. Lineage (NCBI taxonomy): Bacteria > Pseudomonadati > Pseudomonadota > Gammaproteobacteria > Pseudomonadales > Pseudomonadaceae > Pseudomonas > Pseudomonas sp. 3B-A001-10F. Next base: position 54,253 of record NZ_JBQYFW010000023.1, read on the forward strand.
GGGATTGCCAGCGCACAATCAAATTGAACACCTCAGGCGTTTCTATCCCTGGCGCGAGCATGTGGCCGCCGTAACCCTGCGCGCGCATGAGCAGTGGCTCGACCTCGGTAAACGCACGCCGAAACGCTTCAGTTTGTTCTTTGTGAACGGGTAGCAGAGCGATCTCGTAAACCATGATGTTCTCCTCGGGACTGAATTCAGCGATTGGCGAGTTCGGGCGACGGCGCGACGGCAATCGCGATCTTCCCTTGAACGCCGTTGTTGGGCGTCTCCAGCCGGGTGTGGGCGAGGCCGATGTCGGCCAGCGCATAGACTGCGCCAACGTGTGGGCGCAACTGCCCGTTCGCAATCAACGCACTCAACTCGTCGAGCTTGCCGCGATTCTGTCGGGTGAAAACGAAGTGGTAACTGGCGTTCTTGCCCCAGGCCTGAATCAGGTTCTGTGGCTGGGCAAGGTCTACGATCGATACCACGCGGCCAAGCTGTGCGAGGGCGTCGGGGCTGCGCGTCAAGGTGTTGCCGCCGATGGTGTCGAAGACGACGTCGACGCCGCGGCCATCGGTTTCCCGCAGGATCGCTTCGACGTAATCTTCCTTTTCGTAATCGATCAGCACATCGGCGCCCATCTGCCTGGCGAACTCGAAATTGCCTTCACGCACGGTAGTGAAGACCTTCGCGCCGATGGCTTTGGCCAGTTGAATTGCGACATGACCGACACCGCCCGCACCGCCATGAATCAGAATGTTCTCACCGACTCTGAGCGCCGCCCGCACGACCAGCGCTTCCCACGCCGTTCCGCCAACCAGGCTCAGGCTTGCCGCTTCAAGGTGGCTCAACGTGGCAGGCTTTTTCCCGACGATGCTTTCGGCCGCCACGTGGTACTCGGCATAACTGCCCGGACCGTCGAATATTTGCGGGGTGTACCAGACTTCGTCACCCGGCACGAACGCCGTCACCCCCGGCCCGACGGCTTCGACAACGCCGGAGACGTCGTGCCCGGTAATGGCGGGGAGGGGCACCAGATCGGCATAGTCGCCACGGCGAACCTGATAATCCAGCGGGTTGATGGAGGTGGCGTGCACCCGTACCAGCACTTCGCCCGCTTGTGGCACTGGCTTGGGTACCTCACAAAGTTCGAACGATTGCGCGCCGCCAAATGAAGTAAGGATCATAGCTTTCATTGCATTTCCTCGTTTCGGTAAAAAGGGATATCGGGAATTCTCGATATCATGGGGCAAAAAATTACAGCTCGCTGCCGATGATCTCGGCCAGCGCACTGATCGCTGCTTCGTTACGTTTGTAATAGGTCCACTGCCCAATACGCCTGACTTCGACCAGGCCGGCGCGTTGCAGCGTCGCCAGATAATCGGACACCGTCGACTGCGACAGCCCGACGCCTTCCTGAATACTGCTGACGCAAACACCCACCGTATGCACGTCACCTTCGTCCTGGGGAGGAAAGTGTTTCTCGGGATCCTTCAAGCCTTTGAGGATTTCCAGGCGTGTGCGGTTCGAGAGGGCTTTGAAGATTTCGAGTAGTTCCATGCCGCGACGATATCGGAATTTACCGATATGTCAATATCTGAATGTGTTGGCCAGCGACGTGTCATCTGACCCTGTGGGAGCGAGCTTGCTCGCGAAGGCGCTGTGTCAGTCAATGGATGTGCTGACTGTTCAACCGCATTCGCGAGCAAGCTCGCTCCCACAGGGGGCAGTGTTGAGTTTCAGATGAGGTGTCAGCCGCGATATTGCCCGGGTGTGGCCGCCAAATGCTGCTTGAACGCCCGCTGAAAATGCGCCTGATCGGCAAACCCGGCTTCCAGCGCCACATCCGCAATCAACTGCCCGCCGCGCAAACGCTCGCGGGCAAACTGGATGCGCTGGTTGACCAGAAACGCGTGGGGCGTCATGCCGTAATGCTGTTTGAAGGCGCGGATCAGGTAGGACGGTGAAAGCTGTGCAGCAGCGCAGATGTCGTCGAGGTTCAGTACCTCGGTGCAGTGCTCGCGGATGAAATCGGCAGCGCGTTCCAGTTTGAAATTGGGTTCGCGCAACGAAGGTCCGGCAGGGTTGAGGAGCAGTTGCAGATCACTGAAAAACTCTACTGCTGCACTCTGTTTGCGCAGCACATCCTGTTGCGGGTCGACCAACGTTTGATACAGCCCGTTCAGTTCGTTGAAAAGCGCAGTGTCATCAAGGTGTGTGGTGGAAAAACGCCGAAACTCAAGATCACCGGCAAAGCCCAACTGATGCTGCAAATCCGTCAGCCACGGCGTCTCGACGTACAGCATCACATACGACCACGGCTGATCATCGATCGGATTGCACGCATGCACATCGCCGGGGTTCATCAGCACCACCGTGCCCGCCGCGACCTCGAACTGCGCCTGTTCATGCACATAAGTACTGCGCCCGGCGGTGATCGCGCCAATGGAAAAATGCGCATGGGAATGCCGGGCGTAGCAGACTTCGCGGCCATCGGCGATGGCCCGCGCTTCAATGAACGGCAGCGCCGCGTCGCGCCAGAAGCGCGGGGCTTTTTCAGGGTGTTTGGCGGCAGCGTGTTTCATCGTTGTTATTCCCGGCAGGCCAGGGCGCCAGTGTATTAGCTCTGGCCGGCAAAGGCCCGTTCGAGTTCGGCGATATCGAGTTTTTTCATTGTGAACATGGCCTGCATCGCTCGCTGCGATTTGCTGGTGTCGGCATCCAGCATCATGTGCATGAACGCCACCGGAACGATCTGCCACGACACGCCGAACTTGTCCTTGAGCCAGCCGCATTGCTGGGCTTCGACCGGGCCGCCCTCGGACAGATGGCCCCAGAAATGGTCGACTTCTTCCTGATTCTGACAATTGACTTGGAACGAGATCGCCTCGCTGAATTTGAACATCGGCCCACCGTTGAGCCCGGTGAAGGTCTGGCCATCGAGCTCAAAACTGACGGTCATCACCGCACCTTCCGGCTTGCCGTGAAATTCCTGGCCGACCTTGCTGTAGTGGGTCAGGCCGGTGATTTTCGAGTGATCGAAGATCGAGCAATAGAACTTCGCGGCGGCTTCGGCCTGATCGTCGAACCACAGGCACGGGGTGAGTTTTTGAAAGCGTTGCATGGCAGTCATCCTCGGCAGGTTAGACACGCAGGATTTACAGCGTAGTCAGTCCTTGGTCGATTGCCGATGCCGTAGATCGACAATTGCCGAGCATTGGAAATCCCGACGACGGAGACACCGAGCCGCAGATCGGCGTTTCCTTTCGTGCCTTGCTGTAGTCGTAATGACAAGGTTTCAGGTCGAATTGACTATGTCCGGCTTGTGTCAAATTGACTTGTTATCGTGCAACTAACTGATTCTATTTAATTAAAAATCTGGCACGAGACTTGATGTACTCAACTGACCTAAACGAACCGCTCAGGAGTACGCCACCATGCTCACTTTCTTTGAAAGCCCGCTGAACGTTCTGCACCTGTCGAGCAAAATCCTCGTCGCTGGTCTGCTCATGCTGCTGGCCGGCATCTACGGCGCGTATCTCTATGACGGCCACATGCCGATTGCACTGCTGGTGGCGATGCATTCGCTGACCATCCTCGGCCCGACCCTGATCAAGATCGGCTACGTCATGCGCCTGCTGGCGCAATACCGCATCCGTGGTCCGCAGATGATCCCGCAAACCGCATAATTCCTGTGGGATTACTTGGATATGTTGTCAACGCAAAACCCTGTAGGAGTGAGCCTGCTCGCGATGGCGTCGGGACAGTCTGCACTTGTATTGCCTGAAATACCGCTATCGCGAGCAGGCTCACTCCTACAATGATCAGCGGTGTTCTGGAAGTCAGCGGCGCTCGGCAACCATCAGCAATGACTGCGGCAGCGGACTTTGCGGGTGTTGTGGCTCTTGCAGGCTGGCCAGTTGGAACTCGGCCATGTCCAGCGCATTAAGCCAGCTCGACAGTGTGCGCAAATACCAGGGCATTGGCTGCCACTGGCCTTTGAACCCGGCGAAGGATTCTTCGCGCCAGCCATCCTGATAATCCCCAGCCGCCACAGCCCACGGATGCAGTGTCTGAATGACTAAAACCCCGCCGGGAACAAGCAGCGTATTCATCGCCGCAAGCAACGGAATGATGTCCTGATGCAGCAATGAAAAATTGGCGCAGATCAGGTCATAGTCGCGACCGATGTCGATCTTGCCATCGACCAGGATTTCATAAGAGGCGACATGCACCTGCGCCGCCCCCGCCAGACGCGCCGCTTCAATAAGCCGCGCATCGCCATCCACACCGACGGCATCAATCCCGCGATCCGCCAGCGCCCGCAACAACCAGCCTTCGCCGCAACCCAGGTCAAGCACGCGCTGCGGCTGCCTGCCCATGATCGCCAGCAAAATCGCCTGATCGGTAACCTGTTGACGGCTTTCGATGGCGCCGCTGCGGATCACTTCGATCCAGGCATCAGCGTTGTCGTGCCAGCTCTGCAAAAGGCTGGATTCGGGGGAGGGCATGGCGGTTTCCCGACTTTTGAAAAACCATAGTATGGACGCTGATCGCAAGCCTGGGCTTGTAGATCAGCGCATCCACCACAGCTCCGAACGCCGATTTCTTTGAGAAATCGATATCAGGTTCATCTTTCGGTCATTTTTTCGAAGCCGCCAAAGCCACTTTCAGCGCTGCGTTTGCACGTTCGGCGGTTTGCGCATCACTGTGCTTTTTCAGCAGCTCAGTCACCTCGGCCAACTGTGCCGCGCTGAGCCCGACGCGCAGGCTCGCCGCCATATGTGCGCGCAGTTGCGATTCCACGCCCGGCGTCGCTGCCAGGGCCCCGACAGTCGCCAGTTCACGGCTTTGCCAGTCAAGGTTGTCGCGCTCGAAGATGTCGCCGAACAGGTGGGTTTGCAGGAACCGGTTGATAACCGGGGCGAACTCGAACACTGGGCCTTTGACCGGGGCGCCCGAAATTTTCGTTTGATTCGCGGTGCCGCTGGCCAGCAGTTCATCCCCCACTGGAATCGCCCGGCCCGGCTCACGCCCCGGCGCATCTTCGATGCCGCGTTGTTTGCGTGCCTGCACCACGGTCATCAGCTCGTTCAAGGCATTGAGGCTGCGCGGGAACCCGACGTAAGCGTAGAGCTGCACGAGAATTTCCCGGGTTTCGCTAATGGTCAGGCCGGCGTCGAGTGCCTGGTTGAGCGCCGAGTTGAGGTTGGGCATGTCGCTGGTCGCCATGAACGCGGCAATCAGTGGAATCGTCTGTTGTTTACTCGACAGGGCTTGTGCTGTGGTTTGCGGAGTAGTCATGGATTGCGGTGCCTCGGCTGCTTGAGTGGTAGCGCTGAACATCGACCCAACGCTCAGGCAGAACGCCATGAGTGCGGGGAGGGCAGCGCTGCTGCGTGTGTCAGTGGTCATCGTGGAGGGCTCCGTCCACTGCGGTGCTGCGATGTCCTGAGTATCCGTGGTCGGGCCATAACCATGGTTCAGGCCCATACAGCCAAGGCCGAGGGCGGATACTTCGAGTGAACGGTTGCCGAGTGTGCGCTTGTGCATGTCGATCTCCCGTTGGGCGTGGGGAGCACAGTAAGCGAGGTGGCTGGTGAGGACTAGACGGGTAAATCGGGATGGCTTGATGAATTCTGCTCATCAATCCACGGAATGAGTGAAGGGGTATCCCTGCACTCATTCGTTTGGGTGACTACTTTGGTACGCGCAGCTTGTCCAGCAGGCGATTGACCAGCAGCTCGTTCAGCATGATCACCTGTTGCAGCGCCAGCAGCGGTTTGCGCTCCGGGCCGCCTATCGAGTTGGCGATGTTACCGGCCATGGAGTGGGCGTAGGAAAGCGACTCACAGGCTTCGACCAACAGGGTTTCTTCATCCAGCGTGGGGTCGACCAAATAGACGGGGCGAAACTTGGGTGAGCTTGGCGGAGCGCCCAGTGCTTCGGGTCGCAGGTAGTAGTCGAGGGCGCGGTCGGTTGCTTCTTTGAGCTTTTGCGGGTTGAGCGCGGGGTCGTGAGGGATTGGATCGGTGGGTGGCGGATTTGGCGTGATTTTGAACATGGATGAAACTCCTATCGCAGTTTAAGGAGCCATCACTCTCGCTACCAAACGAGTGGGTGGTGGCCATACGCGGGTTGGTAGACCGGCTGCAATAGGAACCCGGCGCTCACGAGTGAGCCCCACGCATGACCACCATTGAACTGAGCCTCCACAAAGAGAAAGCACAGGGTGTCGTCACACGGCTATTACAGACGGGCTACCAAACCCGATCACTGTTTTGCAGTGACAGGCCAACGATATAGCCCGGCCCATAGCCGTGTAAGCCGGCGGATTCTGGCGTACGCGTAGGTAACGACGCAAGGTGTTGTAGGGAGGATGGCGTAACGGTTTATGTGCTTTAAACGTGATAACCGGATGGCGTTTACACATGAGCAATGCCGGTTGGTGGCGGCTTTCGGTTTTGCGTGAGTCTGTGAGATTTTTCCCCCTCACCCCAGCCCTCTCCCCCAAGGGGGCGAGGGGGAAAGGGAGCCGATCTTTGTGCTCTTCAAACCTGAGTTCGACTCGGTATTTCAAGTCGGTGCAACTTGCACATTCAGCGCGGTCAGTTCCCTCTACCTCTGGGAGAGGGTTAGGGTGAGGGCTGTCGTCTGGGTTATCGGTAATTTCGGATCTGAAGAGGAGGTGCGACATGGATCGATTGACCGGCGGTTGCCTATGCGGCGATGTCCGTTTCGAAGTGATAGGTCAGCCCTACCGAGTCGGCATCTGCCACTGCCTCGACTGCCGCAAACGCCACGGCGCGCTGTTCGGCACCTCGGCCATATTTCCCGAGGATGCGTTGAAGGTCACCGGCGAAATGCGCGACTACAACGGGCGCTTTTTCTGCCCGCGCTGCGGCTCTCCGGTGTTCGCGCGTTCGGCAGATGAAGTAGAGGTCAGCGTCGGATCGCTGGATGAGCCTAATCAGTTCAAACCCACCTACGAACTCTGGACCATCCGCCGCGAGTCGTGGCTGCCGGCGCTGCCACTGGCTCACCACTACGAGCGTGATCGCGAGAGCACGGAGCGTACAGAGGAGTAGAGGGGGCAGAAAACTTCTGGGACTTGGAATGGAGTGAGGATTTTTGGCATGTCACATAGTCCCTGTGGGAGCGAGCTTGCTCGCGAAGGCGTCGTGTCAGTCGACATCAATATTGAAAGTAATGACGCTTTCGCGAGCAAGCTCGCTCCCACAGGGTGCAGTGCATAAACTTACAGATCTTCACCGCGAATAAAGGCCAGCAGATCGGCGTTAATCGTCTCGGCCTCCGTCGTTGGCATCCCGTGCGGGAACCCTGGATACGATTTCAACGTGCCATTGGGCAGCAACTTGGCCGACAACGGCCCTGAATCCGCATACGGCACAATCTGATCATCCTCACCATGCATCACCAGCACCGGCACCGTGACCTTCTTCAAGTCCTCAGTAAAATCCGTCTGTGAAAACGCGACGATCCCGTCGTAATGCGCCTTCGCCCCACCAATCATGCCCTGACGCCACCAGTTGGCAATAATCCCCTCCGATGGCGTGGCACCCGGCCGGTTGTAGCCATAAAACGGCCCCGTCGGAATGTCCCGATAGAACTGCGCCCGGTTCGCCGCCAGTTGCGCCTGAAAATCATCGAACACCGATTTCGGCAGCCCACCCGGATTGCTCTCGGTCTGCACCATCAACGGTGGCACCGCACTGATCAACACACCTTTGGCGACGTTGGCCTGACCATGCCGGGCAATGTAATGGATCACCTCACCGCCACCGGTCGAGTGGCCAACGTGGACAACATTCTTCAGACCCAGATGATTGACCACCGCCAGCGTATCGTCGGCGTAATGATCCATATCGTGGCCATCCCAGACCTGACTCGAACGCCCATGCCCACGGCGATCATGGGCAACCACCCGAAAGCCTTTGCCCAGGAAGAACAGCATCTGCGCATCCCAATCGTCCGAGCTGAGCGGCCAGCCGTGGTGGAAGTGGATCGCTGGCGCGTCTTTCGGGCCCCAGTCCTTGTAGAAAATCTCGACGCCGTCTTTGGTGGTGACAAATCCCATGTTCGCAACTCCAGACCAATCTGATGGATAACCCGCGCGGTGATCGCGGACCGGTTTCGCTCATGACGAGTTTTCTACAGTGCAGGCTCAGTGCGAGCCGTTATCAACTGTAGGATTAAAGTCGACATCTGCATGACCGGTGGTCGCAACGTCTGGCTTCGTACGCAAATTAGGCTTTGCTGAAAGGGATAAGCCGAGGCGCGCGTAGGCTTTGCTGGCCACAGCGGCGCCCCTTCAGAACACCGTGAGTCTGAGGAATTTCCCCGATGCTGACCTTGAATATCAATGGCAAGGATCAGGAGCTCGATGTCCCTGCGGACATGCCGTTGCTCTGGGTCCTGCGCGATGTCGCGCACCTGACCGGTACCAAATTCGGCTGCGGCATGGCCCAGTGCGGGGCCTGCACCGTGCACGTTGACGGGGCGCCGTTGCGCGCCTGCATTACGCCCGCGACCGCCGTGGCCCATGGCCAGAAAATTCTCACCATCGAAGGGCTGTCCACCGACGGTTCGCACCCGGTGCAGCAAGCCTGGGCCGAACTCGACGTGGTGCAGTGCGGTTACTGCCAGTCGGGGCAGATCATGTCTGCGGCGGCACTGCTGGCGAAAATCCCCAAACCCACCGACAGCGATATCGATCAGGCGCTCTCCGGCAATATCTGCCGTTGCGGCACCTATCCCCGCATTCGCGCAGCGGTTAAGCGTGCATCGGAAATCGGCTGATTCAATCTGTGGGAGATAGGCGATGAACAGTCCTGTATCGCGTCGGGGTTTTCTCAAGGGCAGTGCCGTGTTGGGCGGCGGGCTGGTGGTGGCGTTTGTCGTCCCCGGCGGCCACAAGTTTGCCTATGCGGCCGAGAATGAAGGCAAGGTTTTCGCGCCGAATGCGTTTTTGCGCATCGCAGCAGACAACAGCGTCACCGTTTTGCTGGGGCATTCGGAGATGGGCCAAGGCATCTGGACCGGCCTGACCATGTTGATTGCCGAAGAGCTGGACGCCGATTGGTCGAAGATCCGCGTCGAGCACTCACCCGCGTCGGCGGCGGATTACGGCATGCCCGGTTTTGGCGGCATGCAGATTACCGGCGGCTCGACGTCGACGTGGATGGAATTTGACCGCTATCGACTGGCAGGCGCGACCGCGCGGCAGATGCTGGTTGAGGCGGCGGCGAAACGCTTCGAGGTGGCACCATCGGCCATTCGCACTGAATCGGGCGTGGTGATTGCCGGTGACAAACGTGCAACTTATGGCGAGCTGGCGGATGCCGCCGGGCAACTGCCGGTGCCGGATCCGAAGTCGATTACCTTTAAGGAAGCCAAGGACTGGAAAGTCATTGGCAAACCGACCAAACGCCTCGACACACCGGAGAAAATCACCGGCCGCGCCAAGTTCGGCATGGACGTGCAGTTTGAAGGCTTGATGACCGCAATGGTCGCGCGCCCACCGGTATTCGGTGCCACTGTTAAATCTTTCGAAGGCGCTGAAGCGCTGGCGGTGCCGGGCGTACACAAAGTGGTGCAGGTACCGACGGGCGTGGCGGTGATTGCCGAGCATTACTGGGCGGCGAAACTGGGGCGTGATGCGCTGAAGGTCGATTGGGATCTGGGTCCGCATGCGGACCTGAGCAGCGAAAAACTGTTGGCGAGTTTCCGCAAACTGGCCGCCACGCAAGGCACGTCGGCGAGTCAGGCCGGTGATGCCAAGGGCAGTTTTGGCAAAGCGGCGAAGAAGATCGACGTCGAATACAGCGTGCCCTATCTGGCTCATGCGCCGATGGAACCGCTCAACTGCACGGTGAAGATCAGCGCCGAGAAATGCGAAATCTGGACCGGCACACAATTCCAGACGCTGGATCAAATGGTCGCTGGCAAGATCACCGGACTGAAACCGGAGCAGGTGGAAATCCACACCGAATTCCTTGGCGGTGGTTTTGGGCGCCGGGCCAACCCGACATCAGACTTTGTCGCCGAGGCGGTGCAAGTGGCGAAAGCCGCCGCGATGCCGGTGAAAACCGTGTGGTCGCGCGAAGACGATATTCGCGGCGGGTACTACCGCTCGATGTTTCTGCATCAGGCGAAGATCGGCCTCGGTGCTGATGGCTTGCCGTCGAGCTGGCAGCATGTGCTGGTCGGGCAATCGATCATGACCGGCACGTTGATGGAGGCGACGATGGTCAAAAACGGCATCGACCCGACCTCGGTCGAAGGCGTTGCCGACAGTCCTTACGTCAAAGGCCTGGCCAATCATCAAGTTGATCTGCATTCACCGCAGACCGGCATCAACGTGCTGTGGCTGCGCTCGGTTGGCCATAGCCATACCGGTTTTGTCATGGAATCGCTGATCGATGAAATGGCCACGGCGGCGGGCAAGGATCCGGTCGAGTACCGACGCACCTTGCTCAAGGATCATCCTCGGCATTTGGGCGTGCTCAATCTGGCGGTGGAAAAGGCTAACTGGAAAGCCCCGCTGCCGGACGGCCATGCGCTGGGCGTGGCGGTGCACGAGTCGTTCGGCAGTTACGTGGCGCAGGTCGCGGAGGTGTCGCAGGACAATCTGGCGATTCGCGTGCATCGCGTGGTCTGCGCGGTGGATTGCGGGATCGCGGTGAATCCACAGAGCATCGCCGCGCAGATGGAATCGTGCATCACCTTCGGCCTGGGCATGGCCCTGCACAGCAAACTGACGCTCAAGGATGGCGCGGTCGTGCAGTCCAACTATCACGATTATCAGGTGCTGCGGCTCAACGAGATGCCGGTGGTGGAAGTGCACATCGTGCCCAGCAGCGACAAACCTGGTGGCATCGGCGAGGCCGGTGTGCCGCCGACCGCGCCAGCCGTGGCCAACGCGGTGTTCGCCCTGACCGGGCAACGTCTGCGCGAGTTGCCGCTGCAACTGTCGGGGGTGTGAGATGAAACGACATCTAGTGTTGGGCACGGTGGTTCTACTGGGGCTGGGCGGTTATGCCTCGGATCTGTTTGCCGATGATCAGGAAGCCTTGAAAGCCTTCACCACCGTACAGAAAGTCTTCCAGAGTCCGCGCTGCCAGAACTGTCATATTCCCGGGGATTCGCCGTTGCAGTTCGACGCCGGCATTCCCCATGCGATGAACGTGGTGCGCGGCATGGACGGCAAGGGCGCGGCCGGTTTGCCTTGCGCGACCTGCCACGCGGAAAACAATCCGCCGGCCAGTTACGGCCCGCATGCGCCACCGGGGGCGCCGCACTGGAGCCTGCCGCCGGCAGCGCACAAAATGGCCTGGATCGGCCTGCCACCGGACAAGCTCTGCGCGATGATCAAGGACCGTTCGAGCAATGGCGATCGCGACTTTGCTGCGCTGATCAAGCATGTCAGCGAAGACAAATTGGTGCTGTGGGGCTGGAGTCCCGGGGCAGGGCGCGCGCCGGTGCCAGTTCCGCACGATATTTTTGTCACGCAATTCAAGCTCTGGGCCGATGCGGGCGGGCCATGCCCGGTGGCGCAAATGTGAGCCATTGCCAAATTAGCGCTACGCTTGGAAGCATTGTTGCCAATGGAGTGTGCTGATGCTGGTTCCAGGAAAACCTGCGAATGAAACGGCGCGCGTTCAAGCGTTGCACGGTCTTGAGCTGCTCGATTCCGCCCCTGAAGAACGTTTCGACCGACTGACACGGTTGGCGAAACGCCTGTTCAATGTGCCGATCGCCCTGGTAACGCTGGTCGACACCAATCGGCAGTGGTTCAAATCGTGTGTGGGCCTGGATGTCAGCGAGACACCGAGGGATGTCTCGTTCTGCGGTCATGCGATTCTTAACGACGGCCTGCTGTTGGTGCCGGACGCTCGCGAGGATGTGCGCTTCCATGACAACCCGTTGGTGACGGGCGCGCCGAACATTCGTTTCTACGCCGGTTACCCGCTGACCGTGCCCAATGGCAACAAAATGGGCACGCTGTGCCTGATCGACACCAAGCCCCGCGACCTCGACGAGGAAGAGCGCGCGTTGTTGCGTGATCTGGCGGAAATGGCCGAGCAAGAGTTGGCCGCTGTGCAGATCGCGAGCATGGATGAATTGACGTTGCTGTCCAATCGCCGTGGTTTCAAGCAACTGGCGCAGCATGCGCTGGACGCCTGCGCACGGCTGGAACGGCCGGCGACCTTGCTGTTTTTCGACCTCAATGACTTCAAGCAGATCAACGATCTGTATGGGCATGCCGAGGGTGACAGTGCGCTGAAGACTTTTGCCGACGTGCTGCGCATCGCCTTCCGCGAGAGTGATGTGGTCGGGCGGCTCGGTGGCGATGAGTTCGTTGCGCTGCTGACCGGCTCCAGCCATGTCGAAACCACAGCGATCATGGCGCGGCTCAAGGATATTCTCGAAGAGCGCAATGCCACGTTGCACCGGGGCTATGCGATTCGCTTTAGCGTGGGTCAGATCGAATATGACGCCAAGCGCCATGAGACCGTGGATCGGCTGCTGGCGGATGCCGATAGCGCGATGTATGTGCACAAGCAGGCCTTGAAGCGTTGTTAGCGAATGCACCGTAGATCGCTTGTAGGCGTGAGCCTGCTCGCGATAGCGTCCGGCCATCAACCTCTTCATTGCCTGACCCAGCGCTTTCGCGAGCAGGCTCACTCCTACAGGGGGGTCGGGTGTTATCAAATCCCGGTTCACCACAAATCCATGTGGGAACGAGCTTGCTCGCGAAAGCGCTGGATCAGGCCATGATCAGTTGACTGAATGGACGCTTTCGTGAGCAAGCTCACTCCCACGGGTCCTTCGGTGTTCAAAACATCCCGGTTCACCACAAATCCATGTGGGAGCGAGCCTGCTCGCGAAGGCGTCCGGTCAGGCAACATCTCCGTTGAACGTGCTGGCCTCTTCGTGAGCAAGCTCACTCCCACAGGTCCTTCGGTGTTCAAAACATCCCGGTTCACCACAAATCCATGTGGGAGCGAGCTTGCTCGCGAAGGCGGAGTGTCAGGCAACATCTCCGTTGAACGTGCTGGCCTCTTCGTGAGCAAGCTCACTCCCACGGGTCCTTCGGTGTTCAAAACATCCCGGTTCACCACAAATCCATGTGGGGAGCGAGCCTGCTCGCGAAGGCGCTGGATCAGGCCATGATCAGTTGACTGAATGGACGCCTTCGCGAGCAAGCTCACTCCCACAGGGGGCAGTGTTGCAGGCATAAAAAAACCCGCCAGATCGGCGGGTTTTTTTATTGGCTAGGCGAAGATCACTCTTCGATGTTGCCCATGGCGGTGGTGTTGAAGCCGCCGTCGACGTACATGATTTCGCCGCTGATGCCCGACGCCAGGTCGGAGCACAGGAAGGCGCCGGCGTTGCCGACTTCGTCGATGGTGACGTTGCGACGCAGCGGGGTTTGCGCTTCGTTGGCGGCCAGCATCTTGCGGAAGTTCTTGATGCCCGAGGCTGCCAGGGTACGGATCGGGCCAGCCGATACGCAGTTGACGCGGGTGCCGTCCGGGCCCAGGGAGCCGGCCAGGTAACGTACGCCAGCTTCCAGCGAAGCCTTGGCCATGCCCATTACGTTGTAGTTCGGCATGGTGCGCTCAGCGCCCAGGTACGACAGGGTCAGCAGGCTGCCGTTGCGGCCTTTCATCATTTCGCGGCCGGCTTTGGCCAGGGCCACGAAGCTGTAGGCGCTGATGTCGTGCGCGATGCGGAAACCGTCACGGGTGGTGGCTTCGGTGAAGTCGCCGTCCAGTTGGTCGCCCGGGGCGAAGCCAACGGAGTGGACGATGCAGTCCAGGCCGTCCCACTTCTTGCTCAGTGCTTCGAAGACCTTGGCGATTTCTTCATCGCTGGCCACGTCGCACGGGAAGCACAGCTCAGGGCTCGAACCCCAGCCTTGGGCGAATTCTTCAACACGACCTTTCAGTTTGTCGTTCTGATAAGTGAAGGCAAGCTCAGCGCCCTCGCGATGCATGGCGGCAGCGATGCCGGATGCGATGGACAGCTTGCTGGCGACACCGACGATCAGTACGCGCTTACCGGCGAGAAAACCCATGTGTTGCTCCTCTTTCAGGTTATTGCGCAGTGGCTGGTGCCAAAAAAGCGGCTTCCAGCAACTGCTGTGTATACGGATGTTGGGGGGCGGCAAAAATACTTTGCGCGTCTCCCTGTTCGACCACTTGGCCATGCTTGACCACCATCAGCTGGTGGCTCAGCGCTTTGACGACAGCCAAATCATGGCTGATAAACAAATACGTCAGGTTGTACTTGGCTTGCAGTGAACGCAACAGCTCCACCACTTGCCGCTGCACCGTCCGGTCGAGCGCCGACGTCGGCTCGTCCAGCAGGATCAGCGCCGGTTTCAGCACCAAGGCCCGGGCAATGGCGATTCGCTGCCGTTGCCCACCGGAAAATTCGTGGGGGTAGCGGTGCCGGGTTTCCGGATCCAGACCTACCTCCTTCAATGCCGCAATAATCGCCGCCTCTTGTTCCTCGGCGGTGCCCATCTTGTGAATCCGCAGGCCTTCGCCAACGATGTCGCTGACACACATGCGCGGGCTCAGGCTGCCAAACGGGTCCTGAAACACCACCTGCATCTCCCGCCGCAACGGGCGAACCTCGTTCTGCGTCAGGCAGTCTAGCTGCTTGCCTTCAAAGCGGATCGCGCCTTTGCTGCCAATCAGCCGCAAAATCGCCAGACCCAGTGTGGATTTGCCGGAACCGCTTTCGCCGACAATCCCCAGGGTCTGACCCTGGGGCAGGCTGAAATTGATGCCATCCACTGCCTTGACGTGATCCACCGTGCGCTTGAGCAGGCCTTTCTTGATCGGGAACCAGACTTTCAGGTCCTCGACCTCAAGCAGCGGCGCGCCGATTTTATTGCTCGCCGGGCCTCCGCTGGGTTCCGCGCCGAGCAATTCCCGAGTGTACGGATGCTGCGGCGAACGGAACAGCTCTGCGCACGATGCCTGTTCGACGATGCAACCGCGCTGCATGACACATACGCGATGCGCAATTCTTCGCACCAGGTTCAAATCGTGACTGATCAGTAACAACGACATGCCCAATCTGGCCTGTAATTCCTTGAGCAAATCGAGGATTTTCAGCTGAACGGTCACATCCAGCGCCGTGGTCGGTTCGTCGGCAATCAGCAATTCCGGCTCGTTGGCCAGGGCCATGGCGATCATCACACGCTGGCGCTGGCCACCGGACAACTCGTGGGGCAGGGCCTTGAGACGCTTGTGCGGCTCGGGGATGCCGACCATGTCCAGCAGCTCCAGCGTACGCTTGGTCGCGACTTTGCCGGTCAGGCCCTTGTGGATGCCGAGGACTTCGTTGATCTGCTTCTCGATCGAGTGCAGCGGATTCAGCGAAGTCATCGGCTCCTGAAAGATCATCGCGATGCGGTTGCCACGAATGTGGCGGATGGTTTTCTCACTGAGCCCCAGCAGGTTTTGCCCGGCGTAATTGATGCTGCCGGCCGGATGGCGGGCCATCGGGTAGGGCAGCAGGCGCAGGATCGAGTGTGCGGTCACCGATTTGCCCGAGCCGGATTCGCCGACCAGCGCCAGGGTTTCGCCGCGTTTGATGTCGAAACTCACGCCTTCGACGACCCGGTGCACACGCTCGCCGAAACCGAATTCGACGGCGAGGTCGCGCACTTCGATCAGATTGTCCTGATTCATTTCACTTCCTCGGGTCGAAGGCATCGCGAGCGGACTCGCCGATAAACACCAGCAAACTCAACATCAACGCCAGCACGGCAAAGGCACTCATGCCCAGCCACGGCGCTTGCAGGTTGGATTTGCCCTGGGCGACCAGTTCACCCAGCGACGGACTGCCGGCCGGCAAGCCGAAACCGAGGAAGTCCAAAGCGGTGAGGGTGCCGATGGCGCCGGTGAGGATGAACGGCATGAAGGTCATGGTCGAAACCATCGCGTTGGGCAGGATGTGGCGGAACATGATCGCGCCGTTCTGCATGCCCAGCGCTCTTGCTGCGCGCACGTATTCGAGGTTGCGGCCACGGAGGAACTCGGCGCGCACCACGTCGACCAGGCTCATCCACGAGAACAGCAGCATGATCCCCAGCAGCCACCAGAAATTCGGCTGGACGAAACTGGCGAGAATGATCAGCAAGTACAGCACCGGCAGCCCTGACCAGATTTCCAGAAATCGCTGCCCGGCCAGATCGACCCAGCCGCCATAGAAACCCTGCAAAGCACCGGCAATCACGCCGATGATCGAACTCAGCACGGTCAACGTCAGCGCGAACAGCACCGAAATGCGGAAACCGTAGATCACCCGCGCCAGCACGTCGCGACCCTGATCGTCAGTACCCAGCAGGTTGTCCGCCGACGGTGGCGCCGGGGCCGGGGCTTTCAGGTCGTAGTTGATGCTCTGGTAGCTGTAGGGAATCGGCGCCCAAAGCACCCAGGCATCCTTGGCCTTGAGCAGTTCGCGGATGTACGGGCTCTTGTAGTTGGCTTCCAGCGGGAATTCGCCGCCGAAGGTGGTTTCCGGGTAGCGCTTGATCGCCGGGAAGTACCAGTTGTTGTCGTAATGCACCACCAGCGGCTTGTCGTTGGCGATCAGCTCGGCGCCCAGGCTCAGGCCGAACAGCACCAGAAACAGCCACAGCGACCACCAGCCACGCTTGTTGGCCTTGAACAGTTCGAAGCGGCGGCGGTTGAGAGGGGACAGGTTCATCTCAATGCTCCCGGCTTTCGAAGTCGATGCGCGGATCGACCAGGGTGTAGGTGAGGTCGCCGATCAGTTTCACCACCAACCCCAGCAGGGTGAAGATGAACAGGGTCCCGAACACCACCGGGTAATCGCGGTTGATCGCCGCTTCGAAGCTCATCAGGCCGAGGCCGTCGAGGGAGAAGATCACTTCCACCAGCAAGGATCCTGTGAAGAAGATGCCGATGAACGCCGACGGGAATCCGGCAATCACCAGCAGCATGGCGTTGCGGAACACATGGCCGTACAACACGCGATGGCGGGTCAGGCCTTTGGCCTTGGCGGTGACCACGTATTGCTTGTTGATTTCGTCGAGAAAGCTGTTTTTGGTCAGCAGGGTCATGGTTGCGAAGTTACCGATCACCAGTGCGGTCACCGGCAGCGCCAGGTGCCAGAAGTAATCGAGGATCTTGCCGCCGAAGCTCAGTTCATCGAAGTTGTTTGAGGTCAGGCCCCTTAGCGGGAACCAGTCGAGATAACTGCCGCCGGCAAACACCACGATCAGCAGGATCGCAAAGAGAAACGCCGGGATCGCATAGCCGACGATGATCGCCGAACTGGTCCAGACGTCGAAATGGCTGCCGTGCCGGGTTGCTTTGGCGATCCCCAGCGGGATCGACACCAGGTACATGATCAGCGTGCTCCACAGTCCGAGCGAGATCGACACCGGCATCTTTTCCTTGATCAGGTCGATGACCTTGGCGTCGCGGAAGAAACTGTCGCCGAAATCCAGCTGCGCGTAGTTCTTGACCATGATCCACAGACGTTCCGGGGCCGATTTGTCGAACCCGTACATGTGCTCGATTTCCTTGATCAGCGCCGGGTCCAGACCCTGCGCGCCGCGATAGGAGGAACCGGCCACCGACACCTCGGCACCGCCGCCGGCAATGCGGCTGGTGGCGCCTTCGAAGCCTTCGAGCTTGGCGATCATCTGTTCCACCGGGCCACCGGGCGCGGCCTGGATGATCACGAAGTTGATCAGCAGAATGCCGAACAGGGTCGGGATGATCAGCAGCAGTCGCCGAAAAATATACGCCAGCATCTGATTACTCCGTGCCCACAGGGTCGGCTTGCAGTTTGGTTTCGACTTCTACTGCCGGTTTTGCGTCGGGCTTGACCCACCAGGTGTTAATCCCGATGTCGTACTTGGGCGAGACTTTCGGGTGACCGATGTGGTTCCAGTACGCCACGCGCCAGGTCTTGATGTGCCAGTTCGGCACCACGTAGTAACCCCATTGCAGCACGCGATCCAGTGCGCGGGCGTGGGCCACCAGGCTTTTGCGTGAGTCGGCGTTGATCAGGTTTTCGACCAGTTGATCGACAATCGGATCCTTCAGGCCAATGGTGTTGCGGCTGCTCGGTTTGTCGGCAGCGGCGCTCATCCAGAATTCGCGCTGTTCGTTACCCGGTGAGTTGGACTGCGGGAAGCTGCCGACCATCATGTCGAAGTCCCGCGAACGCACGCGGTTGATGTACTGCGAAACGTCGACGCGGCGGATTACCAGATCGATGCCAAGGTCGCTGAGGTTGCGCTTGAATGGCAGCAGTACGCGTTCGAATTCGGTCTGCGCGAGCAGGAACTCGATCACCACCGGTTTGCCCGTGGCGTCGACCATTTTGTCGTCGACGATCTTCCAGCCGGCCTCCTGCAGCAGTTGATAGGCCTCGCGCTGCTGTGCGCGGATCATGCCGCTGGCATCGGTCTTCGGATTCTCGAACGCTTCGCTGAACACCTGCGCCGGCAGTTTGCTGCGGAACGGCTCAAGGATCGCCCGTTGATCGGCGTCGGGCAGGCCGGTGGCGGCCATTTCCGAGTTTTCGAAATAGCTGCGGGTGCGGAAGTAGGCGCTGTTGAACAGTTGTTTGTTGGTCCACTCGAAATCGAACAGCAGACCGAGTGCCTGACGCACCCGCACATCCTGAAACACCGGGCGACGCAGGTTGAAGACGAAGCCCTGCATGCCGGTCGGGTTGCTGTTGGCGATCTGTTCCTTGATCAAACGGCCTTCGGTAACCGCCGGGATGTTGTAGGCGTTGGCCCAGTTCTTTGCGGTCATTTCCAGCCAGTAATCGAATTGTCCAGCCTTCAGCGCTTCGAGGGCGACGGTGTTGTCGCGGTAGTAATCGGTGGTCATCGTGTCGAAGTTGTAGAAGCCACGGTTGACTGGCAGGTCCTTGCCCCAGTAATCCTTGACCCGCTCGTAACGCACTGAACGTCCGGCCTTCACTTCGGCAACCTTGTAAGGGCCGCTGCCCAGCGGAATTTCCAGGTTGCCCTTGGTGAAGTCGCGATCGGCCCACCAGTGCTTGGGCAGCACCGGTAACTGGCCGAGGATCAGCGGTAGTTCACGGTTATTGGTGTGCTTGAACTTGAAGAGCACTTTCAGCGGATCTTCGGCGATCACTTCGGAAACGTCGCTGTAGTAGCCGCGAAACAGCGGTGAGCCTTCCTTGGTCAGCGTGTTGAAGCTGAACACCACGTCCTCGGCGCGTACCGGGTGGCCGTCGTGGAAGCGCGCTTCCGGGCGCAGGTAGAAACGCACCCAGCTGTTGTCCGGGGCTCTTTCGATCTGCCGGGCGATCAAGCCGTATTCGGTGAACGGTTCGTCGAGGCTGTGTTTGGTCAAGGTGTCGTAGATCTGCCCGACATCGTCGGCCGGCACGCCTTTGCTGATAAACGGGTTGAGGCTGTCAAAGCCGCCGAAACCGGCCTGACGGAAGATGCCGCCCTTGGGCGCATCGGGGTTCACATAATCGAAATGCTTGAAATCGGCCGGGTATTTCGGCGGCTCGTTGTACAGGGTCACGGCGTGTTGCGGAGCGGCAAAAGCCAGCCCGGCGAACAGCAAACCGCTGGCCTGGACGAGCAGGGCGCGGATCGGTTTCATTGATCTTTCTCCGAAGACTTCAGCCACCATGCGCTCAGGCCCAGGGTGTAGGGCGGCGTG
Source organism: Pseudomonas sp. 3B-A001-10F (assembly GCF_056313565.1). Taxonomy (NCBI): domain Bacteria; kingdom Pseudomonadati; phylum Pseudomonadota; class Gammaproteobacteria; order Pseudomonadales; family Pseudomonadaceae; genus Pseudomonas; species Pseudomonas sp. 3B-A001-10F. The sequence continues at coordinate 73,974 of NZ_JBQYFW010000023.1, forward strand.
GTGACGAAGGCCAACCGGTTGCGGTAGGCCAGACGGTGATAATTGAGGTACCAATTGGGAATGCTGTAGTGCTGCCAGAGCAGCACGCGGTCGAGCGCCTTGCCGGCGGCGACCTGCTCGTCGCGGGTGCGCGCGGCGAGCAATTGTTCGAGCAGGTGATCCACTACCGGGTTGGCAATGCCTGCGTAATTCTTGCTGCCCTTGACCCCGACCTGACTGGAGTGGAAGTACTGCCACTGCTCCAGGCCCGGACTGAGGGTCTGGTTGAGCGTCATCGAGATCATGTCGAAATCAAATTGATCGAGGCGCTGTTTGTACTGCGCCCGATCCACGGTGCGCAGGCGCGCGTCGATGCCGATGCTGTTGAGGTTCTCGATATAGGGCTGGTAGAGGCGCTCCAGGTTCGGATTGACCAGCAGCAGCTCGAACCGCAGCGGTTGGCCGTCAGCGTTTTGCAGGCGCTGACCGTTGAGCTTCCAGCCGGCTTCGGCGAGCAATGCCAATGCCTTGCGCATGGTTTCCCGGGGAATGCCGCGTCCGTCGGTTTTTGGCAGGCTGAACGGCTCGGTGAACAGCCTGGCCGGCAGTTGTTCCTTGTACGGCTTGAGCATCAGCCATTCATGCCCGACCGGCAGGCCGGAGGTGGTGAACTCACTGTTGGGGTAGTAACTGGTGGTGCGTTTGTAGGCGTCGCTGAACAGCGCGCGGTTGGTCCACTCGAAGTCGAACATCAGGCCCAGCGCTTCACGGGTCTTAACGTCCGAGAACGTCGCACGGCGGGTGTTCATGAACAGGCCCTGACTCTGGGTCGGGATCTGATGCGGGATCTGTGCCTTGATCACATCGCCACGGCGTATGGCCGGGAAGTTGTAGCCGTTGGCCCAGTTCTTCGCCTGATGCTCGATGTAGATGTCGAACTCGCCAGCCTTGAACGCTTCGAAGGCCACGTCGCTGTCGCGGTAGAACTCGACTTCCATGCGATCGAAGTTGTACTTGCCGCGATTGACCGGCAAGTCCTTGCCCCAGTAATCCTTGACCCGCTCGAAGATCAACTGCCGACCCGGTGTCACCGAAGTGATGCGATAGGGGCCGCTGCCCAACGGTGGTTCGAAGGTGGTGGCCTTGAAGTCGCGGTCTTTCCAGTAATGCTGCGGCAGGACCGGCAACTCGCCGAGGCGCAGGATCAGCAGCGGATTGCCCGAGCGCTTGAGCACGAAGCGAATGCGCTGCTTGTTGAGAATGTCGACCCGCAGCACTTCCTGCAACGCGGTACGGTACAGCGGATGGCCGTCCTTGAGCAGCGTTCGATAGGAGAAGGCCACGTCATAGGCGGTGATCGGCGTGCCGTCGTGGAAACGCGCCTCGGGACGCAGGTTGAAGACGACCCAGCTGCGATCTTCGCTGTACTCCACCGATTGCGCGATCAAACCATAGCTCGACGCCGGCTCGTCACCGGACGGCGAATACTGGCCGGTGCCGACCATTAGCGGCTCATTCAGCTCATTGATGCCGTACTGGAGGAAATTCGCGGTGGTGACCGGGCTGGTGCCTTTGAACGTGTACGGATTGACCGTATCGAAGGTGCCGAACGCCATTACCCGCAACGTACCGCCCTTGGGCGCTTGCGGGTTGACCCAGTCGAAGTGGGTAAATCTGGCCGGGTACTTGAGCGTGCCGAACTGCGCATAACCGTGACTTTCGGTAATCGTCGCGCTTGCGGTTGAGCTCAAGGCCAGGCTGATCAGGAGCAGGAGGAGGGGACGCTTCAAGTCAGATCCGATCCAGGCGGCTTGGGCTTAGTGGGCCGTACAGTAACAGCTTGTCTGGACAGGAAAAAGATGCGGGTTAAAGAGCCCCTCACCCTAACCCTCTCCCGGGGGGAGAGGGGACTGATCGTGGTGTCTGGGCGAATTGCATCGACGTGCTGCACCGAGTCGAACTCAAGTTTTCAAAAGCCCCTCACCCTAACCCTCTCCCGGAGGGAGAGGGGACTGACTGTGGTGTCTGGGCGAATTGCATCGACGTGCTGCACCGAGTCGAACTCAAGTTCTCAAAAGCCCCTCACCCTAACCCTCTCCCGGAGGGAGAGGGGACTGACTGTGGTGTTTGCGAGAGCTGCGCCGACGTGCGATACCGAGCCGAACTCGGATGTTGAACAACACGGAGATCGGCTCCCTTTCCCCCTCGCCCCCGTGGGGGAGAGGGCTGGGGTGAGGGGGATCGTTCTGAAGCACGCCACAAAGTCCGGACCAAAAAAAGCCCCTGAAATCTCAGGGGCTCTTCTGTCAGTGCGGCTGATAAACCGTGAGCATCTGCCCCGGCTTCAGTGCTTTACCCGCACCCGGATTCCAGCGCTTGAGATGCTGCATCTCAACGTTGAAGCGCTTGGCCACGACGTACAGCGTGTCGCCGCGTTTGACCTTGTACTGGGTTTGCTGCGCGCTGTCGTCCTTGCCTTTGCTCTTGCTGTTGGCCGCAATCACCGTGTTGACCCGGCCGGATTTGCGTGCCGGCGCGCGCTTGGTGGTGTCTTGCATCACCAGGGTCTGACCAACCTTGAGGTTCTTGCCGGTCAGCTTGTTCCAGCGCTGCAGGTCTTTGACTTCGACCTTGTTGGCCTTGGCGATGGAACCGAGGTTGTCGCCACGCTTCACCCGATAGGCACGCTTGAGCTGCGCCACTTCCGACGGATCGGCACCCTCGAACACCGGTTTCAGCGAACGCGGGCTGATCAACTCTTCCGGACGCATGGTCTGCAAACTGGCGGTCAGCAATTGCGCCTTCGACGTCGGCACCAGCAAATGCTGAGGGCCGTCGATGGTGGTGCGTTGCTTGAAGGCCGGGTTGAGCTGAAACAGTTCGTCTTCGTCGATGTTGGCCACCGCAGCGACCTTGGACAGGTCCATGCGCTGGTTGATTTCGACGACCTGGAAGTACGGTTCGTTGGCGATCGGGTTGAGGTTCACGCCGTAGGCTTCCGGCGCCAGCACCACTTGCGACAGCGCCAGCAGCTTCGGCACGTAGGCCTGGGTTTCCGCCGGCAACGGCAGGTTCCAGTAGTCGGTGGGCAGGCCGAGCTTTTCGTTACGTTCGATGGCGCGGCTGACCGTGCCTTCGCCGGCGTTGTACGCCGCCAGTGCCAGTAGCCAGTCGCCGTTGAACATGTCGTGCAGACGGGTCAGGTAATCCATCGCAGCGGTGGTCGAGGCAGTGATGTCGCGACGACCATCATAGAAGCGCGTCTGACGCAGGTTGAAGTAACGCCCGGTGGACGGAATGAATTGCCACAACCCGACTGCATCGGCCCGGGAATAGGCCATCGGGTTGTAGGCGCTTTCAATCACTGGCAGCAGGGCCAGTTCCAGCGGCATGTTGCGTTCTTCGAGGCGTTCGACGATGTAGTGAATATAGAGACTGCCGCGTTCGCCGGCGTTCTCGAGGAAGGAGGGGTTGCTGGCGAACCACAGGCGCTGTTGCTCGATGCGCGGGTTGACGCCGAGACCTTCCTGCAGCTGAAAGCCCTGGCGCATGCGTTCCCAGATGTCCTGGGGAACCTGTGGGCTGGGCTTTTCGGACAGCCAGATCGGCTTCTGCTTGGCTCGCGCAGCAATGTTCGGCGTATGGGTCGCTTCAGTCTGCGGAGCATGGCTGGAACAGCCCGCCAGCGTGGCGGACACAGCCACCGCGATAGCTTGCGCCAGGCGGGTCAATGCGTCTGAATTGACGGACTTACGTATGGATGACGACATTGGCTGGAAGTAAGTTCCGGGCAAAAATGTCGGGCGATTCTAGAAAGCGCACCCCCTGCGGTCAACCATTCAGAATTTTTGTACCAAGTAGTGGGGGGCTTAGAACTTATCTTTCCAAGCCCGCAGAGCCGCAAATACCTCACTCGGCGCCCGGTTTTGAGCGCCTGCCCGTTCGTCCACTTTTTGTGTAACTAATGTTTCAGAGGTACGCAAGAACGGATTTGTGAGCTTTTCCAGTGCCAGGGTCGAAGGTAGGGTCATGACGCCGTTTTGCCGCTGCTGAGTGACTTTTTCCAGACGGGCGGCGATGTCCGGATTGCCCGGCTCGACGGCGGCGGCAAACTTCAGATTGCTCAGGGTGTATTCATGGGTGCAGTAGACCAGGGTATCTTCCGGTAGAGCAGCGAGGCGGCTGAGCGAGTGGTGCATTTGCTCCGGCGTGCCCTCGAACAGGCGACCGCAACCGGCGGCGAACAGGGTGTCGCCGCAAAACAGCAGGCCGTGGTGGTAATAGGCAATGTGCCCCAAGGTGTGACCGGGCACCGCATAGACGTCGAAGTCCCAGCCGAGCACGCTGACCGTGTCGTTGTCCTCGAGCGCCACGTCGCGCCCCGGGATGCTTTCGCTGGCCGGGCCGTAGACTTTTGCGCCGCTCAGCGCTTTCAGGCGTTCGACGCCGCCGACGTGATCATGATGGTGGTGGGTGATCAGGATATCGCTCAACACCCAGCCCGGATGCGCTGCAAGCCACGCCTGAACCGGCGCGGCATCGCCCGGGTCGACCACGGCGCAGCGCTGGGTGCGGTGATCCTGTAACAACCAGATGTAGTTGTCGGTGAACGCGGGCAGGGCACTGATCTGTATCATCGTCGGAATTCGCCAAGCGGAAAACATTGGCGCATCTTAGTAGTTCCTGGCGCTTTGGAGAATGCGATGAGTGATAAAGCGTTCGCACAGGCTGATCCTGACTGGCTGGCCCTGATCGGTGCAGCCCGTGAATGGCTGTCCGGCCCGCTCGGGCAATTTCTGCTCGATGAAGAGCGGCGCATGCTCGAAGACGAGTTGGGCCGTTTCTTTGGCGGTTATCTGGTGCACTACGGGCCATCGGCCGAAACCCCGCCGTCGGCACCGCAAGTGCAGCGCAATGTGCGCCTCGGTGCGCCGTTGCCCGGGGTCGAGATCGTCTGCGAGGAGCAGGCCTGGCCGCTGAGCGAGCATGCCGCCGATGTGGTGGTGATGCAGCACGGTCTGGATTTCTGCCTGTCGCCCCACGGTTTGCTGCGTGAAGCAGCGAGCAGCGTGCGTCCCGGTGGGCATTTGCTGATCATCGGCATCAACCCCTGGAGCACCTGGGGCCTGCGCCATGTGTTCGCCCACGACGCCTTGCGCCAGGCGCGCTGCATCTCGCCGTCGCGGGTCGCCGACTGGCTCAATCTGCTGGGCTTCGCGCTGGAGAAACGCCGCTTCGGGTGCTATCGTCCGCCGCTCGCGTCACCCAAGTGGCAGGCCCGTCTGGCCGGCTGGGAACGCAAGGCCGGTGACTGGCAATTGTCGGGTGGCGGCTTCTATTTACTGGTCGCGCGCAAGATTGTGGTCGGACTGCGACCGTTGCGTCAGGAACGGCGCGAGCCGATGGGCAAGCTGATTCCGCTGCCGATGGCCAAGGTCAACCGCCGCCGCATCGAACCGTAAAACTTTCTTTTATTTGTGGCCGGGTGTGTCCCGGCCTCGGTCATTGTCGATCCGTGATCGGCAGGACAGGCATTTTTCTGGATAGATTGGCATGAGCGAAAGCGTTGAAAGCGTCGACACCGTAGAGCTGTTCACTGACGGCGCCTGCAAAGGCAACCCCGGCCCCGGCGGCTGGGGCGCCTTGCTGGTGTGCAAGGGCGTCGAGAAGGAACTGTGGGGCGGCGAAGCCAACACCACCAACAACCGCATGGAACTGCTCGGCGCGATTCGGGGCCTCGAAGCCTTGAAGCGTCCGTGTGAAGTGCTGTTGGTGACCGACTCGCAATATGTGATGAAGGGCATCAACGAGTGGATGGCCAACTGGAAAAAACGTGGCTGGAAAACCGCCGCGAAAGAGCCGGTGAAGAATGCTGATCTGTGGAAAGAGCTGGATGAACAGGTCAACCGCCACAAGGTCACCTGGAAATGGGTGCGTGGGCATATTGGCCATCACGGTAACGAGCGGGCCGACCAGTTGGCTAACCGTGGCGTTGACGAAGTGCGCGGCTACAAGCAAAGCTGATTTCGCTTCTGAGCCGTGGTGCGGCCATTCGCGAGCCACGGTCTGACTGAAACACCCCGCCGAGCGTGTTAACATCCGCGTTTTTTGCAAGATCTACCCGTTGAGAGCTGAACACTGATGGCCACCAGATCCGTTGTACTCGATACCGAAACCACCGGCATGCCGGTGACCGATGGTCACCGGATCATTGAAATCGGTTGTGTCGAACTGATCGGGCGGCGCCTGACGGGCCGGCATTTTCACGTTTACCTGCAACCGGATCGCGAGAGTGATGAAGGCGCCATCGGCGTCCACGGCATCACCAACGAATTCCTCGTCGGCAAGCCGCGCTTTGCCGAAGTGGCCGATGAGTTCTTCGAGTTCATCAAAGGCGCGCAGCTGATCATCCACAACGCGGCGTTCGACGTTGGCTTCATCAACAACGAATTCGCCCTGATGGGTCAGCACGATCGCGCTGACATTACCCAGCACTGCTCAATCCTCGACACCCTGATGATGGCTCGGGAACGTCACCCGGGGCAGCGCAACAGCCTCGATGCGTTGTGCAAACGTTATGGCGTCGACAACTCCGGCCGTGAACTGCACGGCGCCTTGCTCGACTCGGAGATTCTCGCCGACGTCTACCTGACCATGACCGGTGGCCAGACCAGCCTGTCGCTGGCCGGCAACGCTTCAGACGGCAATGGCACGGGCGAGGGCGCGGACAACTCGGCGACCGAAATTCGGCGCTTGCCGGCTGATCGTCAGCCTGCGCGGATCATTCGTGCGACGGAAGAAGAACTGGCGGCGCATCTGGTGCGGCTGGAAATTATTGCCAAGTCTGCGGGTGGCCCGGCGATGTGGACGCAGATCGCGGAAGCTGACGCTCAGGCTTGAAGATCAACGGATCGGACGATCTTTGCTTTTGGCGGCATGAAGCCAACTGGCCACCCTCGCCACATTCGCTGCAACCCTCTACCCTTGAGTGCATTGGCCGATTCAATTCGGCCGCCTCAGGACACTGAGCCTCATGTACAAAGATTTGAAGTTTCCGGTGTTGATCGTTCATCGCGACATCAAGGCCGACACGGTCGCCGGTGACCGTATCCGTGGCATCGCCCAAGAGTTGGAGCAGGAAGGTTTCAGTATCGTGTCGGCCACCGACTACGCCGAAGGGCGGTTGGTCGCGTCGACCCATCATGGTCTGGCGTGCATGCTGATTGCCGCCGAGGACGCCAGTACGAACTCGCATCTTTTACAGAACATGGCCGAATTGATCGGGCTGGCGCGGGTGCGTGCACCGGATCTGCCGATCTTTGCCCTGGGCGAGCAAGTCACCCTGGAAAATGCGCCGGCCGATGCCATGGCCGAGCTCAATCAACTGCGCGGCATTCTCTATCTGTTCGAAGACACCGTACCGTTCCTCGCCCGGCAAGTGGCCCGCGCGGCGCGCAAGTACCTCGATGGCTTGTTGCCGCCGTTTTTCAAGGCGCTGGTGCAGCACACCGCCGACTCCAATTATTCCTGGCACACCCCCGGCCATGGCGGAGGTGTGGCGTATCACAAGAGTCCGGTCGGACAGGCGTTTCACCAGTTCTTCGGTGAAAACACGCTGCGTTCGGACCTGTCGGTGTCGGTGCCAGAGCTTGGTTCGCTGCTTGATCACACCGGGCCGCTCGCTGAAGCCGAAGCGCGTGCAGCGCGCAATTTCGGCGCCGATCACACCTTTTTCGTGATCAATGGCACCTCGACCGCCAACAAGATTGTCTGGCATTCGATGGTCGCGCGCGACGATCTGGTGCTGGTTGACCGCAATTGCCACAAGTCGGTGTTGCACGCGATCATCATGACCGGGGCGATCCCGCTGTACCTGTGCCCTGAGCGTAATGAGCTGGGGATCATCGGCCCGATCCCGCTGAGCGAATTCAGCCGCGAGTCGATTCAGGCCAAGATTGACGCCAGCCCGCTGACCAAGGGCCGTGCGCCGAAAGTCAAGCTCGCCGTGGTCACCAATTCGACTTACGACGGCCTCTGTTACAACGCCGAGCTGATCAAGCAAAGTCTCGGCAACAGCGTCGAGGTGCTGCATTTCGACGAGGCCTGGTACGCCTATGCGGCGTTTCACGAATTCTTCGCCGGGCGCTACGGCATGGCCACCTCGCGCAGCGAAGGCAGCCCGCTGGTATTCACCACGCATTCCACGCACAAGCTGCTCGCTGCCTTCAGTCAGGCCTCGATGATTCATGTGCAGGACGGCGGTGCGCGGCAACTGGACCGTGACCGTTTCAATGAAGCGTTCATGATGCACATCTCGACTTCACCGCAGTACAGCATCATCGCCTCGCTCGACGTTGCCTCGGCAATGATGGAAGGCCCGGCCGGGCGTTCGCTGTTGCAGGAAACCTTTGACGAAGCGCTGAGCTTCCGTCGCGCGCTGGCCAATCTGCGGCAGCACATCGCCGCTGATGACTGGTGGTTTTCGATCTGGCAGCCGCCGGGTGTCGAGGGCATCGACCGCGTGCAGACTGAAGACTGGTTATTGCAGCCGGATGCCGAGTGGCATGGTTTTGGGGAGGTCAGCGACGATTACGTGTTGCTCGATCCGATCAAAGTCACGCTGGTCATGCCGGGATTGAACGCCGGCGGCGCGCTGAGCGAGAAGGGCATCCCGGCGGCGGTGGTCAGTAAATTCCTCTGGGAGCGGGGGCTGGTGGTGGAGAAGACCGGTCTGTATTCATTTCTGGTGCTGTTCTCCATGGGCATTACCAAAGGCAAATGGAGCACGCTGCTCACCGAGTTGCTGGAATTCAAACGCAGCTACGACGCCAATGTGCGCCTCGACACCTGCCTGCCGTGTGTTGCCCAGCAAGACACCGTGCGTTATCGCGGCATGGGCCTGCGGGATTTGTGTGATCAACTGCACGCCTGTTACCGCAGCAATGCCACGGCCAAACACCTCAAACGCATGTACACCGTGTTGCCGGAAATTGCCATGAAGCCGGCGCACGCCTACGATCATCTGGTGCGCGGCGAAGTCGAGGCTGTGCCGATCGATGATCTGGAAGGACGCATCGCCGCGGTGATGCTGGTGCCGTATCCGCCGGGGATTCCGCTGATCATGCCCGGCGAACGCTTTACCGAGTCGACACGCTCGATCATCGATTACTTGAAATTTGCTCGCACGTTCGATAGCAGCTTCCCCGGTTTTGTCGCGGATGTGCATGGATTGCAGCACGAAGATGAAGGCAATGGGCGGCAATACACCGTCGATTGCGTCAAGGAATGAGGACTTTTCCCAGTATGCAACCGGTCATGAATCCGAAATACCCAGGGCTGTCGGTGCGCGTCGCCGATGAAGGCTTTGCGCCGTATATCTGGGGCAGCGATTTCAGTTTCGAGGTCGCCGCCTATGGCGCTGCCGTGATCGGCCAGCCTGTCGAGCAATGGCGGGTGACGCCGATCGTCCCCTATCGCAAGTGCTACGGCATCGATCCGGAAGAGTTCAGCGCCTTTCATAACGCGCCGGACAGCGCGATTTTCATGGCATATCTGGATGATCAGCCGGTCGGCCATCTGGTGATCAGTACCAACTGGAACGGCTTCGCCCATATCGATGAGCTGGCGGTGCATGCGCCGGCGCGGCGCCATGGCGTGGCCAAGGCGTTGCTCGATGTCGCGCAGTTCTGGAGTCGCAAGAAAAAACTGCCGGGGATCATGCTCGAAACCCAGAACAACAACCTCGGCGCTTGTCGGTTGTATGAGCGTTGCGGCTACGTGATTGGCGGCGTGGACCAGTTGCGCTATCGCGGCATTGATCCGAACACCGCCGAAGTGGCGCTGTTCTGGTATCGATTGTTCGATAACCCGCTGGAAAACCCGCTCAGCTCGCCAGCATCGCCTCGGCTTGTTCCGTGATGATCGCCAGTAACGTCTGAATCGCCGATGCCGGCGCGGTGTGCTTGAACGTCAGGGCATAGAGGCTGATCGGCACGGCCGGCGACAGTGGGCAGACATCCAGCCCTGCCGGACGCGCGCCCAGTGCGGTGAACGGATCGACGATGGCCAGGCCTTCGCCGGCCTCGACCATGCTGCGCATCATCTGATGGGTTTGTACGCGGGTCTGGATGCTCGGTGCCGGGCGCAACGCCTGGAGTTTGTTTTCCAGCGCCGGGCTCAGCGGGTCCTGGCCTTCGAGGCCGACCATGGCCTGGCCAGCGAGATCCTGCAGGGAAATGTATTTCTGTTTCGGTTGCAGCCAGCCATGGGGGGCGAGCAGTTGCAGCTTGCCCTGGGCCAATGGCCGGCAATCAATGTCGGGGTGTTCGGGATCGTGCAGGCTCAAGCCGAGATCGCTTTCACGTAACAACAGGCTGCGGACGATATCGCGGGTTGGCGCGCTGAGCAGGCTGCACGGTGCATCGGGCAGGCGTCGGCGCAGGGCGGCAAGGCTTTGTGGCAGTAATTGTTGCGCCAGCGGCGGGGTGCCGATGATGCGCAAGGGTGGGGCGAGGTATTGCTTGAGGCTGCTGGCCAGACGCTGCACCGGCTCCAGCGCTTCATAAACGTGGGCGATTTCGACCTGCAATGCCCGCGCCTCGGGCGTCGATTGCAGGCGCCCGCGCACGCTGGCAAACAGCATGAACCCCAACTGACTCTCGGCTTCGCGCAAACGCTCTTCGACCTCGGCCACCGGCAACTGCAACCATTCGGCGGCGGTGCCCAGGTGACCGGTCTGCAAGAGCGCCTGAATCACTTCGATATGACGTAAACGCATGCGTGAAGTCCATGTTCAGCAGGTGGGGTCAGTGGCTGAATCCTACCCCAACTCTGCGCATATGACTTCTGCTCATAACGGCCAGTTATGAAGCGACGGTGGTCTCAGGCTCTCGGGTCAGGGTGATGCCTGACTGAACCAGGAGAAACTCATTGTCGTTGACCTTGTTGACGCGATCGCCAATGGCCAGTTTGTAAATCGGCTCCGAGCCAGTGGAACCGTCTGCCGACGGGTTGGATTCCTGGAACTCATGCACGGAATAAACGCGGCCTTCCGCATCTCTTGCATGGAACTGACCGACCAGTACTGCTGCCATCTGCTTAGAACCTCTGGAGATAAAACGCTTGATTTGCGGCTTGGTAGACCGCCATCAAGGCCTGTAAGTTTTCCTACAGGAAAAAAATAATCAGCGCGCGGGAATTTCCCATTGTGTGCTGGTGGAATCGTCACCGGATCATCTATAACTAGTGGCTCCTCCCACGGACCATCGAGAGTTCTTCCATGAGCAATGTCTACAACGTCGCTGTAGTGGTCGGTAGCCTGCGCAAAGCTTCGATCAATCGCAAAGTCGCCCTGGCACTGGCGGAGCTGGCCCCGGCGAACCTCAAGCTTGAGATTGTCGAAATTGGCGATCTGCCACTGTATAACGAAGACATCGACGGCGATTCTCCGCCGGCAGCCTACAGCACTTTCAGGCAAAAAGTGGGTTCTTCCGACGCGGTGCTGTTTGTCACGCCCGAGTACAACCGTTCGGTGCCGGCGCCACTGAAGAATGCCATCGATGTTGGCTCGCGGCCTTATGGCAAGGCTGTCTGGAGTGGCAAACCGGGGGCGGTGATCAGTGTATCGCCGGGTGCGATCGGTGGTTTCGGGGCGAATCAGCATCTGCGCCAGTCGTTCGTATTCCTCAATGTGCCGTGCATGCAGCAACCGGAAGCGTATCTGGGCGGCGCGGGTTCGGCGTTTGATGAGGCGGGCAAGTTGAGCGAGTCGGTGAAACCTTTTCTGCAAAGCTTTATCAATGCTTACGGACAATTCGTAGAGCAACACAAAAAATAAGCTCACCGAAATCCCTGGCACAACAGACATCCTGTGGGAGCGAGCTTGCTCGCGAAGAGGCCATCAGCCACACATCATGGGTGACTGACAGTCCGTCTTCGCGAGCAAGCTCGCTCCCACAGGTTTTAGTGTTTAGCTCTTCTACTTAATTTAAGGCTGTTGCGGATGCTCGCTGCGTCACTGATTTTCCTGCTGACCATTACCCTTGTCATCTGGCAACCCAAAGGCCTCGGCGTCGGCTGGAGTGCAACCCTTGGCGCGGTGCTGGCGCTGATCTTCGGCGTCGTTCACCTCAGCGACATTCCGCTGGTGTGGCAGATCATCTGGAACGCCACCGGCACCTTTGTCGCGCTGATCATCATCAGCCTGCTGCTCGACGAAGCCGGGTTCTTCAACTGGGCCGCGTTGCACGTGGCGCGTTGGGGGCGGGGCAGTGGGCGCAAGCTGTTTGCCTTTATGGTGCTGCTTGGCGCATTGGTGTCGGCGTTGTTTGCCAATGACGGTGCAGCGCTGATCCTCACGCCGATCGTGATTTCGATGTTGCTGGCGCTACGGTTTTCCCCGGCGGCGACGTTGGCGTTCGTCATGGGCGCGGGTTTTATTGCCGACACGGCGAGCCTGCCGCTGGTGGTATCGAACCTGGTCAACATTGTTTCGGCAGACTTCTTCCACATCGGCTTCAACCGCTACGCAGCGGTGATGGTGCCGGTCAACTTCGTCAGCGTGGCGGCGACGCTGGGCATGCTGCTGTGGTTTTTCCGCCGCGATATTCCCTCGGCGTACGACCCTGAGCAACTCGAACATCCTGAAACCGCGATCCACGATAAAGCCACGTTCTACGCCGGTTGGGCGGTGTTGGTGATTCTGCTGATCGGCTGCTTTGCGCTGGAGCCGCTGGGCATTCCGATCAGTGCGATATCTGCCGTGTGCGCCGCGCTGTTGCTGGGCATCGCCGCCCGCGGCCACAAGATTTCCACGCGCAAGGTGATGAAAGAGGCACCGTGGCAGATCGTGATTTTCTCGTTGGGCATGTATCTGGTCGTGTATGGCCTGCGCAATGCCGGGCTGACCGGGTATCTGGCCGGTTGGCTGGATGTCTTTGCCGGTCATGGCGTTTGGGGCGCGGCAATGGGCACGGGTGTGCTGACCGCGTTGCTGTCATCGATCATGAACAATTTGCCGACGGTGTTGATTGGTTTGTTGTCGATTGATGCCAGTCAGGCCAGCGGAGTGGTCAAGGAAGCGATGATCTATGCCAACGTGATTGGCAGTGACCTGGGGCCGAAGATCACGCCGATTGGCAGCCTGGCCACGTTGTTGTGGCTGCATGTGCTGGAGCGCAAGGGGATTCATATTGGCTGGGGCTATTACTTCCGGGTCGGGATTGTGTTGACGGTGCCGGTGTTGTTGGTGACGTTGGCGGCTTTGGCTTTGCGGCTTTCACTTTAGACCGAGGTGACCCCATCGCGAGCAGGCTCACTCCTACAGGGGAATGCATTCCAAATGTGGGAGCGAGCTTGCTCGCGAAGGCGTCATATCAAACACCAACAAACTCAGGCCTGGCCCGGGACATTCGGCCAAAGATCCGACACCAGAAACAACCGCTCAGCCTCTTCCCATTCCCCCTGCGCGTTCTCGGTCAGGCGCACCATCAACTGCGCCGGGGCCAGCGGCTCAAGATCCTCCAGCCACATGCGTAAATGCTCCATGGTCCATGTCTGGTCCGCCGGATAATGCGCCGGTGCCAGCCAGGCGTGGCGGGGCAGGGGTTGCCAGCGTCCTGCCGGACGTTGAGCGACGAATGCTGGCCAATCCTTCTGATGCAACCAACTGCCGCGCAAATGCTGCGGGTGCGCACCGCTCGGTGATTCAGCCGGCCCGGGCCACGGATACAACAGATAACCACCGAGCCACAGCTGCGCGCTGAACACCTCGATATCCAGCGCCGCCAGCACTTCGCGACTTTCCGGGCGCGCCGAGATCGGCAATTGATGTTCGGCCAGATGCGCCAGTTTGCGATCCAGCCGATCATGACAACCCGGGCCTAGCCACTGCGCGGGATCACGACCGTCGCCATTTTGCGGGCCGAGATAAAGCTTGATCGCCAGTTCCAGGTGATGCACGCCGTCGCGGTCACGCAACAGCATGTCCAGCTCGCCGAGGGTGTGGCCCTCGCGGCGGATCGGCAGGTTGGCGGCGATCAGCTCAATGCCCGGCGCATGCTCCACGGCAAACTGCCACAGCCGTTCGTAATACAGGCCCAGACGCCGCGTGCGCGCCTGCGACAGCCAATGCAACAAGCCATAACTGTCGCGGTCGAGCTGGCGCAACCAGTGCTCCAGCCGCTGCGGGTCATGCACCCAATCGCTACCCGCCAGCGGATGACGCTGCGGCCATGGCGTGGTGGCGAGCATCGGCGGGGCGAGGATCACCCACGCCAGATCCCGCACTTCCGGGTGGCGTAATTGGTGGGGCAACTGAAGCAAATCGGGAAACAGGATCATCTTGCGAGCATAGCCTGAAACATGAGCGCACCCTTGAGGCTGAAAGGATTTTGTCTAACCGGCGCTTTCGCCCATAATCGTGCTTTTCGCGTTTTCGATTGTCCGCAGAGGTCCCATGGAGCAATTTCGTAATATCGGCATCATCGGTCGCCTGGGCAGTTCCCAGGTGCTGGATACCGTCCGCCGACTGAAACGGTTTCTGCTCGATCGTCACCTGCATGTGATCCTCGAAGACACCATCGCCGAAGTCCTGCCGGGCCACGGTTTGCAAACCTCGTCGCGCAAAATGCTCGGCGAAGTCTGCGACATGGTCATCGTCGTCGGCGGTGACGGCAGCCTGCTCGGTGCCGCGCGGGCGCTGGCCAAACACAATATTCCGGTGCTGGGGATCAACCGTGGCAGCCTCGGCTTCCTCACCGACATTCGTCCGGACGAGCTGGAAGTCGAAGTCGCCAAGGTGCTCGACGGCCACTATCTGGTGGAAAACCGCTTCCTGCTGCAAGCCGAAGTGCGCCGCCACGCCGAGGCCATTGGTCAGGGCGACGCGCTCAACGATGTGGTGCTGCACCCCGGCAAATCAACGCGGATGATCGAGTTCGAGCTGTACATCGACGGTCAGTTCGTCTGCAGCCAGAAGGCCGACGGCCTGATCGTCGCGACGCCGACCGGTTCCACCGCGTATGCGCTGTCTGCCGGCGGGCCGATCATGCATCCCAAGCTCGATGCCATTGTGATTGTGCCGATGTACCCCCATATGTTGTCGAGCAGGCCAATTGTGGTCGATGGCAACAGTGAGCTGAAAATCGTCGTGTCGAAAAACATGCAGATTTACCCGCAAGTCTCCTGCGATGGGCAGAACCACTTCACCTGCGCGCCGGGCGACACCATCACCGTCAGCAAGAAAGCACAGAAGCTGCGGCTGATTCATCCGCTCGACCACAACTACTACGAAGTCTGCCGCACCAAGCTCGGCTGGGGCAGCAAGTTGGGTGGTGGAGGCGACTGATGCTCGATCCCGCGCGCAGTTATGACCTGATTGGTGACGTGCACGGATGCGCCCTGACCCTTGAACACTTGCTGGACCGTCTCGGTTATCACAAGCAGGGCGGGGTCTGGCGGCATCCATCGCGCATGGCCGTGTTCGTCGGCGACATCATCGACCGTGGCCCGCGCATCCGCGAGGCGCTGCACATCGTCCACGACATGGTCGAGGCCGGTCAGGCCTTGTGCATCATGGGCAACCACGAATTCAACGCATTGGGCTGGAGCACGCCGGCGCCGCCAGGCAGCGGCAAGCAGTTCGTTCGCGAACACACGCCGCGCCACGCGCGTCTGCTGCACGAAACCCTGACCCAGTTCGAAGACCACCCCGGTGACTGGCACGATTTCCAACGCTGGTTCTATGAGTTGCCGCTGTTTGTCGACGCCGGACGATTCCGCGTCGTGCATGCCTGTTGGGATGCCGGCCTGATCGAGCCGTTGCGCGCGCTGTTCCCCAATGGCTGCATCGATGAACACTTCCTCCAGGCCTCGGCAGTGCCGGACAGCTTCGCCTGCACCGTGTTCGACCGTCTGTTGCGCGGCACCGACATGCGCCTGCCTGATGGTCTGACCATGACCAGCGGCGATGGTCTGGTGCGCTCGTTCTTCCGCACCAAGTTCTGGGAAGACGATCCGAAGACATACGGCGATATCGTATTCCAGCCTGATGCACTGCCAGATCCGGTGGCGCAGAAGCCGCTGTCCTCCAGCGAAAAAAACAACCTGCTGCGCTACGGCGTCGACGAGCCACTGCTGTTCGTCGGCCATTACTGGCGCAGCGGCAAACCAGCGCCGATCCGCCCGAACCTCGCGTGCCTGGATTACAGCGCGGTGCTTTACGGCAAACTGGTCGCCTATCGTCTGGATCAGGAAACACGTCTGGATCCGCATAAATTTGTCTGGGTCGATGTCGAGCGGCCGGAGGTGCTGCAATGAGTGCGGTAGCGGTATTGCGTCTGCCGTTGACGGTGGACCTGAGTGGTTTCGTCAAGCTGCTGCAACGCATGCAGGTCCCGCATCGGGTCAGCGAAGAGGCGGGCGAGCAGGTGTTGTGGGCGCCGGCGGAAATCAGCGAAGACGTGCGCTCCTTGTACGAACGCTTCCCGGCGGGTGATCCCGATCAGCAAATGGACATCCCCGTTACGCAGACCTTCAAGCGGCCGAGCTTCGCCGAGCAACTGAAATACGCCAAGGCCACCGGGTTCATCCTGTTGTTGTGCCTGATCGTTGGCGGATTGACGTACCTCGGCGAGAACCTGCAAACGCTGCGCTGGCTGACCTTCCTCGACTTTCAGGTGGTCGGCGAGTACATCCATTTCACGCCATTGGCCGACAGCCTGGCGGCAGGGCAGTGGTGGCGTCTGGTCACGCCGATGCTGATCCACTTCGGCATCCTCCATCTGGCCATGAACGGCATGTGGTATTGGGAGCTGGGCCGGCGTATCGAGTCGCGTCAGGGCAGTATCAACCTGATCGGCCTGACGCTGCTGTTCAGCCTGGTGTCCAACTACGCGCAATTTGCCTGGAGCGGCGCGACGTTGTTCGGCGGTCTGTCCGGCGTGCTGTACGGTTTGCTTGGACATTGCTGGATCTTCCAGCTGCTGGCGCCGAACCCGGCCTATCGCCTGCCGCGTGGCGTGCTGGTGATGATGCTGGTGTGGTTGCTGGTGTGCATGTCCGGGCTGATCTCGATGATCGGTTTCGGCGAAATCGCCAACGCCGCCCACGTCGGCGGGTTACTCATCGGATGCTTCACCGGTTTGTTGGGCGGTTTGTATAACCGCCGTAAACTGGCCGCCTGAAATTTTCAGTAGATAAAGAGCACGGAGACCCTGATGTCCTCTTTTAACGACATGATCAACAACATCACCCCGGACATCTACGAGAGCCTGAAACTGGCCGTGGAAATCGGCAAGTGGTCCGACGGTGGCAAACTCACCGCCGAACAGCGCGAGCTGTCGCTGCAGGCGATGATCGCCTGGGAAATCCAGAACCTGCCTGAAGACCAGCGCACCGGTTACATGGGCCCGCAGGAATGTGCATCGAAGTCGATCGAAGTGCCGAACATTCTGTTCAAATCGGATGCCATCCATTGATCGAGATTGGCCGCGGTGCAATCAGCAAAATGTCGGCGCGCCTGGACGGGCCGAACGTGCAATACGCGTTTCGTCTGGATGACGTCGAGGTGCCGGTCAATCCGTTGATTGGCAGCACGGTGCGTCTGGAATACCTGGGGGCGATTCACTGCACCCATTGCGGGCGCAAGACCAAAACCAGTTTCAGTCAGGGTTACTGCTACCCGTGCATGACCAAACTGGCGCAGTGCGACCTGTGCATCATGAGCCCGGAGCGCTGCCACTATGACGCCGGCACCTGCCGCGAGCCGGAGTGGGGCGAAAAATTCTGCATGACCGACCATGTGGTTTACCTGTCCAATTCGTCGGGGATCAAGGTTGGCATCACTCGTGCTACGCAACTGCCGACTCGCTGGATAGATCAGGGCGCATGTCAGGCATTGCCGATCATGCGCGTCTCGACACGGCAGCAATCGGGCTTCGTTGAAGACCTGTTCCGCAGTCAGGTCGCGGATAAAACCAACTGGCGCGCGCTGCTCAAGGGCGATGCGGCGGCGGTCGATCTGGCGCAGGTACGTGATCAGTTATTCGAAAGCTGCGCCGAAGGCCTGCAAGGTTTGCAGGAGCGATTCGGCCTACAGGCTATTCAGACGATTGCCGAGGTAGAACCGCTGGAAATCCGCTATCCGGTCGAGCAATACCCGGCCAAAATCGTCAGCTTCAACCTGGACAAGAACCCGATTGCCGAAGGCACGCTGCTGGGGATCAAGGGCCAGTACCTGATCTTCGACACCGGCGTGATCAATATTCGCAAGTACACGGCTTATCAGCTCGCCGTGCATCAATAAGGACGCCAGCATGCGCACCGAACAACCGAAGATGATTTACCTGAAGGACTATCAGGCGCCCGAGTACCTGATCGACGAAACACACCTGACCTTCGAGTTGTTCGAGGATCACAGCCTGGTCCACGCGCAGTTGGTCATGCGCCGCAATCCGGCACGTGGCCCGGGCCTGCCGCCGCTGGTGCTCGATGGCCAGCAGCTGGAGTTGCTCTCGGTAACGCTAGCGGATCAGGAACTGTCTGACGGCGACTACCAGCTCACCGAAAACCACCTGACCCTGCAGCCGACCAGCGAAAGCTTCACGGTCGACACCAGCGTGAAGATCCATCCGGAAACCAACACCGCACTGGAAGGCTTGTACAAGTCCGGCACGATGTTCTGCACCCAGTGCGAGGCCGAAGGTTTCCGCAAGATCACCTATTACCTCGACCGTCCGGACGTGATGAGCAAGTTCACCACCACCGTGGTCGCCGAACAGCACAGCTATCCGGTGCTGCTCTCCAACGGCAACCCGATTGCCAGTGGCCCGGGCGAAGACGGCCGGCACTGGGCAACCTGGGAAGACCCGTTCATGAAACCGGCGTACCTGTTTGCGTTGGTGGCCGGTGATTTGTGGTGCGTTGAAGACAGCTTCACCACCATGACCAACCGCGATGTTGCACTGCGCATTTACGTCGAGCCGGAAAACATCGACAAGTGCCAGCACGCGATGAACAGCCTGAAGAAGTCGATGCGCTGGGACGAAGAGGTTTACGGTCGCGAGTACGATCTGGACATCTTCATGATCGTCGCCGTCAACGACTTCAACATGGGCGCAATGGAGAACAAGGGCCTCAACATCTTCAACTCCAGCGCCGTACTGGCCCGCGCCGAAACCGCGACCGACGCCGCGCACCAGCGCGTTGAAGCGATCGTCGCCCACGAATATTTCCACAACTGGTCGGGCAACCGCGTGACTTGCCGCGACTGGTTCCAGCTGTCGCTGAAAGAAGGTTTCACCGTATTCCGTGACTCGGGCTTCTCTGCTGACATGAACTCGGCCACGGTCAAGCGCATTCAGGACGTGGCTTATCTGCGCACCCACCAGTTCGCCGAAGATGCCGGCCCGATGGCCCACGCTGTGCGCCCGGACAGCTTTATCGAAATCTCCAACTTCTACACCCTGACCGTGTACGAGAAGGGTTCGGAAGTGGTTGGCATGATCCACACCTTGCTCGGTGCCGAAGGCTTCCGTAAGGGCAGCGATCTGTACTTCGATCGCCATGACGGCCAAGCGGTGACCTGCGACGACTTCATCAAAGCGATGGAAGACGCCAACGGTGTCGACCTGAGCCAGTTCAAGCGCTGGTACAGCCAGGCCGGCACGCCGCGTCTGGCGGTGAGCGAGTCTTACGACGCTGCCGCAAAAACCTACAGCCTGACCTTCCGCCAGAGCTGCCCGGAAACCCCGGATAAAGTTGAAAAACTGCCGTTCGTGATTCCGGTCGAACTCGGCCTGCTCGACAGCCAAGGTAACGAAATTGCCTTGCGTCTGAGCGGCGAAGCATCGGCGCAAGGCACCACCCGCGTGATCTCGGTGACCGAAGCCGAACAGACTTTCACCTTCGTCGACATCGCCGAACAGCCGCTGCCATCGCTGCTGCGCGGCTTCTCCGCGCCGGTGAAACTGAGCTTCCCCTACAACCGCGATCAGCTGATGTTCCTGATGCAGCACGACAGCGACGGCTTCAACCGCTGGGATGCTGGTCAGCAACTGTCGGTGCAAGTCCTGCAGGAATTGATCGGCCAGCAACAGAAAGGCGAGAGCCTGAAGCTCGACCCGCGTCTGGTGTCGGCGCTGCGTACGGTGCTGTCGGATGAGTCGCTGGATCAGGCCATGGTCGCAGAAATGCTCTCGTTGCCGGGTGAGGCGTACCTCACTGAAATCAGCGAAGTGGCTGACGTCGACGCGATCCATATCGCCCGAGAGTTCGCTCGTCAGCAACTGGCGGAAGGTCTGTTCGAAGCGCTGTGGCTGCGGTATCAGGCCAACCGTGATTTGTCGAAGAAAACCCCGTACGTGGCCGAAGCCGAGCATTTCGCCCGTCGCGCGCTGCAGAATATCGCGCTGTCGTACCTGATGCTCAGCGGCAAGCCGGAAGTACTCGCGGCGGCGCTGGAACAGTTCGAAACAGCCGACAACATGACCGAGCGCCTGACCGCGCTGGCGGTGTTGGTCAATTCGCCGTTCGAAGAGCAGAAAGCGCTGGCGCTGGCCAGTTTCGCCGAGCACTTCAAGGACAACCCGCTGGTTATGGATCAGTGGTTCAGCGTGCAGGCCGGCAGCACCTTGCCGGGCGGTCTGGAACGGGTGAAAGCGTTGATGCAACACCCGGCGTTCAACATCAAGAACCCGAACAAGGTGCGTGCACTGGTCGGTGCGTTTGCCGGGCAGAACCTGATCAACTTCCACGCGGCGGACGGTTCCGGTTATCGCTTCCTCGCGGATCTGGTGATTGAGTTGAACGGCTTCAACCCGCAGATCGCTTCGCGCCAACTGGCGCCGCTGACGCGCTGGCGTAAATATGACGATGCGCGGCAGGCGCTGATGAAGGCTGAGCTGGAGCGGATTCGGGCGTCTGGGCAGTTGTCGAGTGATGTGTATGAGGTGGTGAGCAAGAGCCTGGCTTGATGGTGTGTTGGTGTCGGTGTTCCAGCGTTGGACCGGCCCTCACCCTAACCCTCTCCCAGTGGGAGAGGGGACTGACCGAGGTGAATGTTTGAGTGACACCGACCTGAAAGTCCGAAGTCGAACTCAGATTCTGAAACAGATCAAAAGCCCCTCACCCTAGCCCTCTCCCAGTGGGAGAGGGGACTGACCGAGGTGAATGTTTGAGTGACACCGACCTGAAAGTCCGGAGTCGAACTCAGATTCTGAAACAGATCAAAAGCCCTGCAGTGGTCAACTAATTCCGGACACCTCGATAGGTGGTTTTGACGCCATCGCCCGCTCGTAAGCGGTCGGTGGCAGATATCCCAGTTTCGAGTGCAACCGTTCGTTGTTGTAAAACCCAACGATG
>NZ_JBQYFW010000024.1:0-94699 GCF_056313565.1 Pseudomonas sp. 3B-A001-10F
GCAGAAGCGCACCATCGACTGCAAATACTTGCAGATCCTGCCAGGCATCATCGGGATAGCGCTGCGCGCCCCATTGAGTAGCCGTTTTGCGAAACAACCACTCAACCGGGTCGGCCCCCAGCCGCTTGCGGGCCTCGGTCACACCGCTACGGGCCAACAGATGGTCAGAAGCCAGACCTTGGGCGCAGATGTTCAAACGTCGGGCGACCTCATGAACGGGCTCGTCGCGAAACAATGCCATGCCTAGCACCAGCCAGAGCACTTGGTCGGCAGGCAAGCGACGCCGCCGGATAGTGGCCTGGCTAGACAGACCCAGCGCAGACGCAACCCACTCGATGGGAATATTTTGAGTGAAAGTACTCAAGTCACAGAAGTTGAAAAGGTCGCCGAGGTCGAGCAAGTCCTGTTGAACAGACATAAAAAATCCGATGCCAGAGATCTGACATCGGATTTTCGAAGAAGCCCGGCGAGGATTCAAATACTTAAGTGAACAGCATTACCGCATGTGCGGGGCTTTTTCGTAAAAATCTTCAAAACTTGCGGTCTGGATCTGAAAGCTCTGTGGATTCATCGCGCTTCCAGGTCTGTTCGTTGTGTTTCTCCCGCTCTATTTCTTCTTGCGTCGGTTGATCCGTGTCTTGGTCATCCGTCTCTGGCTGCTTTGGCTCAGTCGTCATGTACACCTCCCGTCATCAGTTACCCGTCATCCTTGAAGCGTAGAACAGTTTCAAACGCACAACTTACAACCACCACCGCAGCAAAAAGAAGAACGCCATGCTCAACAACATACTGAGCAAAGTACTGCGCGTGTAAATCACCAGAGCGATCGCCACCAGCGAACTAAGCAGGTACGGATTGTCCCACTGCAGATTCAGCTGTTTGTCCGGCATGAAGACAATCGGCCCGCAGATCGCGGTGAGCATCCCCGGTACTGCAAAACCGAGAAACTGCCGCGCATTGCTACTCAAGCGCACCGGCAAACGCGGTTCAAGAAACACGTAGCGATTGAGAAACACCAGAATCCCCATGCCGAAAATCACCGCCCAAACCATCATGTGCGCTCCCGATACAACTTGTTGCAGATAAACCCTGCGGTCATTCCTGCCAACCCCGACAACACCAGGGCCGAGCCCCATTGCCAGTAACTGAACAGCACCGAACAAAACAGCGACACTGCCACGCAAACCACTGTCGGCACGTTGCGCACCACCGGTGTAATCAGGGCAATGAAGGTGGCGGCAATCGAGAAGTCCAGCCCCAGGTGCTCAAGCCCCGGAATGCTGCTGCCAAGGACAATGCCGGCCAGGGTGAACAGATTCCACGCGATGTAGAACGTCAGGCCGACGCCGAGCGCATACCAGCGATTGAATTGTTGACGATCATATTGACTGGTCAGTGCAAACAACTCGTCGGTGAGCAAAAAGCCCAGCCCGATGCGCCAGCGCCCCGGCAGTGGCGAAATCACCGAACGCATGCTCATGCCATACAGCAAGTGCTGTGAAGTCAGCAGCAGCGTGGTCAACAGAATCGAAAAAATCCCCGCGCCGCCCTTGAGCATGCCGATCGCGACCAATTGCGCCGCGCCGGCAAACACAATGCTCGACAAGCCCTGCCCTTGCAGCGGTGTGAGGTTGGCCTCGATCGCCATGGAGCCAGCCAGTAATCCCCAAGGCGCGGTGGCCAGAGACAACGGCATGATCGCCACAGCGCCGCGAAGGAACGCACTGCGCGGCATAAGTGAGTCAGACATATCGCTCTTCAACAGTGGAAACAGCAACAGACTCTGCCAGCAAATCCCCTTGTCCGGCTTGAACAATCTTGCGCAATTGCGCTAAATCGCGCCGACTGAGGACAGCCATCGGCGTACCATGTGAGCCATTCACAAATGCGTCAGGGAGACGACATGCTGTACCGAATCGCAGCCGACGGGCTGGTGCTGTTTCATTTGTCCTTCATTCTGTTTGTGCTGTTTGGCGGGCTGCTGGTCCTCAAATGGCCACGTTTGATGTGGCTGCATTTGCCGGCTGCGGCCTGGGGCGTGGCGGTCGAGGTGCTGCACCTGACCTGCCCGCTGACCTACTGGGAAAACCTCATGCGCCACGCGGCCGGGCAGACTGAATATGCCGGCGGCTTCATCGAGCATTACATCTGGCCAATTATCTACCCGGCAGGCCTTACCCCGCAGATTCAACTGGCGCTCGGCAGTGTGGTGCTGGCGGTCAACCTGTTGGTGTATGGCCGTTTAATCCGTTCGTGGAAACTGCGTCGAGCGGTGTAATCAACGCGAAGTCTTCAAGGCTTCCAGCCAGACCGGATCCAGGCGCGTCTGCTCGGTATCGAGTCCCAGCGCCTGCATCCGCTCCTTGTGCGTTTCAACTTCCCGCCACAGTTGCCCGTGATCACTGGAGTTGCCGTCCAGTTCGTGCATTTGCGTCAAGCCGAGATGGTAAAAGCGCAGAACCTTCATAGCCGTCGGATCATTCTGCTCCACGGCTGCAGTGACCTGATGCATGACGTTGGTGATGCTCATCAGATTGCGCTTGAGCCGCCAGCTGTACACCGCTGGCGCCATCCAGCTCTGATTCCAGAAGCGCCCGCGCAGTAACGCTGCGGTCAGCAGAAACGCCACAAACACGCCGCCGACATTGAAGCGCAGGTTATCGCCGCCAGGCTCGCCGAACAGCGCCACCGCCACGCTGGAAAACAACATCGCCAGCACCAGGAACAGCACGGCGATGATGATCGTGCTGCGGCGGGTCTGCTGGCGAAAAGTGGCGGCATCCATCGGCTGAATCTCGAACATCACAAATGACTTCCTTGAGCGACAAAAGGGCTAACTGAAAAAACCGGCCGGCGCATTATCGCCTCTACCGCGGATTTAGCTATGCTGGGGCTCCTTTTCATCTATTCAGCGTCCAACGGGGACATGGCGGTACAGCGCAGATCGTGCCATCTTCATTCATGGATACACACTATTCGGATGCCATCGCCTAGTCTTGAGATGACATCGTTTTAAGGATCATTGCATGACCCAACGACACGTAATCAATGCCTCGGTCAGCCCGAAAGGCAGCCTGGAAACCCTTTCTCAACGTGAAGTTCAGCAACTGAGCGAAGCCGGCTCCGGCAGCACCTACACCCTCTTCCGCCAGTGCGCCCTGGCCATCCTCAACACCGGCGCCCATGTCGACAACGCCAAGACCATCCTCGAAGCCTACAAGGACTTCGAAATCCGCATTCACCAACAGGATCGCGGCGTACGCCTGGAGCTGCTGAACGCTCCGGCCGACGCCTTCGTTGACGGCGAAATGATCGCCAGCACCCGCGAAATGTTGTTCAGCGCCCTGCGCGACATCGTCTACACCGAAAACGAACTCGACAGCCAACGCATCGACCTGAGCACCTCGCAAGGCATCAGTGATTACGTCTTCCACCTGCTGCGCAATGCGCGCACGTTGCGTCCGGGTGTCGAGCCGAAAATCGTCGTGTGCTGGGGCGGCCACTCGATCAACACCGAAGAATACAAATACACCAAGAAAGTCGGCCACGAACTGGGCCTGCGCAGCCTCGACATCTGCACCGGCTGCGGCCCCGGCGTGATGAAAGGCCCGATGAAAGGCGCGACCATTGCCCATGCCAAACAGCGTATTCATGGCGGTCGTTACCTGGGTTTGACCGAGCCAGGCATCATCGCTGCCGAAGCGCCGAACCCGATCGTCAACGAGCTGGTGATCCTGCCGGACATCGAGAAACGTCTGGAAGCCTTCGTGCGCGTTGGCCACGGCATCATCATCTTCCCGGGCGGCGCCGGTACGGCTGAAGAGTTCCTCTACCTGTTGGGCATCCTGATGCACCCGGACAACAAGGGGCTGCCGTTCCCGGTGATCCTCACCGGGCCGAAACATGCCGCGCCGTATCTGGAACAACTCGACGCCTTCGTCATCGCCACTCTCGGCGAAGCGGCCAAGCAGCACTACGAAATCATCATCGACGACCCGGCCGAAGTGGCGCGGCAGATGACTCAGGGCCTGAAAGCGGTGAAGCAATTCCGCCGCGAGCGTAACGATGCGTTCCACTTCAACTGGCTGCTGAAAATCGACGAAGGCTTCCAGCGCCCGTTCGATCCGACCCACGAAAACATGGCCAACCTCAAACTGCACCGCGACCAGCCACCGCACGAACTCGCGGCCAACCTGCGTCGGGCGTTCTCGGGCATTGTCGCCGGTAACGTCAAGGACAAGGGCATTCGCCTGATCGAAGAACACGGGCCGTACCAGATCCGTGGTGACGCGGCGATCATGCAACCGCTCGATGCGCTGCTCAAAGCCTTCGTCGCCCAGCACCGGATGAAACTGCCGGGTGGCGCGGCGTATGTGCCGTGTTATCGAGTGGTGGCGTAACCTTTAAGCCATCACACAATCCATGTGGGAGCTGGCTTGCCAGCGATAGCGGTCTTCCAGTCAACAGAGATGTTGAATCAGATGACCCCTTCGCGAGCAAGCTCGCTCCCACAGGGGATTCAGGTTGCAAATACCATTTGTGCCACGCCACAGAACCTGTGGGAGCGAGCTTGCTCGCGAAGGGGCCCGATAGAACAACCTCAACCCGCCAATCGCACAGCCAGCGCCTTGGCCTGCAACGCGACATCCGTCACCGCCGTACTCTCCCACCACATCCCGCGCAATGGCGGCCCCATGGCAAATAACCGGTCAGCGGCACATCCCTCGGCATCCAGCACCGCGCCATCCACGGCCGCTGCGATTCCCAACGCCAACGGCCCCGGCTGCACCAAACCCCGCGCCAACAACTGCTGCGGCAACGGTCGCGCTACCCGGCGCCAGTCGTACTCGATGCCACTGGAGTTGATCAACGCGGCGCCCTGCACCACGCAGGTTTGCGACTCACCGCGACGCCGAGCGCGAATACTCACGCCACCTTCCACATTCGGCTCCAGCCCCTTGAAAGACGCCGCCTGAATCCGCAATCGCCCTTCTTTGTGCAATCGCTCAACCAGCTTCGCGCTCAACGGCGGCGAACGGTGATGATGGCATTCCCACCACGGCCGCACATGTCGTACGAATTGTCGACGCTGCGTGTCAGTCGCCTGGCTCCATAACCGGGCGATGTGCACGCGAACCGTGTCCAGCGGCGCTTGCCAATCGATGCCTTGTGCGATGGCTGCCTGGCATTGCTGGCGTAATTCACGCAACAGCTGCCGAGGCGTACGCAGGCTGTGATCGTCACCAAGAAAATCCACCCAGGCCGGCGGTTGTCGGCGCACATGGGGCAACAAACCATGGCGGGAAAACACTTCGATCGGCCCGCGATGCCCGGCTTGCTCCAGTGACACCACGGCATCGACCATGGTCAGGCCGGAGCCGATGATCAGCACGGTCGATTGCGGGTCGAGTTGACGCATGGCAGCGACGTCCCAAGGATCGAGCGCTGCGGCGTTGAGACCACTGGAGGTTTTCTGCGGAGTTCGCGCGGCCGGGAACATTCCAGTCGCCAGGACCGCGTAGCCACCGCGCAGTGCCTGACCATTGCTCAGTGTGAGCTGTACCGAATCGGCCTCGACTTGCAGGTCGACGACCTCCGCGCGAATGTGCTCAACGCTTGAGCCATTTCTCGCACCGACAAGGCGCGCTTCGGCCAAGCGCTGCTGCACATAGACCCCGAACAATCCACGCGGCGGAAACAGTTCACTGATCGGCACCTTCTGCTCGGCAGACTCTGGCCAGCCGCCAGCGGTAATGTGCTCGGTGAGCCACTGCGTCAGATCATCGGGATTATCCGGATCAACGCTCATACGCGCGGCGTTGCCGTTGAGCGTGTGACCCAACTCGATGGCACTGTACGCTTCGCCCCGCCCCAGTTCGGCGCGTGGCTCGATGATCAGGATTTTTAGCTGGCCTGGCCGCCTCAGCAATTGCACCGCGAGCATCGTACCGCTGAGGCCGCCGCCGATGATCAGGATATCTGCGTTGCTCTGATGAGTTATTGCCTGTTCGCTGAGTACTTCGCTCATACCACTCGCTCGCTACCAAAATGGCCGACCACTGCTGCCATTACATCAAATGAAAAATGCGCAACTCGGGTCAGCAAACAACCGCGTGAAGAATATCTATAGAAAAAAGTATTTTTTCTATCCCATAACGAAAAAAATGCCCGACCGATACGAGCCGGTCGAGCATTTCAACTTTTCGTGTTTTTATCAGTGAAGGATACGGTAAAGGGTTTTTTCAGAAATGATTTCGTTTATACCACCCGCAAAGTATGTGTACTGGAAAACCAAGGGTTCTGAACTCCCTGCAAAATCGATCAGCCACTCCCGCGGCAGGGTGAATTCATACACTCGATCAACAACTGGACCAAGCTCAATGTAGTCAGTCTTCATGTTTCCAACCAGAATATGAATGCCATCGCCATCATCTTCAATTGGTTGCTTGGGAATAATGGCAGTCGGGCCATTGGGAATATCCTTCATGGATATAAAGCCTTCCTTTGCCTCTTTAACTCGAAGTGCTTCAGGCAATGCAGTTGATAAGTCCCGCATATCAAAACTCCTTTTGATGATTCAAAGAAACTTGAGCCGGCAAGGAAGATATCCGTGCCGGGAGCGAATAACGTTTGCATCCGCCAAGCCATCAAATGCTGGAAGGGTCAGTTCGTCTACTGTCAGAAATTACAGGTAACCACGATTTACCGACGAACGGTCATATGACCACATTACGAACAAACCGCGCCGGCACATCGCCATCGTTGCGATAGGAGTGCGGCTGGTTACTGGCAAACATGAAAAACTCACCTGTACCGATGTGCTGCGGCTGGTCGCCGAGCATCAGGGTCAGGCAACCTGCAAAGACGAAAATCTGCTCGCTCCAGCCCTCGGCATCCGCTTGCGACGGGTAGACCTCGCCGGGTTGCAGGCACCATTCCCATTGCTCGACTTCGCGCGTCGCCGTGGCTTTGGAGAGCAGCACCGCTTTGCTGCCCGGGTGAGTGCCCGCCCAGGCCACCTCGTTGATGCGGCTCGGATCACGGGCATCCGGCGCCTGGATCAGATCGCTGAACGCGACATCGAGCGCTTCGGCGACGCGATCAAGGGTGGTCAGACTGACATTCTTCTCGCCCGCCTCGATCGCCACCAGCATTCGCCGACTGACACCGGATTTTTCTGCCAGCGCGGTCTGACTCAGGTCGGCGGCATGCCGCAGACGCCGGACGTTCTGGCTGACGTGTTGCAGGACGGATGCCCTTTGCATTGAATCTTTGTGCACTATATTGCTCACTCGGTGAGGTTGGGCAGTATACTGCGCAACGTTGGGCGCATTGTGCGGCCTCCTTTTTATAGTGCGCAAGGTCATGACGTCGCAGAACAGCTCCCCCACTCCCCTCCGTTTCTCTCGTTTCAGCAAAGCCGAGTGCGTGCTGGTGCTAATTACCATGGTCTGGGGCGGCACGTTCCTGCTGGTGCAGCACGCGATGACGGTCAGCGGCCCGATGTTTTTTGTCGGCCTGCGTTTTGCGGCAGCGGCTTGTATCGTTGCGCTGTTCTCATGGCGTCATCTACGCGAACTGACCCTGTTCGAACTCAAGGCCGGCGCCTTTATTGGCGTGGCGATCATGCTTGGTTACGGCTTGCAGACGGTCGGGCTGCAAACCATTCCGAGTAGTCAGTCGGCGTTCATTACTGCGTTGTATGTGCCGTTCGTGCCGTTGCTGCAATGGCTGGTGCTCGGGCGTCGTCCGGGCTTGATGCCGAGCATCGGGATCATGCTGGCGTTTACCGGGTTGATGTTGTTGTCGGGGCCGTCCGGGGCTGCGCTGAATTTCAGTCCGGGCGAGATCGCCACATTGATCAGTGCGATCGCGATTGCCGCTGAAATCATTTTGATCAGTACCTACGCCGGCCAGGTGGATGTGCGTCGGGTCACTGTGGTGCAACTGGCCACGACTTCGGTGTTGTCGTTCCTGCTGGTGGTGCCGACTGGCGAATTGATTCCGGACTTTTCCTGGACCCTACTGGTGACTGCGCTGGGGTTGGGCGCGGCAAGTGCGGCTATTCAGGTGGCGATGAACTGGGCGCAGAAAAGTGTTTCGCCAACCCGGGCGACATTGATCTATGCCGGTGAGCCGGTGTGGGCCGGGATTGTCGGGCGAATTGCTGGCGAGCGCTTGCCGGCGATTGCGCTGGTGGGCGCCGGGTTGATTGTTGCGGCGGTTATAGTCAGTGAGTTGAAGACCAAGGGGAAGGTTGCCCCAGCAGACGTTGAGCTGGAGCGGGAAACCCAGGGTTAATCTGCAATATCTTGAGTGCCTGGACTATAGCTATCGCGAGCAGGCTCACTCCTACACTTGAAATGCGTTCCCCCCTGTAGGAATGAGCCTGCTCGCGATGAGGCCATTCCAAGCAACATCGATCTACCTGAAACAATGCCAAACAGAAAATTCCAGACTACTTTGTAGGATTCTGAGACATCCTGGCGTTTGGTGATCGGGGAGCTGGCACGTATGATGCTTCACAAACTTCCGCAGATTAGAAGCCTATGTCCCTGATAGTTCTACTGCTTCTGCCATTCATTGGCAGCTGTCTGGCAGCGGTGCTGCCACACAATGCGCGTAATACCGAATCCCTGCTGGCAGGTCTGGTCGCTCTGATCGGCACCGTCCAGGTCGCGATGCTGTACCCGCAAATTGCCCACGGCGGCGTCATTCGCGAAGAGTTCATGTGGCTGCCCAGCCTCGGTTTGAACTTCGTTCTACGCATGGACGGTTTCGCCTGGCTGTTCTCGATGTTGGTGCTCGGCATCGGCACCCTCGTCTCTTTATATGCCCGTTATTACATGTCGCCGGACGATCCGGTGCCGCGTTTCTTCGCGTTTTTTCTGGCGTTCATGGGCGCCATGCTCGGCCTGGTCATCTCCGGCAATCTGATTCAGATCGTGTTTTTCTGGGAGCTGACCAGCCTCTTCTCGTTCCTGTTGATCGGCTACTGGCACCACCGCGCCGACGCCCGTCGCGGCGCTTATATGGCGTTGATGGTCACCGGTGCCGGCGGGTTATGCCTGCTGGCGGGGGTCATGATTCTCGGCCATGTCGTCGGCAGCTATGACCTCGACAAGGTCCTGGCCGCCGGCGACATGATTCGTGCACATTCCCTCTACCCTATCCTCCTTCCGCTTATTCTCATTGGCGCCCTCAGCAAAAGTGCGCAGTTCCCTTTCCACTTCTGGCTGCCGCACGCAATGGCGGCGCCGACACCGGTTTCGGCCTATCTGCATTCGGCCACCATGGTCAAGGCCGGGGTTTTCCTGCTTGCGCGTCTGTGGCCGTCGCTGTCCGGCAGCGAAGAATGGTTCTACATCGTCAGCGGCGCTGGTGCGTGTACGCTGTTGCTCGGCGCCTATTGCGCGATGTTCCAGAACGATCTCAAAGGTCTGCTGGCTTACTCGACCATCAGCCACCTCGGCCTGATCACGCTGTTGTTGGGTCTCAATAGCCCGTTGGCCGCTGTGGCGGCGGTATTCCACATCCTAAATCACGCGACATTCAAAGCCTCGCTGTTCATGGCCGCGGGCATCATCGACCATGAAAGCGGTACTCGCGATATCCGCAAACTCAGCGGCCTGATCAAACTGATTCCCTTCACAGCGACGCTGGCCATGGTTGCCAGCGCCTCGATGGCAGGCGTGCCGCTGCTTAACGGCTTCCTGTCGAAAGAGATGTTCTTCGCCGAAACCGTGTTCATCAATGCCACAGCGTGGGTCGAAGCGGCGTTGCCGATTGTTGCGACCATCGCCGGTACATTCAGCGTTGCCTATTCCCTGCGTTTCACCGTCGATGTGTTCTTCGGCCCGCCGGCCACCGACCTGCCGCACACACCGCACGAGCCGCCGCGCTGGATGCGCGCGCCAGTGGAACTGCTGGTATTCACTTGCTTGCTGGTGGGGATTTTCCCGGCGCAGATCGTCGGCCCATTGCTCGCGGCGGCGGCATTGCCAGTGGTTGGCGGCACACTGCCGGAATACAGCCTGGCGATCTGGCACGGTCTGAACGCACCGATGATCATGAGCCTGATCGCCATGTCCGGCGGCATCATCGTCTATCTGTTGCTGCGCAATCAGCTCAAGCGCGGACGTTTCAAATATCCGCCACTGGTGGGCCGCTTCAACGGCAAGCGCCTGTTCGAGCGCAGCCTCGTGGTGATGATGCGCCTGGCCCGACGCCTGGAGCGGCGCCTCGGCACCAAGCGTCTGCAGATGCAATTGTTCCTGATGGTATTGGCGGCGGTGCTCGCCGGTCTGATCCCGATGTTGCACAGCAGCCTGAGCTGGGGCGACCGGCCGAAAATCCCCGGTTCGATCGTCTTCGTGACCCTGTGGTTGCTGGCCATCGCCTGCGCGCTCGGCGCCGCGTGGCAAGCCAAGTATCACCGTCTCGCCGCCCTGACCATGGTCAGCGTCTGCGGGTTGATGACCTGCGTGACCTTCGTCTGGTTCTCCGCACCGGATCTGGCCCTGACGCAACTGGCAGTGGAAGTGGTCACCACCGTACTGATTCTGCTCGGCCTGCGCTGGTTGCCACGACGCATCGAAGAAGTCTCGCCACTGCCGAGCAGCCTGCGCAAGGCACGCATTCGCCGCCTGCGCGACTTACTATTGTCGATTGCCGTCGGCGGCGGCATGGCGCTGCTGTCCTACGCGATGCTGACGCGGCAGACGCCGAACGACATCTCCTCGTTCTACCTGAGCCGCTCCATGCCCGAGGGCGGCGGCAGCAACGTGGTCAACGTGATGCTGGTGGATTTCCGTGGCTTCGACACCCTCGGCGAAATCACCGTGCTGGTCGCCGTGGCACTGACCGTATTCGCCCTGCTCCGCCGTTTCCGCCCACCGAAAGAAAGCCTGCAATTGCCAGCCCAGCAACGCTTGCTGGCACCGGACGTGGTCACCGATCTGGTCAACCCGCGTTCGGCCAGCGATACCGCGCTCGGCTTCATGATGGTGCCGGCAGTGCTGGTGCGTCTGCTGCTGCCGATTGCGCTGGTGGTGTCGTGCTACCTGTTCATGCGCGGGCACAACCAGCCGGGCGGCGGTTTCGTCGCCGGTCTGGTGATGTCGGTGGCGTTCATCCTGCAATACATGGTCGCCGGCACCCAGTGGGTCGAGGCGCAAATGAGCCTGCGGCCGTTGCGCTGGATGGGCACCGGATTGCTATTCGCCACCGCTACAGGTCTGGGCGCGATGCTGGTCGGTTATCCGTTCCTGACCACGCACACCTGGCATTTCAGCTTGCCAGTGCTAGGTGACATCCATGTCGCCAGCGCGTTGTTCTTCGACATTGGCGTGTACGGCGTGGTGGTCGGTTCGACGCTGTTGATCCTCACCGCCCTCGCCCACCAATCGGTGCGGGGTCACAAGACCGCATCGCTGCCCAAGTCCGTCGCCAGCAAAGGAGCCGTCTGATGGAAGAAGTCATCGCAATCGCCATCGGCGTGCTCGCCGCCTCCGGCGTCTGGCTGATCCTGCGGCCACGGACATTCCAGGTGGTCATGGGCCTGTGCCTGCTGTCGTATGGCGTCAACCTGTTCATCTTCAGCATGGGCAGCCTGTTCATCGGCAAGGAGCCGGTGATCAAGGACGGTGTCACCCAGGATTTGTTGCACTACACCGACCCGCTGCCACAGGCACTGGTACTCACCGCGATCGTCATCAGTTTCGCCATGACCGCGCTGTTCCTCGTCGTGCTGCTCGCTTCACGCGGTTTGACCGGCACCGACCACGTTGACGGCCGGGAGCCTAAGGAATGATGGCGATGACTCACCTGATCGCCGCACCGATCCTGCTGCCGCTGCTGACCGCCGCCATCATGCTGATGCTCGGTGAGCGGCACCGACCGTTGAAGGCAAAAATCAACCTGTTCTCCAGCCTCGTCGGCCTGTTCATTTCGGTGCTGTTGCTGCACTGGACGCAAACCACCGGCGTGCCTGGCTCCATCGGGGTTTACCTGCCGGGCAACTGGCAGGCGCCGTTCGGCATTGTGCTGGTGATTGATCGTCTGTCGGCGCTGATGCTGGTGCTGACCGGAATCATCGGCGTCAGCGCCCTGCTGTTTGCCATGGCCCGTTGGGATGGCGCCGGTTCAAGCTTCCACGCGCTGTTCCAGATTCAGTTGATGGGCCTGTACGGTGCATTCCTGACGGCGGATCTGTTCAACCTGTTCGTATTCTTCGAAGTGTTGCTCGCCGCGTCCTATGGCCTGTTGCTGCACGGCTCGGGTCGGGCGCGGGTCTCATCGGGGCTACATTACATCTCGATCAACCTGCTTGCCTCGTCGCTGTTTCTGATTGGCGCGGCCCTGATCTACGGTGTCACCGGCACGCTGAACATGGCCGATCTGGCGCTGAAGATTCCACTGGTGCCGGAAGCCGACCGTGGCCTGCTGCACGCCGGTGCGGGGATTCTCGCCGTCGCGTTCCTGGCCAAGGCCGGCATGTGGCCGCTGAACTTCTGGCTCGTACCCGCCTATTCTTCCGCCAGTGCACCGGTGGCGGCGATGTTCGCGATCATGACCAAGGTCGGCGTGTACACGTTGCTACGCCTGTGGACGTTGCTGTTTTCCGGGCAGGCTGGGGCGTCGGCATTCTTTGGTGGCGGCTGGCTGATCTACGGTGGTATGGCGACGATGGCCTGTGCGGCGCTGGCGATTCTGGCCGCGCAACGGCTGGAGCGCATGGCCAGCCTGAGCATTCTGGTGTCGGCGGGGATTCTGTTATCGGCCGTCGGTTTCGCCCAGCCAAACCTGATCGGCGCGGCGCTGTTCTATCTGGTCAGCTCGACCCTGGCGCTGAGTGCACTGTTCCTGCTGGCCGAGTTGATCGAACGCTCCCGTTCGGCCAACGAGATCCCGCTGGAAGACGAAAGCGAACTGCTGCCACGTCCACAGGAATCCCTGCAACCACCCAAAGGCATCAACCTCGATGACGAGCAGAAAGCCGTGGTCGGCCAGGTTATCCCGTGGACCATGGCGTTTCTCGGCCTGAGCTTCATCGCCTGCGCTTTGCTGATTATCGGCATGCCGCCGCTGTCCGGATTTATCGGCAAACTCAGCCTGATCGGCGCCTTGCTCAACCCGCTAGGCCTGGGCACTGGCGCGCCGATATCCAACGCGGCCTGGGCGTTACTGGCGTTGCTGATCCTCACCGGGCTGACGTCGTTGATGGCGTTCTCGCGCCTCGGCATCCAGCGCTTCTGGACGCCCGAAGAGCGGCCGTCACCACTGCTGCGCAAACTCGAATGCGCGCCGATCTTCCTGTTGTTGGGGCTGAGCATCGTCCTGACTTTCAAGGCTGAACCCCTGTTGCGTTACACCCAGGCCACCGCTGAGGCACTGAACAATCCGCAGCAATACGTGATGGCGGTGCTCGGCACCCGCGCCGTACCGAGTCCGGAAGCCAAATCGGCGATGCTGGAGGTGCAGCCATGAAGCGTGTGTTTCCTGCACCGCTGTTGTCGCTGGCGCTGTGCGCCCTGTGGCTGACCCTGAACCTGTCGATCAGCCCGGGCAATCTGCTGCTCGGCGCAATATTGGGTTTTGCTGCACCGTTGATGATGCGCAAACTGCGTCCGAAACAGGTACGCATTCGCCGTCCGGGAACGATTCTGCGTTTGTTCCTGCTCGTCGGTCGTGACGTGGTGATGTCCAACCTGATCGTCGCGTGGGGCGTGCTCAATGCCGGTCGCCGCCCTCCGCGCTCGGGTTTTGTCAAAGTCCCGCTGGACCTGCGCGATGCTCACGGCCTCGCAACGCTGGCGATGATCTGCACGGTGGTGCCCGGCACGGTATGGTCGGAACTGTCGCTGGATCGCAGCATTTTGTTGTTGCACGTCTGGGATCTGGATGACGAAGCGCAGTTCATCGAACACTTCAAGAGCACCTACGAGCGGCCGCTGATGGAGATTTTCGAATGAGCCCATTACTGTCGAACGCGATCCTGCTGACGCTGTTCCTGTTCTCGCTGGCGATGGTGCTGACCCTGGTGCGCCTGTTCAAAGGCCCGTCGGCGCAAGATCGGGTCTTGGCGCTGGACTACCTGTACATCGTCGCGATGCTGATGATGCTGACCCTGGGCATTCGTTATTCAAGTGACACTTACTTCGAAGCGGCGCTGCTGATTGCGCTGTTCGGCTTCGTCGGCTCGTTTGCCCTGGCGAAATTCCTGCTGCGTGGCGAGGTGATCGAATGAATGCTGAATTGTCGTTATGGATCGAGATTCCAGTGGCGATCCTGCTGGTGCTCAGCGGCCTGTTTGCGCTGATCGGTGCGATCGGGTTATTGCGCATGAAGGATTTCTTCCAGCGCATGCATCCGCCGGCACTGGCTTCGACGCTAGGCGCATGGTGTGTGGCGCTGGCGTCGATCATCTGTTTTTCGGCGCTGAAGTCCGGGCCGGTCATACATGCCTGGCTGATTCCGGTTTTGCTGGCGATTACTGTGCCGGTGACTACTTTGTTGCTGGCGCGGGCGGCGTTGTTCCGCAAGCGCATGGCTGGGGATGATGTGCCGGCAGAAGTCAGTAGCCGCCGCACCGAGAGTGGTAGCTGAAGATTTGTAGGGGCTGATATGACGCCATCGCGAGCAGGCTCACTCCTACAGGGGAACGCATTCCAAATGTAGGAGTGAGCCTGCTCGCGATAGCGATATCCGACTCACCTCAAACCCAAGCCACCGCCAACAACCCCGCCCCCAAGACCGCACACAACGGCGAATACACCCAGGTGTCCAGTCGCGCAAACCGCGAATCCTTCACGTCCTTGAAGAATCCGACCAGATTCGAATCACCAATCGCCCGGGCAAACATCAACAGCGCGATCGCGCTGATCACCCATTGCAGCGCTTTGTGTGTCACCGCCGGCACTCCCCAGCCAACCCGCATACACACCAACGCAGCAATCACCAGCAACGCCGCCGCCACGATCAACGTGAGCCAGCCTGACGGCTTGAACGCCGGCCGCACCGTTGCGACAAATCCGCGCACCGGCACCTGCGGCACCACCACCGCTGCCGCCCACTGCCCACCCAGCGCCCAATACACGTGCATCAAGGCGATCACCGCAAACGTTGTCACCAGCCATTGAGCCAATACAAAGGTCATGGTTGAAATCCTTGGAAAGGGATTTGAACAAATCAGCCTAGTCGCATTTTTTCCAAGTGCACGACCGATCAGCGGTACGGTAAAGTGCCGCCCCATGAAATTCTCCCGTTCCGATCGCTCACTACTGGCCTGGATGCTTTATTGCTGCGTCCTGTTCAACGTGTTCGCCTGCAGCATCGGTCACGGACAAATGGTCGGCATGCAGCTGAACGGTATCGGCGGCCAGTTCTGTACAGTCGACCCGGCCACTCAAGCGCCGCTCGCCAGCAACCCCACTGAAGAACAACTGCCGACCCTGTCCAAGGCATTTGGCTGCCCGCTGTGCTCGGTCGGCGGTGGCATGGGCCCGGCGTTCAACTCCAGCCTGACGCTGGCGATCCTGCCCGAACAACACAGCCCACCACTGGTGCCCATCGTCAGCGCCGACCTCCCTGCCCGCTTCACCTGGCCGTCGGCCAACCCTCGCGCCCCACCGCTCGCCTGAGTGTCTCTACCTTTTTGATTTGTCAGCCCACTGCGCCAACGCGCGGCGTTTGCCTGTGCGCTGACTCCTAGACAAGCATTCAGGATTCAATGATGAAACAACTCACTCTGCTGGCGAGCCTGTGCGGCTGCCTGTCCGTTAACGTCTGGGCGCAATCCACCGTGGATCTGGCGCCGATCACCATCGATGGCGAGTCCGGCGCAGAACCGGGTCTGAGCCTCGACCAATCCAGCGGCATGGCCTCGCGACTGGGTTTGAGCGTGCGCGACACGCCGGCCTCGGTGGCCATCGCCAATCGCAACGACATCGAACGCCATGGCGCGCAGAACTTCCAGGACGCCGCCAACACCTTGCCCGGGGTCAACGCCAGCGCACCGCCGGGGTTCGGCGGCTTCGTCTCCTATCGTGGCTTCACCAGCAGCCAGATCACCCAGATGTTCAACGGCATCAACGTCTCCGGCGGACTCGCGCGACCCGTCGATTCATGGATCTATGATCGGGTGGAACTGGTCGGCGGCCCGTCGTCGCTGATCAACGGCGCAGGCTCGGTGGGGGGATCACTGAACTACGTGAGCAAACTCGCCACCCGTGATGAACAAGCGGTTGAAGGCCGGGTCAGCTACGGCACCTACGACACCAGCGAAACCGCTTTCGGCCTCAACCACGCCCTCACCGACCCGAGCGCCGACGTGCAGCACTACGCGCGCCTCGACGTCAGTCACAACACCAGCAACGGCTACATCGACCGCCAGGAGCGCGATGCCTGGAGCGTGGCGTTCTCGCTACTCAGTGACCTCACCCCCGACCTGTCGCACACGTTGGCCCTGGAATATCAGGATGAACACGAAGACAGTCCGTACTGGGGCACGCCCGTGCTCAATCCCAAGGCCGGCGAGTTGAAGATCGATAAACATAACCGCTTCAACAACTACAACGTCGAGGACGGTCGTTACGAGCAGCGAACGCTCTGGATTCGCTCGATCGTCGACTACCGGATCAACGACAGCACCACTCTTCGCAACACGCTGTACCACCTCGACAGCCAACGCGATTACCGCAACCTCGAGACTTACCAGTACACCGCCGACAACACCGCGGTGAACCGCTCGACCGCCTATCAGGTGCGCCATCAGGGTGAGCAGAACGGCAACCAGTTCGAGTTGCGCCATGACAACACGCTGTTCGGTTTCGACACGACGTGGTCGGGGGGCTTCGAATACAAGGTCAACCAGACCACCAATTCGCCACTGAACGTCAAAGGTGCGAGCACGGTGGATCCGGACAACTACCGTCCGGGGCACTTCTACGACATTCCCGGCACCAACCCAAAACTGATCAGCGACAAAACCAACGAGGTCACCACCAAAGCATTGTTCGTGGAAAACCGTTTGGCGCTGACCGACAAACTGTCGCTGCTCACCGGTCTGCGCTATGACGACATTGACCTCGACGTGACCAACCATCGCACGGTAACCGCCACCAACCCGAAACACCTCAAGCGCAGTTGGGAACCAGTCACCGGCCGCGCCGGCCTGACGTACCAATTCATTCCGTCGGCCAACGTCTACGTGCAATACAGCACCGCCGCCGAGCAACCGAACGGCACGCAGGACTTCGACGTTTCCACCGGCAAGCAATGGGAGATTGGCAGCAAATTTGATTATCTGAACGGGCGCGGCTCGGCGACGATTGCGGCCTACACCATTGAGCGAAAGGACTTCGCCGTGACCGATCCACTGGACCCGACCAGCAGTATTCCGGTCGGTCAGCAGACGTCGAAAGGGTTAGAAATCGCCAGCTCGTTGCGGATCACCGACAAGCTGCTGGCTGAAGGCAACTTCGCTTGGGTCGATGCGCAATACGATGATTTCACCGAAAAGAATGCCGCCGGCGTGGTGGTATCACGCGAGGGCAACACGCCGACCAACGTGCCGGATCGGGTTGGCAATCTGTGGCTGACTTATGATTTTTCGCCGCAATGGCAAGGTGGGGTGGATGCACGATATGTGGCGTCGGTGTATGCCGATACTGCGAATACCATGACCGTGCCGTCGTACACATTGTTCGGCAGCTTTCTCAGCTACAAGGTTGATTCGCATACCACCGTCACCGGGCGCGTGCGTAACCTGACCAATGAGGTGTATGCCGAGTTTGCGCATGTTTCGCCGGCGTATTACCTCGGAACACCGCGTACCTTCGAATTGGCGGTGATGACGAAATTTTAAGAGCTTCGCGAGCAAGCTCGCTCCCACAGTGTTGTGAACGACACATATCCATTGTGGGAGCGAGCTTGCTCGCGAAGAGGCCGGCCGCTACAGCCTCTATTTAAGATCAGCCGAAACCTTCTCCGCCACATCCTTCGGCAACCACGCCTGCCACACATCCGGGTGGGCCTTCATGAACGCCACCGCCGCATCACGCGGCGCCGTGTGCTTCTCGCTCATCTCGGCCAACGCCTTGTTCAACGGCTCGATCGGAAAGTCCACTTTGCTGAAGAATTCGGCAATTTGCGGATATTGCTTCTGAAACGGCGTAGACACACCAATCGACAGCTTCGAAGCCAGCGACCGGGTCGGTTTCGGATTGGGATTATCCGCATCGGTTAGCGTCTTCCAGGCTTCGGCATCAAATGGCGGCTCTTGCAGTTGCACCAGTTTGAACTTGCCCAGTAGCGGTGTTGGCGACCAGTAGTAAAACAGCACCGGCTTACCGCGACGAATCGAAGAACTGATCTCAGCGTCCAGTGCCGCACCGGAGCCACTGCGGAAATTGGTGTAATCGTCCTGCAGACCATAAGCCGTCAGCTTCTGCTTGTTGACTACTTCCGACGTCCAGCCGATCGGGCTATTGAGGAACCGCCCCTTGCTCGGGGTTTCCGGGTCCTTGAACACGTCCTTGTACTTTTTCAGATCACTGACGCTGCGCAGATCCGGCGCCAGCGGCTTGATGCCTTTGGCCGGGTCGCCCTTGATCACGTACTCCGGCACCCACCAGCCCTCGGTAGCGCCTTTGACGGTATCGCCCAGGCTGACAACTTTGCCTTCGGCCTCAGCCTTGACCCACACCGGACTGCGCCCGGCCCACTCCTCGCCAATGACCTGAATGTCATTGTTGGCCAGTGCGGTTTCCAGCGTGATGGTGGTGCCGGGCAACGTGTCGGTCGGCAAGCCGTAGCCCTTCTCGACGATGACCCGCAGAACATCGGTAATCAGGCTGCCGCTTTCCCAGTTCAGGTCGGCAAAATGGATCGGCGCCTGCGCGGCCAGCACCGATGGCGCTGATGCCAGCAAACCAAACGTGGCCACGCTGGCAGCCAATAACCGTCGAAATCCGTTCATGCATTGCACCTCGTGCTGTTCACAGCAATGGCAGGATGGCCTGACAGAAGACCGCAAGCCTCTGAATACTCAGTCAACTGACTGTAGCCGAGGTTCCTGCTTTTTCCGGGCCATGCTGCGGACGAGGTTATGAATCAGACTTTTCCTGCAGGCTTTGCAGCTCGCGTCTGACCATGCTGGCGTATTCCGCGGGGCGCAACTGATAGATCTGCGCAGCCACCCAATTCAGCCAGGCACCTTGCAGTTCCGCCTTGGCGGCGAACAATCGCTGGGCTTCCTCGCGTGCAGTGTCGAGGTTCTGCGCATGGAAATCCGCGCGGCTCACTCGCTGGCCTTGAACGTCACCAGTTCGCCCTTGCGCCACTTGGCGGCTTTGGCCGTAACGGCTTTCAGGGTCTTGGTCAGGCCTTCCTGCAATTGCTCATGGGCGGCGAACACGGTCACCACGCTATGGCCTTCCTTGAACAGGATGGCGTGCCCGTCAACGGTATCGACGAAAGCGTAATCGCCCAGTCCATAGACCGTGAGTTTGATTTCGCGAAAACGCAGATCCATCTTGCCGCCTTCGCGGCTGGGCAAGACCGATGCACTGAAATGATCGCCGACCTTGAGCTTGAGCCCCGGTTTGTCATCGACCACCAAGGCACTTTCGGTGTCGATCTCGGCCACGTAAATGCCTTCGGCGTTCTGCTCGGTGATGTAAACAAAACGCGACTGGAACAGCTTGACCAGCTTTGCACGCAAATCACCCAACACGAACAAAGCATGCATATCGAGATTACTGACTGCCAAAGAAACATCCCCACATCTGAAAAAACCGCACACGGAAAACGCGCACGGCAAAAAAACGGCCAGGCCGATGTCACTGCAAACAAATCAATAAAGCCCGAATCGAGCAGAGTGCTCATTCAACGCGAGGTTGGTAAGACTACTGGATTGTCACTCGGGAAACTCATCCCGATGTCGCCAAAACCTGAAGGAAAAATCCTCAGCGTCGGCAAGAGCAGTCTGACTACGAACTTTAGGGAAAATTCTCACGAAAAAAAGCACTTCTCCGACATATCGCTGGCGAAAAATTGCTTTAGATAAGCCCTGTCGTCAACAGGTACTGGCGATTCTAGAGCAGCGATGCTCATTCCGACTACCCGAAACGGCCGGTAAATACCGGCCAACTGATGAAAAGGACTTCATATGTGCACTCGGACTCACTTTGCCATGACCGTTGACGCCCGGATCGAATCGTCGCTGATACTCAGTGCCACCACGATCAACGACGATTACCCGCGTTTCCAAGTGGTACCCGCCGGCAACGCTTTCTTCCATATAAAGGAAACATCGACCGGGCGCGTAAGAGGTTTCCGTGAAGATCACAACGAAGCCTGCGCCCTCGCCCGCTCACTTGAGTCGAAGATCGAACTCCTGGCGAATGGCTGCCTCAGATAAAGAGAGCGACCGATTGTGCCATCCCGGCGCAAATCAAAAAGGAGAACACGATGGATCTGGAAGGTTATAACTTGAAAACTCTGTTCGATCAGTTAGGTCTTCCTTCAGAAGGACCGGAGATCGACGATTTCATCGACGCGCATCCTCTCGACGCTGACACCAAACTAGTCGATGCCCCTTTCTGGTCGGACTCTCAAAGGCAAACGCTGCAAGAGTGGATCGGCAAAGACGATGACAGGGCAATCGTCTTCGACGAGCTGAACGTACGCCTTCACGACGGCAAGTAACCGAACTCAGTGCAGGCTGTCACCACACTCGGCTTGCAATTGCGCGAGCCATGCAGCCCTGCACTCCTCGGCCTCGTTACGACTGGCAAACGCGGTGCCGCGACGCTCGCCATTGAGCAAAACCACCCAGCACACGCTCTGCCCCATTGCGCGCAAACCGGCCGGCACGCCACTGCCGATCATCACGGCAACATCAACTCTGCACTGCATGCAGCCCCCGAAATCATTAGCAACCTAACTAAGCGGGCAGATTAATGGTTTCTTTCGAGCGGAAACAGCAAGCTCCGTGCACAGATTCATTGCACCGCAAGTAACAATCCCTCAGCGCGGTTTCTCCGGCTTATAGCCCAAGCGCAATCCACCCCAGTGCCGCCCCTTGATCATGATCGGCACCGACAGGTCATGCATCAGTTCACCGGTGTCGCGGGTGTAAGTCTGCAACAGCACCGGTTGCTGATGGCTGCCGCAGCGAATACCGGTGCGATCCGCGAACTTGCGTTTGGTGCGATTGTTCACCGCATCGACCTGCGCATCGCCAGTTAACGGCTGACTGAACTGCTGATTGTGCGTCGGCACATAACCTTGCTGCGTGCAGGCAATGGCGAACACCAACCCCTCGTGACGCGGCAACAATGGCTCCTGAATCGCCGGCAGCACCTGATCGGTATAACGGTCGAAACGGGTCTGAAACTTCGCCGGTTGTGTATTCGGGATCGGCTGATACTGGCGGTCGAACAGGTCTTCAAGGCTGACCCGGCCCTGCTCGACATCCGCCTCGAAGCGCGCGGCAATCTGGCTCGCCCCTTCGCGAGCCAGATCGTAGATGCGCTGGTGATAGTCATCCAGACCGACTGCGGCCAGCCGCTCGCTGATGGTTTCCGCCTGCCCTTCCATTTGCACCGCCGCTTCAGCGAGGCGGCGAGTCTGTTGATCGCTGATCGCCAGATCGCTGCGCATCTGCTCAATGGCCTTGAACAGGCTGTCGAGTTGCTCGCGATTGGTTTCCGCGCCCTGGGCGATTTCACCGACCTGAGTTTCCACTCCGGCGGCCAGTCGCGCGATGTTCTGCAGATGCTGGCCGGTGTGTTCGACCTGCTCGACACCGATCTGCAGATCACTC
The DNA here is from genome assembly GCF_056313565.1 of Pseudomonas sp. 3B-A001-10F. NCBI lineage: Bacteria > Pseudomonadati > Pseudomonadota > Gammaproteobacteria > Pseudomonadales > Pseudomonadaceae > Pseudomonas > Pseudomonas sp. 3B-A001-10F. The sequence continues at coordinate 21,830 of NZ_JBQYFW010000024.1, forward strand.
GACAACTCGCGAATCTGCTCCACCACCTGCGCCGTGCGTTGCTGAATGTCGGCGACCATCTCACCCACTTCACCGGTGGCCGACGCCGTGCGCGCCGCCAATCCACGCACTTCATCCGCGACCACGGCAAAACCGCGCCCATGCTCACCGGCTCGCGCTGCCTCGATCGCCGCGTTCAATGCGAGCAGGTTGGTTTGACTGGCAATCGACTGAATCACCAGGGTCACGCGCTGAATATCGTCACTGCGCAGGCTCAAGGCTTCGATCAATTCACGACTGGCATTGGCGCGCTGACTGAGTTGATGCATGCGCGCGATCGAATCCACCAGTTCCGTGCGCCCCGCCGCGCTACTGTGATGCGCCTGACTGGCCGCCTCAAGCGCGGCACGGCTGAGTTGTGAAGTGGCGTGTTCAGTTGCGATCATCACCTCGGCGTTGCTGACGATCTGCGCCGCCGCATCGAGTTGCGATGCGAGTTTGCTCGCCAGTTCCTTGACCGAAAACGCCACGCCGGCCGCCGACAAGGCGTTATGGCTGGTGGTGTAGGAAAGGTCGCGGGTCAGTTCGGACATGGCGCTGCCCGTGTCGGTAGGCTGGGCATCGGGGATGGCGCGGGAACGCAAGCGCGGTAGCCAGACAATCAGCACCGCTAGCGGCATGCCAATGTACAGCGACCATCCACCCAGCGTCATGCCGGCCAGCAACAGCATCAGGGCGATGCTTTGCAGGGTCGGCGCGATCCAGCGGTTTTTCGGCAAAAGCACTGGTGCAGGCAAAGCCCCAACCAGAGATCCGTCTCTCGTCATATCAACACCCCACGCTTGTTTTCGTTATTGTGACTGCATTAAACGCCACTACAACGCCATTATCCATGGTCCGTTAGTCGTGGGGTCTGTGGCAGGTCAATGGAACGGCGCGGGCTTATTGCAGACGAGCAAAAACAAAGATCGCAGCCTTCAGCAACGCCCATGTAGGAGCTGCCGAAGGCTGCGATCTTTTCAAGGTGCCCTGTTGAAAGGGTCACCCCACAGAATCAGGCCTGACGCTGGTGCTTGTCGATCTGCTCGTGACGCTCTTGAGCTTCGATGCAGTACTTGGTGGTCGGGCTGATCAGCAGGCGCTTCAGGCCAATGGCCTCGCCGCTGTCGTCGCACCAGCCAAAGCTGTCTTCCTTGATGCGCTCAAGGGCTTGTTCCAGTTGCGGCAGCATGCGCTGGTCGCGATCGATCGCGTTCACCAGCCAAGTGCGCTCTTCTTCAACCGAAGCCGCGTCTGCCGGGTCAGCCGGGGTGTCCAGGCTTTCGATGGCGATACGGTTTTGCTCAATGCGCTCGTGGGTTTCGACTTTCATGTTCTGCAGCAGCTCAGTGAAGAAAGCGTGCTGCTCTGCATTCATGTAGTCATCTGCCGGCATGGCCAGCAACTTGTCCTTTGTCATTGATATCTCTATAAAAAAACGTGCATTAAGGCGAATTAGGGAGCGTTTCGGCGAACCGCGTGCGGTCGGCGAAAAGGCATCGTTTATTGCAAATGCCACCCGGCACTCAATTTACGAGGGGCGGCAGTCTAAGGCCCGATCGAGGCCTCAGCAACTGTAAATACAGGGAATTTGTCCGACAACGCCCGGAAACTGCTCTGACACAGGGTTCACACGGCCATCGGAGTGCGTTTATAGCAAGAAATTCAGTCGAGCGGCTGTATATAGAAGACAAACGGCTAACCACACAGCGCTCAGACGCAATTTTTTACCACGCACTGCATCGTTTCAGCAAAGCAGAACTGCAAAAGCCCCCCTAATATCAGGCGCACCGTGTGATCAATCAGCCTGAAGGATGACCTATGCCCCGCCCCGATCTGCCGGCCATCGACGAGGTTTCACTCGCCAGCCCCCCGATCAATGCCGAGCGCCTGCTGCAACTGATCACCGACGAATACGACGCCCTGCCGCGCCAGCTCAAACGCATCGCCAGCTACATCAGCCAACAGAGCGACCGGATCATGGTCGACCGCATCAGCGACATCGCCCGCGAGTGCGAAGTCCACCCGTCCGCCATCGTGCGCTTCTCGCAACGCTTCGGTTTCAGCGGCTTCAGCGAAATGCAGGCGCTGTTCCGCAGCGCCTACACGCACAAAGCCTCGCCGGTGCAAAACTACCAGCAACGCATCCGCAGCATGATCGCCAACCAGTCGCAGCCAGCCAGCGCCGGCGACCTCGCCCGCGAATGCATCGACGCCACGCGCTCCGGCATCGAACGCCTGGGCCGCGAACTCGACGACGCCGCGTTCGAAAAAGCCGTCGACCTGATCGTCAACGCCGACAACATTTATGTCGTCGGCGTGCGCCGCTCCTTCGCCGTCGCCGACTACCTCGTTTACAACTTGCAACACACTCAGAAAAAAATTCATCTGGTGTCCGGGCTAGGCGGCAGCTATCGCGAGCAAATGCGCAGCGTGCGCGCCAACGATCTGGTCATCGCCATCAGCTTCGTGCCCTACGCCAAAGAAACCCAACACTGCCTGCGCTTCGCCCGCCAGCAACAGGCCAACACCCTGATCCTCACCGACAGCCACCTCTCGCCGCTCGCGAAACTCGCCAACAGTGTGTTGCTGGTCAACGAAGGCAGCGCCCTCGCCTTTCGTTCGCTGAGTGCGACGCTGTGTTTGTGTCAGGCGTTGTTTGTGGCGGTGGCGTATCGGCTGGAACTGAATGTTGATGAGATTCACGAACAACCCGGCTTTGACGACTGACAATTGCCTCAACGTCGGCTAGGTTATGCCTTCCCACCGGTTTGACTTGAAGGAACGCGTCATGAAACTGATCGGCATGCTGGACTCCCCTTACGTACGCCGTGTGGCGATCTCCGCCAAACGCTTGGGGATCGACCTCGAACACGAGTCGGTCTCGGTGTTCCGCCACTTCGAGCAATTCCAGCAGATCAACCCGGTGGTCAAAGCCCCCACGCTGATCCTCGACGACGGCGTCGTCCTGATGGACTCGACCCTCATCCTCGACTACCTCGAAGCCAGCTCCGGCAAAAGCCTGCTGCCGACCGACCTGAAACAACGCGCCCAAGCCCTGCGCCTGATCGGCCTCAGCCTCGCCGCCTGCGAAAAAGCCGTGCAGCTCTATTACGAACGCAACCTGCGCCCGGCCGACATTCAATACCAGCCGTGGGTCGAACGCGTCGAAGGCCAACTCGCCGCCGCCTTCACCGCCCTCGAGCAAGAACTGGAAAAAACCGGCCTGCCCACCGACGGCACCCTCACCCAGGCCGGCATCAGCCTCGCCGTCGCCTGGAGCTTCACCGACCTCGTCGTCCCCGACCAGATCGACACCCGCCGCTACCCCCACATCGCCCAATACACCGCCTACGCTGAAACCCTCGAAGCGTTCGTCAGCACCCCGATGACCTGACCATGAGCACCACCGACACCGCCGCCCCGGCGTTAAAGGAAATCTTCAACGCCGAACGCCTGCAGCACATCGCCAGCGAAATGAGCGCCGTGTACCCGGCGTTCAAGGCCAAGGCGTTTCTCAAACACGCCCAGGACGGACTCGCTGATTTATCAGTGATGCAACGCATGGCGCGTGTCAGCGAAAGCCTGCACGCCGTGTTGCCGCTGGATTACCAAGATTCCCTCGATGTATTGCGTGAACTCGCGCCTAGGTTGAACAGCGGATTCGTCAGCATGTGTTTGCCGCACTACGTCGCGAGCTACGGCGGGCATGCGTTCGACACCTCCATGGACGCCCTGAAGTACTTCACCACCTTCGGCTCCTCCGAATTCGCCATCCGCCATTTTCTGCGCAGCGACCTCGAGCGCTCACTGGAATTGATGCACGACTGGACCCGAGACGAAAACCACCACGTTCGACGGTTAGCCAGTGAAGGTAGCCGCCCTCGCCTGCCTTGGTCGTTTCGGCTGGACGCGGTGCAGGCGGATCCGCGGTTAGCCGCCGGAATACTGGATCGGTTGAAGGCGGATGAGAGTTTGTACGTGCGCAAGTCCGTGGCGAATCATTTGAATGATGTGACGAAGGTGCATCCGGAGTGGGTGTTGGACACCATTGAGGGTTGGTCGTTGGAGAACAAGCATACGAGCTGGATTGCGAAGCATGCGTTGCGGAGTTTGATTAAGCAGGGTGAATTGCGGGCGCTGACGGTGATTGGTGCAGGGGCGAAGGCTGAGGTTGAGTTGTTGGATGTGCGGGTTGAGCCGGCGGTGGTTAGGTTGGGGGAAGCGATTACTTTGTCGTTTGTGGTGAAGTCGACGGTGGTGCATGAACAGCGGTTGGTGATTGATTATGCGATTGACTATGTGAAGGCGAATGGTGGGGTTTCGGGGAAGGTTTTTAAGTTGAAGACGGTGGGGTTGGCGGGGTTTGGGAGTGTGGTTGTGGGGAGGCGGCAGGTGATTAAGGATTTTACGACTCGGAAGCATTTTATAGGGCGGCATGGGGTGCGGGTGATGGTTAATGGAGAGGTTTTGGGGAGTGCCGCATTCAACATCGTCGCTGATTGATACCGCTAATGGATAACGCTGATCTGGCAGTACTCGGACTGATAGGGAATTACGGATGGGGCAGCTTTCGGCCAATAGCGGTCAGTCGCTGGTGTCAACGTTAGGCCGAAAAAAACAGACATCACTTTTTCTCCGACTATGATCACTTAAAGCTGAAAGACTCAGCAAACGTCGCACGTGCACTTAAGCGATATAGCAATTTGTTATAGTGTCACTTTCGTGGCATCGTGACACTGCTTACGATTAAACGTCTCCCAACGCTAGACTTTTTGAGTGGCTTTCCCTAGTGATAAAAGGATTAAGTTGATCTCATATGCCCTGCATACTCGATATGGATATCTGCAACATCACCAAGCCATTTCCCTTCTATGCTGAGGGTAAATCGATTTGGCTGCATCCTAATACCTTCACCACTGTTGTTGAGGTGGTCGGAGAAGTAATCGAGTGTGAGTTCTTCCCAGACGATGAAGCTGATTTTTTCAACATCGAGGTCAGGCCTAATCGGGAGTTGAGCTAGTCATGGCGGCCACCTATCCAACCAAGGTACTTTTGGCCTTTCGAAGTGGCGGCATCTGCGCCTATCCAAAATGCGGAAAAAACCTCTCTTATCAGGCGAAACTCGGTGACGACACTTATGTCGCCGAGGCGGCACACATCCGCGGGGAAAAACCGAACGCTGCTCGCTATGACGCCTCAATGACCGACGAGGAGCGAGACAGCGTTCATAATCTGATTTTCTTGTGCACCGATCACCACACCATCATCGACAAAGTTGAGGCAGACTGGTCTACAGCTACACTTCAGACTCTTAAGACATCCCATGAAGTGCAAGTTCGTGAAGCTATGGAAAAGGCATTTGTGGACGTTGAATTTCCTGAGCTCGAGCGGGCAATTTCTTGGGTGACATTGCAGGTGCCCGCAGCAAACGGTTCGTTTGATCTTATTCCGCCAGACGAAAAGATCAAAAAGAATGACCTGTCTAATGGTTCTCGGCACATCATTGCTGCCGGACTGATGTCACGTGCCACAGTCGCGGCCTATGTCGAGACTGAGACGCAGCTAGACTCCGACTTTCCTGAGCGGCTCAAGGCTGGTTTTTTAGCCGAATATTACGCGCTCCGAGCCAAGGGGCATAAGGGAGATGAACTGTTCGAGCTGATGTGTTCGTTTGCGCAGCGAGGGCTTCGAAAAACCGCTGATCGAACGGCTGGAGTGGCGGTCCTGATTTATCTTTTTGAGATTTGCGACGTGTTTGAAAAATGATCCTGCCCACTAAACATATTGCTCAAAATGAGGCACTAATCGGCGTGGGAGCGACGCTTCTAACCCAGCTCGTGGCGCCAATGACAGTGTCTGGGCTATGGGCCCGTCTTAAGCATAAGCCCAATGTGGGGACGTTTGAGCGGTTTGTCTTGGCAGCAAACCTCTTATACATGATCGGTGCCATCGATCTGAAGGATGGGATGATAGTGAAGGTCAATACATGATCAAAGGTGTACGCGCTAACCACCGGAGCTTCAGAAGCGTCAGTTTTACTCCGGGAGTCAATCTCGTGCTCGCCGATCGATCGAAGGGCTCGGGCGATAAGGACACGACAAACGCACTCGGAAAATCTGCGCTGATTGCCATCATCGATTTCTGCCTAGCAAGCAACACCAAGCCAAATCATGGACTTCGCATAGAAGCACTAAAGGGTTGGGCATTCAGTCTCGACCTATGTATCAGTGGACACGAGGTGTCAGTCACCCGCGCAACGGACACTCCCTCTTTCTTCTCGATTGAAGGTCCAACAGAACGTTGGCCAGTCCAGCCAACAGAAAATAAGGAAGGCGTAACCGGCTTTGATGCAAAGTCGTGGAAGACCGTACTCGCATGGGCGATGTTCGGAGGTGCCGAAGGTTTGGCAGAGCGCGGCTATAGGCCATCGGCCAGGTCACTTCTATCCTACTTCTGCCGCAATCAACCCGCGGCTTACAACAACCCCTTTAAGTATTTCGATAATCAAAAAGTCTGGGACATCCAACTCCATAACGCTTTCCTCCTCGGTTTGGACTGGGAGAAGGCGGCGCTTTGGCAACAGCTAAAAGATCAAAAGAACGCGCTGGACGCACTAAAGCAAGCAATCAAGACCGGCGCTGTCGATGGCGAATTAGCGTCTCTCGGCGAGCTTGAAGCAGAACGACTTCAGCTTTTGGCACAGCTTGATCGTGAGCAGTCGGCTCTTAACACTTTCGAAGTCCTCCCGCAATATCGGGAGATTGAAACTCAGGCCAACGCACTAACCGCTGAGATCCACTCGCGAGTGAATGCCAACATCACCGACAAGCGCAGATTAGAGCGATACAGAAAAACCCTGTTGGCCGAGGAGACACCCTCGGATAACCGCCTAGAAGCTTTATATAGTGAAGCGAAGGTGGTACTGCCGGGTGTGGTCCTCAAGACATTGGCAGATGCTCGGGCTTTCAACGAACAGATCGTTGTGAATCGGCGCGAATTCATAGCAAATGAGATCGTCGTACTTGAGGCTGCTTTGGAGAAAAGAAGCGACGAGATTGCCGTCCTCACAGAACGGCGCGCAGCCTATCTGAACGCACTTGCGGGTCATGGGGCGCTAGAGGAACTTACACATCTCCAAGAGCTGCGCGCAGCTACAAAGTTGAAAGTTGATGGTCTTACGAACCGCATCACACAGCTACGGCAAATGACGACCAAGGCTGACACGATAAAGGTTGAAACGGTTGAGCTAAAGAGAGCAGCGACCCTCGACTATGATGAGCGCCGCCCATTGTGGTCCCAGGCGCTGAGTTTGTTTTCAGACTTCTCTGAGCACCTTTACAAAAGCCCGGGACGACTGGTCATTGACATCGACGACACTGGCTACAAATTTGACGTGGAGATCGCTGGCAGCCCGAGTGAGGGCATAAGCAAGATGAAGATCTTCTGTTATGACCTCATGCTCATTTGCTTCGCACGTCATCGGGGCCTCGGTATCGATTTCCTCATCCACGACAGCACGATCTTTGATGGCGTCGATCCCCGACAAAGAGCACATGCGTTGGAACTAGCGGCCGAGATGTCGAAGAAGTATGGATTTCAATATATCTGCACACTCAATACCGACATGCTGCCTGTAAGCGATTTTTCCGCGGAGTTTGACTATGCAGCGGTAGTGAGACTGCGTTTAACCGATACCGATCCGAGTGGCAGCCTGCTTGGGTTTCGGTACTGATTACCATCTGCGCTGTTCTGGTACGATACTGGAACTGTAACGTCAGCTTGTGGCCGGAAACGTCGTTTGTTAGCGACTGCTTTCGGCCAAAAGCTGCCTCTCAGCCCCCTGGAAAATCAGGAATGATCCACCCCATGCAACGACGCCATAGCAGGCTAAAGTTTCAGCGACAAGTGCCGACCTAGTAGAAATGTCTTAATAAAATAGGATTGATGCTGTAATCAGGCCTTAACCGTAGATAACCTAGGAAGAAAAATGAACATGACAGGAGTCGTCAAAAACCCATTGTCGGTAATCGCAATATTTGCAGGTATTGCTGAGATAAGTGGGACTGGAATTTTGCCATTCATAACTCCAGAAAATCAAAGTCAATATATTTGGTTTTTGATGTCATTCCCATTCGCCTTGGTTATATTGTTTTTCGCAACCTTAAACTGGAACCACAAAGCTCTTTATGCTCCTTCAGACTACAACAGCGATGCTTCTTTCCTAGAGGGGATAAGAAGTTCAAAATCCCCACGCCCTGAAGTATCGCACTTAGAAGAGACTATCGATCACGATATTGAATCAGCCTTAGGCTCGGCACTTAAAGAAAATGAAAAAGACCCAGGGGAGAGAGCAAGAATTGCTGATGCAATTAAGAGCTCAATAAAGAAAAGCTCGTTTATCACAATAGATGCCCGCCCACTGACAGGAAATGATAGCTGCATTTATGAGCTGCCATTCGTTGCATTTCCATCTCTCAACAATCTAACGGATGAAATATATTTTCTAATTAATGATCATGTAAAACCCTTTGAATATGGTCACTCTTGGGTTTTAAAATTCGGCACAAATCATGAGACAATCAAAAACTCAAGAATGATTACAGGAACTGAAAAAGGAACTCCTTGCCCCGATATGAGAAGTTTGAAAGAGGTAGGCATTGAGCCTGGAATGACGCTACTGGTGACTCGCCCATAGCGTCCTGAGCGTGTAATTATTTTATTGAAAAGCATGTCGACTGACCAGACTTCGACGTCACTGAGCAGTAGTGCACATGGCCAAGCCAGCCGCTCCATTCGTTTTAGCGCCATCTGACCAGGCCACAGTACAACGCTGGTCACGGATGGGCTCGTTCGGGCAGCGGGCCAAAATGCTGCTCTTATTGGCTTATGGACTAACCCCATACAGTCAGAGAGTTTATTTGCAATACGATATCAGATTTTTATCTCTTAATAAGAACGGCGACTTTCTGTATTGCACGCAGAGTCAATACGTTTCATTGCTTTGTAAATAGCCCATCTTTGACCTAGGTCTTCCGACTTGGATTTAGGAAGAAAGGGTACCGGAGGGGGAGAGTTTTCGATAATGGCGTTGTAGTCAGAAACAAGAAGTGAGACATCTTCATCTAGATACCCCCTCAAGGAGGCGATCTCTACCCGGTGAAAAATCTCATCGAAAGAAGCGGCTGATCTTTTGTAAGAAAAATACAACCCAAGCATATCTGACGACATGAAGAATACAAGCACTGCTATGAGCGCCCTATTAAATGATATCAAGTCATCTTGCGGAGCAAGAATTATTGCAGCAATACTCCCAATAAAACAAAGTAGCACACAGCAAGAAAGAAATTTCCCCATCCATGCGGCGCTCGCATGGTGAAAGCCGCCAGTCCAAAATGCCGACTCTTCAATAAGCTCAGCTAAACGAGGGTAGCCAGGAAACTTTCGACTGGCAAAGCGATTTTCCTCTAGACTCAAAACAGAATCAGGAAGGGGGAGGATAAATTTTTTTAGAATTCTCTGCTGCTCTTCTATAGAGGGATATTTGTTGAGGCCACTCATAAACAATAAAGCTCGCCGCGCTTGATCCCCTGCTGCTCGATGCGTTTGTTGAGATTGATTTAATGACAACCATTTAGTTAGTAGCACCAAGCCTAATAGAGCTATAAATAAGAGCCCCCAGCCTAATGTTACATATACCGATAAGGCCGCGATTATCGCCACAATGAACTGTAGAAGCAGCATGTGCTTTCCACATTTGTCGGCTCTGTTTAGTTCTGCTTCTTGATGTGCGAGAAGCCGATTCACACTGAATCTAGGTGAGCGACTCTTTAGTGCCTGCTCTATAAATTCTTTTTTTCCTAACGCGTAAGCGTCCACATCGTTACGGTAAGTTCGTGCTAGGTCTGCCTTGAGATTTGCATAGTCCTTTGAGAGTTTTGCGTTCGAATATAATTCGTCCCTGAAATTTATCATATCTTGTGCCCACTCACTATGTGGCTTACAGATGTGCACATGATAACCTATGCTGTTGAGCGAGGAATATTTTACAAGGAAGTAACGTGGTACATCTGGAAGATTTTCCCGCGTATCATAGCCTAAGCTCTGCAGTGCCTCAACTATATAGCAAGCGGAACCCCATTCTTCAACAGATATCAAAATATCAACAATTGGTTTTGCAGATAGCCCTTGGATCGATGTTGACCCGACATGATCGATAAAAAAAGAGAGATCCTGTAGTCTGTTTCTTATTGACTGAGCCTCCAAGACAAACGCCTCCCCCCAATTAAACTGGTATTCGATAATTTCTACACGTTTCATTTTTCTGCTTAAATCTTTAAGAGGTAATATTTAAGATGTTGACTCGCAAAACCACTCAAGATTCCTGAGTGTTAGAGGTGGGCAGGTATCTGCCGCCTCTGATTGTATGCTGGCTACTGTGTCGTATGAGCGCGGCTATTTTATAGGAAAACTCATTCGAACACATGAGGCTGTGGCTATACCTTAATAAATTTTTGGTAAAACTCGTAAGGCGTAAGACCATTAAAGTCAAAGTTTCCAAAGTCGTTAAGTTTCTCTACTGAAGCGTGAGCGGCTAATGGAATATATTTAATTACGACGCCAGGCTCTGTATTAATTTTCCGAACTGGAAAATAATGCTCTATCATCTTCAATGACTTGCAGTATTGTTTTATTTGTTTTTCCTTGGGGATTCCGTAAGTACGAGAGATTTCGCGGGTAGCCTCGGGGCTGAAAATATCTTCAACCTCCGGATTTGCAGTTTCAGCATCCTCAACGAGGACAAAAGAGGGTATGAAGCGTTTTTTTGAGTCGCCATATTGCTGTTCTTTTATAGTAATATCAATAATATTAAATGGCGGGGCATACACCCAGTAATGGCCTGTAGTGCAGTTTTGGTCTTTCGTAATAGAGTAGAAGTGAACGTCGCCTTCGCCGCTATGCGTCGGAAAATTTAGCGTTACGCTTCCCTTCAAGCATACACACCAAATACCTTCCAGTTCCATGCATCGCATAAGAATTGAAGAGATGTCGATACAGGCACCTTGTCTCCCGTTGTTGACTAGGTGAGTATGTAGCGTTTCAATGATTTTTACTATTTTCAATTTTGCTTCATGCAAATATTCTTCAGTATATGGTTTTGCTGCGACAAACAAGGCGTAGTTGTTGAGATAGTTGCTATCCGCCCTTTCCGCAGCCAAAAAATTCTCATGGTCGTAGAATGATGGTGTATCGATAGGGATGTTCTTGCTCTCGAACTCTAACTTTAAGTCCGTATAGTTCATTTTGCCTCCTTGCTGAAGCCGTCATGGGGTCGCTGAGTGCGCACCCGCGCATGGTTTTCTGGTTTATCTGAGATAACAAGCGCAGCCTATCTCATAGAATTTAAACGGACTAGGAAATATTTAAACCTCACTGAACCTTGTACTCAAACAAGGGCATGATCAAATTACTCTTGCGCTGATAAGCCTCGTCAACATGCAGAACCTCACCCAACAATAAACGCCAGTGAAAATTTTTCACCCCGAGAAATACCATATTGCCACTACTGTGTCGACCGTTGCGTTTGACCGGAAGCTTCTTGTGGTGAACGGCAGCTTCTGGCCGAAAGCGGACCTTCGTTGAGCTCAGCATTGACGCGGTGGCGGTCAAAGGTGATTCACTCCAGACAACACCACTGAAAGCAGGCAAGAGAATTGACTCCTACCTCTTTCCTACCAACTTCCATACGGAATGCCGTACTTTTCGACGTATCGTTTAGCCTTCTCACTTACCGGATAGGCATAACGACCACCGTGCTTCCCTTGTTCCGGCCCCAGAGGCTCTATCTCTCCTTGACCGCGAGAAATCTCAACCGGATTTCGACATGAATCTCTGACCCATGCTTGGAGTACGCCGCCCGGAGCGAGCCCTACGTAGACTGACGCCATAAACCGCGCGGTTTTCTCCGGCGTTTCCGGGCAACGCTGGTGTGTTGACCTCACCATCAGTTGCCTGCCCTCTTCCGGAATCTCGATGAAACCTTTGTAAGTTTTTTGCTCTGTTATGGATTGCCAGCGGACAAAGATCTGTTTTGGAAGATCAGCGCCCGTCACAGGTCTCCCGGTACCCGATACTTTCCCCCAACCACGAGCAGACTCTGTGCGGATATCGGGCTCACCGCTAGCAGCAGTGCTCTTGCCAGCGCGAAAGAAAATTCTGTTATTGATGTCTTGAACGGAGCTGTCTTCTACCCAGACCTTCATGTAATTCGGCTCAACGAACACTAACTCCCACCATGGATATTTAGGGTCATTTTCGCCGGTTTCGGGGCCTCCGATTTGGCAGCCAGATATCAATAAAGCGCCCAGCAGCGCAATCCTTGCGTTCATTACAAAAGATCCATTCAGTTAAGTGTCACGACTACCAACTTCCGTATGGAATGCCATATTTATCGATATACCGCTTTGCCTTTTCACTCACCGGATAAGCGTAACGCCCTTCGTTCTTACCTTGGCTCGGCCCTAGCGGCTCAATTTCTGCCTGCGCTCGAGCGACTTTGACCGGGTGGTGGCAAGAGTCTCTTACCCAAACCTGCACAACACCACCGGGGGCCAACCCTAGATAAACCGACGCCATAAATCTCGCTTCCTGATCAGGGGTCTGCGGGCAACGTTGATTGACGGACGCCACCATCAACTGCCTGGCTTCCTCTGGGATTTCTACCCATGCCTGCCACGTTTTCTGTTCGACAATCGATTGCCAACGGACCCAGATGCGAACAGGTAAATCTGCTCCCACCACTCTCCTTCCGCTGCCGCCTACCCCACCTGTCCAACCTCGGGCGGACTCCGTGCCATCTTCAGGTTCTCCCCCCGCAGCAGTGCCGCCGCCGGTTTTGTAGAAAATCCTGCCGTTGATGTCTTGAACAGAACTGTTCTCTACCCAGACCTTCATGTAGTCCGGCTCGGTAAACGCCAACTCCCACCACTCGGATTTCGGGTCATTTTTTGCTGAAAGTGGATCCGCAGACTGGCACCCAGTAATGAACAGCGCGCATAGAAGGGTAAAAAGTACTTTCATCACCAAAGTTTCCAGTCAGCTACATGGGGGTGTTGTACACGTATCGAGTCCGGCGTCGGGGCATTGATGTAAACGGCGCGGACGCCAGTGCCATCTCTGCGCCCGAGAGGATGGTTCCAATTTGCAGACATGTGAATGTACTTCAGCTTCAGCAGTTGGTCTTCTTGCATTGAGGTGTCGTAACTACCCGCCAGAAATCGATCACACAGCGATTGAAGCTCTGCGGGCACTGCCAACTCAGGCGTATCGGGAATGTCTTGAAACCGAACGCCCTTCTCTTTTGCCAATCGGTGCATCACTCGTAGATATACCCTGGAGAGCAAGCCACTCACAGGACGCTTGAGTTGCACTGCGGCATACACGCGCTTCATACGTGGGCTGAGCCGATCCTGCCGATCAATTGGCAGAGGAAGGGCGTCAGGCGTGACGATCTCCAACATCTCTTCTGGCCATCCTTTGGCAAGCCACTGCGCCTTCACCGTCACGGCATCACGGTAGATCGACGTAGTGGAGACATCGGTAAATTGCGACACTTCAAGCGTTTGCATCGGACTGACGAGCACGCACTCTTCGACCTCATCGCGGTAGCCACCGCCGATGTCGGAATGAACCCCGGGCAGAGTTATTTCCAAGTGATCCGCTTTAACGCGGCTCAGAGCGAAGTTGGCCCGATATTCGTCACGTGCGGATAGCTGCACGACATCTGTGAAGAAGCGACGGTCGAGGTAAAGTTTGATTCCTGTTGCGATGGGACTTTTGATATCCCCCAGATTCGACCAGCCAGCAATGGATGGCACCGTATCAAAAAGGCCAATAAAACCCATGTTGATGCTGCTTTTGTACTCTTCGATGAAGGTCCGGCTGAGGGCGTAGGCGTTGCTGCGCAACACTTCCCCGAGTGGCCCCTGCTTTCCACGTACGACCTCGTTGGCAAAGTGTCTTGCTGCAGCAGCACCGCGGCTGAAGCCGAATGCATCAAAGGTCAGGGACGTAATTTCACTATTGGGATTGTTGTCCAACACGTCCTTGATACGCGTTTTGATCTCTGCAAACGACAACTGAACACGGCCCGCCACGCCTGTTTCGCCTCGGCCAGTACCACCACCTAACGTACTGTCCTTTTTGCCTGACTCAGTTCCTATTCCCTCGATGTAAATCATCCGGAACGCTTGCTTCTGCGAACTATCCCCTTCGGCCCTTTGAGGTGCGAAGTACAGTTCGCTCAGTTTCTGAACATTGGTGGTGCTATTGGCGTAGCTGCTGTCCGGATCCTTCATATAGGGCTGACAACTAGCAGGAATATCTTCCGGCGCAATCGGATGCTGCGCCCCACACAGCAATCCCGCCGCCGTGTTATTCGCATTATTCCCAGTGCCATCAAAGAAAACCCCAATCCTCAACGCGATCCCGATTTTCTCAGGTTCGCGCGCAGGTTCTTTCCCATGTTTCTCATACTCCGCCCAACGCTGGGCGTGAATATCGACGGGTTTGGCTTCTTCGTAGCGGTATTTTTTCGGGGGGTTGGGTACGTAGCCACTCATCCGTGATTCCTGGTTCTGATCCTTGAGAACGGCCCGAAGGGTGACAGCCGCGACTTTGGGGCGCAAGCCGTGGCCGTGTGCCAGCCGGGTTGTGACAGCGGGGTTCGACGAGGGTTTCCCCTCGTCGGGGTGGGGGTTAGCTGGCTATTTCGACGTTATCCAGCGCTTGGTTGACGGCGATTTCGCCGAGCATCACAACCTGGGCGATGCCCAGTGCGGTTTTGCGGTGCGGGGTGTCGAGCATGGCGGCGAAGTTGAGGAGCATTTCGCTGGCGGAGCCGAGGGTTTCGCTGGCGTTGGCGAGCAGGGATTCGCTGTTGTACTTCGGGTTGGCGAGGTACATGCGTTCGGGCTGTTGGGTGCTGGCCATGATTTGGCTGGCGGGTTTGAGGTAGTGGTCGAGGGCGCGTTCGGCGGCTTCGTGGAATCGCTTGGAGTCGGGGGATTCGTAGGGGGATGTGGGGTCGGTTTCTGGTGGGTTGGGTGTTGGTTTGATCATTGATGAAGCTCCTACGTCAAAAAAAGGAGCCATCACTCTCGCTACCAAACGAGGGTGGCGGCCATGCGCAGGTTGGTAGACCGGGACGTAGAAAACCGGCGCGCCCGAAGACGCCCTGTGCATGACCACCATAAAGCCGTGTCGAACAGACACTGCGAATCATGATGCTTATGCAATCTACGAAAACTCAGGGCTACCAAACCCGATCACTGTTTTTCAGTGACCGACAGACGATAGAACCCGCGACCTAGACGCACAAGCCGGCGGATTCTGGCTTAGTCGTAGGTAACGGCGCAAGGCGTTGTAGGGTTTAGGTGGTTACTTGAGGCTTGGTTTAAACAGTGGTGGTTTTACTGTTTATTTCGGTCAGTGGTTGATGGGGTGACTGGGTGGGCGTCTTCGCGAGCAGGCTCGCTCCCACAGGGGGGTTGTGGTTGGCGTGAGACTTGCGGTGGCTGGGCTGGCGTTATCGCGAGCAGGCTCACTCCTACAGGGGATTGAGTCTGGCTTGGGATTTGGGGTGATTGGGCTGGCGTCTTCGCGAGCAGGCTCACTCCTACAGGGGATTGAGTCTGGCTTGGGATTTGGGGTGATTGGGCTGGCGTCTTCGCGAGCAGGCTCACTCCCACAGGTTTTGTGTTGGGCTCGGGGTTCGCGGCGGGCGGGCTGGCGTCATCGCGGGCAAGCCCGGCTCCCACAGGGATTGGGGGATGGTTAGGGGCGGTGGCGTGTCATGTTGATGAGGGCGGATCGTCCACCACCCGGTGCCGGGCGCTCTTCGATGGAGTACGGCACGAAGCCGAGTTTTGGGTAGAGCAGCAGGCCTGCGGTGTTTTCGTTGAAGCAGGACAGTTGCACTTCCTTGGCCTGGTATTTTTCGAAACCCACTGAGGTCATGGTCTCGACGATGTACCGCGCCACACCCTGGCCACGAGCGTATGGCGCGACGATGACGTTGCCGATGCAGCAGATACCATCGTGCTCAGCGCGGTAGAAATTGGCGAAGCCAACGAACTCGCCGTTGGCCAGAAAAGCCGTGGAGTCGAAGCGCTGGCTGATTGCGCTGTGCATCTGTTCTTCCGTCAGCGGGAAGTTGGCTTTCGGGAACATGAAGAACAGCTCTTGTTCGCCTTGGGGAAAGCTGCAGAGGGTGTTGACGTCGTCGGCGGTCACTGGCCGGTGGGTGAAGTTCATCGCTGCCCTGCCCTCACTTTTTACCCGCCAGATGATGCGCCACCAAGGCGTTGGCATGGCCGTGGCCCATGCCGTGTTCTTCCTTGAGCCATGCCACCAGTTCCATGTGTTTCTTGTCGCTGATGCCGGCGAGCAGGTTTAGCCAGTGATCGATGGGCTGGCCGTATTTTTTCTCGATGGAGGGGAAGTACGACGCCGGGCCTTTTACCTTGTTGTCTTCGCTCATGCTGCAAGCTCCCTGTGGTCACGACGGAGGGTCGGCGGACGCTCCTTGTCGGCAGGTCATAGAGTGGACGCGAAGTGCGGTTCCGGCAACTGCCCCGCTCTGCCAGACACCACAAAAACCTGTGGGAGTGAGCCTGCTCGCGATGGCGTTTTTTCAGTCAACACTTACATTGACTGGACTACCGCAATCGCGAGCAGGCTCACTCCTACAGTGATATCTGCGTTATTCGGTGCGGCCCGGCAGCATCCGCACGAGAGTGTTATCCCGCACCCAATAATGGTGGAACAACCCCGCCAGCGCATGCAGCCCGATCAGCCAGTAACCGGTGCTGCCAATCAGTTCATGCCAGTACTTCAGTTGTTTGCCGAAGTCCGGATCGATGGCCACGGGTGCCGGGACGTGGAAGCCGAAGTACGGGAACGGTTTGTCGGCGGCGGCGAGCATCAGCCAGGCGAGGATCGGCGTGGCGATCATCAGCACGTACAGCGCCAGGTGTGTCAGGTGTGCGATGCCGGTCTGCCACGCGGGTGGTTTGGGCGTGATCGGCGGGCGTGGGCTGAGGCGGCCGAGCAGGCGGATCCAGACGAGGGCGAAGATGCTCGCGCCGAACAGGCCGTGGAAGCCCATCAGCAAGCCGCGTGCTTCGCTGCCCTTGGGCAGGTAGCCCTTGATTTCGACGCAGGCGTAGACGCCGACAAACAGCGCCAGCATCAGCCAGTGCAGGGTGATTGAGAGTTTTCCATAACGGGTTACGGCGGTGTCGCGGGTCATAAGCTGCGCCTCGTGATTGTCATGAGTGACGGCCGATTCGTTCGACCGCCTCGCTCCGGTTGTTGGGCGAACCGACGGCGTTACCCTGCCCGCCCAGTCTTAAGAGAGTCTGAAGACAGACCCTCAGGTTAACCTTTTTTCACCTTCAGACTTCGTTAAGAAATGCCTCCGATACTCGCCTCAAACCTATTGAGGGAGGCGTTCTGCCCATGCCCGAATTTGACTGGAACATCCCCCTGCCCCTGCGCTTCGGTCAAGCCGAAACGCCGCAGATGACACTGACCGGCGCGCTGCCCGACGACACTCTGCGAGCGACGTTTGAAAGCTTTATCCAGCAACGCTTTCGCAAGGCCCACGGCGCCGACATTCGCCATTTCATGCCCGAGCTGTTCGGCATGCACAACGGCGATGGCGAGTTGTGCGCCGTGGCCGGGGTGCGTCGCGCGCATCGGCAGCCACTGTTTCTCGAGCGCTATCTGGATGAGCCGATCGAGCCGTTGATCAGCGCGGCGGCAGATCGTGCGGTCGAGCGCAGCGCCATCGTCGAAGTCGGCAACCTCGCCGCCAGCGACACCGGCAGCGCGCGCCTGAGCATCATCGCCATCACCTACCTGCTGGCCATGGGCGGCCTGGAATGGGTGACGTTCACCGGCAACATCGGCCTGGTCAACAGCTTCCATCGCCTGGGTTTGAAGCCAGTGACATTGTGCGCCGCTGACCCGGATCGATTGGGTGACGAGCGTCAACACTGGGGCAGTTATTACGAAAGTAAACCTTGGGTGCACGTCGGCAACATCCGCGCCGGGTTCGTCCATTTGCGCGATATCGGCCTGTTTACTCGCCTGGGTTTGCCCGGCTCGATTGAAGGAGCCTGTCATGTCGCTTGAACTGCAACGCTTCCAGGAAGCCCTGCGCGACCATGCCCGGCGCAATGACAACGCCACTGCCCTGTGGGGCGACACGCTGAAACTCGATTACGCCACGCTGTATGCCGAGGTGTTGTATCGCCAGGAGCGTTTGCGCGACGAGCAGGCGCGGGTGATTGCGCTGGCGTTGGACAACGGCGTCGACGCGATGCTCTGGGACCTGGCCGTGCTGTTTGAAGGCCTGACCTGTGTGACGCTGCCGCCGTTTTTCAGTGCGGCGCAACGTGCTCATTGTCTGCAACAAAGCCAAGCCGAACGGGTGATCGCCGAGCCAGAACTGGGCGCCGAACTGCTCGCGGCTGGTTATGAACAACGTGGCGAGTTCTGGCGCCGCTCGTTCAGTGGCCCCAGTCGCATGCCGGCCGGCACCGCGAAACTCACTTTCACGTCCGGCACCACCGGCACGCCGAAAGGTGTGTGCCTGAGCGCCGAAAGCCTGCTGCGCGTTGCTCGGGAACTGGATCAGGCCAGCGAAGCCACCGGCCCGCAGCATCACTTGGCGCTGTTGCCGTTGGCGATCCTGTTGGAGAACCTCGGCTGTTACGCCGCGCTGTATGCCGGCGCCATGTTGAGTTTGCCGAGCCAGAAAACCCTCGGCATTCAGGGTGCCAGCGGCGTCGAGATTCCGCGCTTGCTCGGTTATCTGGCCAGCCGTGCGCCGGAGAGTCTGATCCTGGTGCCGCAGTTGCTGCTGTTGCTGGTCAGCGCCGCCGAACAGAAAGCCTTCGACCCGCAAACCCTGTGCTTTGCCGCTGTCGGCGGTGCGCGGGTCTCGGAGGATCTGCTGCATCGCGCGCAACGGGTCGGGCTGCCGGTTTATGAAGGTTACGGCTTGTCCGAATGCGCCTCGGTGGTGTGCCTCAATCGCCCCGGCGCACGCCGCCCCGGCAGCGTCGGCCGACCGCTGCCACATGTTGAAGTGCGCCTGGCCGAGGACGGCGAGGTGCTGATCAAGGGTTCCACATTGCTCGGTTATCTGGGCGACGCGCCGTACGCCGAGGAATGGTGGCCGAGCGGCGATCTGGGCGAGTTCGACCCGGAAGGTTTTCTCTATCTCAAGGGCCGCAAGAAGCACCAGTTCGTCACCAGTTTCGGGCGCAACGTCAACCCGGAATGGGTCGAGTCCGAGCTGACCCAGCGTCGCCACATTGCCCAGGCGTTCGTTTACGGCGAGGCCTTGCCGCGCAATCACGCCCTGCTCTGGCCGCATCGCCCGGACTGCACCGACGCCGAACTGGCCGCTGCCGTCGCCGAAGCCAACGACGCTTTGCCCGATTACGCCCAGGTGCATCAGTGGATGCGCTTGCCGCAACCCTTCAGCGCCGCCAATGGTTTGCTCACCGCCAATGGCCGCCCGCGCCGCGACGCCATCGTCGCGCAGTACCACGCCCAATTGACCGAATCCGCTGTTTCCGAGGAGTCCGCATCATGAGTTTTTTTGACACCCTGCAAGAAGCCACGCAACAGGAACGCCACGAACTGTTCAACCTGCCGATCATCGTCGATGCCCTGCAAGGCAAGGTCAGTCTCGACAGTTATCGGGCGTTTCTGGCTCAGGCGTATTACCACGTGCGCCACACCGTGCCGCTGATGATGGCTTGCGGTACGCGGCTGCCGTCGCGCCTGGAATGGCTGCGCAAAGCGGTGTGCGAGTACATCGAGGATGAATACGGCCACGAACAGTGGGTGCTCAACGACATCGCCGCGTGTGGCGGTGATCGTGATGCAGTGCGCGACGGTCAGCCGTCGTTGTCGATCGAGTTGATGGTCAGCTTCCTTTACGACCTGATCGCCCGGGGTAATCCAGTCGGTCTGTTCGGCATGGTCAACGTGCTCGAAGGCACCAGCATCGCCCTGGCCACCCACGCGGCGGGCAGCATTCGCGAACGTCTGGCGTTGCCGGAAACGGCGTTCAGTTACCTGAGTTCCCACGGTTCGCTCGACATCGAGCACATGCAAACCTATCGGCGCCTGATGAATCAGCTGGAAGATCCTGCCGATCAAGCCGCCGTGATCCATGCCTCGAAGGTCGTCTATCGCCTGTACACCGACATGTTCCGTGGCTTGCCGCGTGACGCGGAGGCTCAACATGCAGCTGCGTGATGCGCGGGTGGTGTTGACCGGTGCCAGTGGCGGCATCGGCCTGGCCATCGCCGAAACCTTGTGTGCTGCCGGCGCCCGCGTGCTGGCCGTGGCACGGCATCAGGAGGCTCTGCTGCCGTTGCTCAAGCGCTACCCCGACTCGTTGTGCTGGGTCGCGGCTGACCTGACCTTCCTCAGCGATCGGCGCAAAGTGCTGGTCGCCGCCGAAGCCATCGGCGGCATCAACCTGTTGATCAATGCCGCCGGGGTCAATCACTTCGCCATGCTCGAACAGCTCGATGACAGCGATATCAACGCGATGCTGGCGGTGAATATCAGTGCGCCGATGTGCCTGACCAAACTGCTGTTGCCGCTGCTCAAGCAGGCTGACAGCGCCATGGTGGTCAACGTCGGCTCGACCTACGGCTCGATCGGCTATCCGGGTTACGCCAGTTATTGCGCGACCAAGTTTGCTTTGCGCGGATTTTCCGAGGCACTGCGCCGGGAGCTCGCTGACACCCGGGTCAGCGTGCTGTACGTCGCGCCCCGCGCCACGCGCACCTCGATGAACAGCGCCGCCGCACAAGCGTTGAACGACGCACTCAAGGCCAACGTCGACGATCCGCAAACCGTGGCTTCGGCGGTGATCCATGCGATTGCCGGTGATCGTCGCGACCTCTACCTGGGCTGGCCGGAACGCTTCTTCGTCCGCCTGAACAATCTGCTCCCGCATCTGGTGGATCGAGGCCTGCGCAAGCAATTGCCGCTGATCCGCCGCCTCAGTGAAAAACCTGACCACGAGTTGCCAAAGCCATGAAAAAACTATCCGCATGCCTGTTGCTCGCCGCCCTGAGTCAAAGCGTCTGGGCGCTGGAACCGGCCGACCAGCAACGTCTCGAGGGCATCCAGCAGAGCTGGGCGCACATCCAATATGAAGTGGCGGAAAAACAGCGCGCCGCCGCGTTCGAACAATTGGCCAGCGAGGCCAACGCGTTCACCACCCAGCGCCCGGCGCTGGCCGAAGCGTGGATCTGGAAAGGCATCGTCACCAGCAGTTGGGCCGGTGCCGAGGGCGGTCTCGGTGCCTTGGGCAAAACCAAGGACGCCAAGGCCGATCTGGAAAAATCCCTGACCCTCGACCCCAAAGCCCTGCAAGGCTCGGCTTACACCAGCCTCGCCGCGCTGTATGACCGCGTGCCCGGCTGGCCCATCGGTTTCGGCGACAGCGACAAGGCCGAGCAACTGCTCAAGCAAGCCTTGCAACTCAACCCCAACGGCATCGACAGCCTGTACTTCTGGGGCGATCACCTCTACCGTCAGAAGCGCTACGCTGAAGCCAAAGCAGCCCTGCTCAAAGCCCAACAAGCGGCGCCGCGTCCGGGCCGGGAAAGTGCCGATGCCGGGCGTCGCAAAGAGATCGCCGCCCTGCTGGTGGACGTGAACAAGAAACTCGACTGACAGGAGTCCGCGTGCGTTTATTACTGGTTGAGGATGACGTGGCGCTGGGTGAAGGCATTCATCAGGCGCTGGGCCGCGAGGGTTACACCGTCGACTGGCTCAAGGACGGCAGCAGCGCGTTGCATGCGCTGCTCAGTGAAACCTTCGATGTCGCCGTGTTGGATCTCGGTCTGCCGCGCATGGACGGCCTGCAAGTGCTGCGCCGCCTGCGCGACAGCGGTTCGAATCTGCCGGTGCTGATTCTTACCGCGCGCGACGCTACCGAAGATCGCATCGCCGGGCTCGACGCCGGGGCCGACGACTACCTGATCAAACCGTTCGACCTGGACGAGCTCAAGGCACGCTTGCGCGCCCTGTTGCGGCGCAGTGCCGGGCGCGCCCAGGCGTTGATCGAGCATGCCGGCATCAGCCTTAACCCCGGCACCCAGCAAGTCAGCTATCAGGGCCAGCCTGTGGCCCTGACGCCCAAGGAATATCAGTTGCTGCACGAGCTGCTGTCGCCACCGGGCCGGGTGATGACCCGCGATCAACTGATGCAACTGCTCTACGGCTGGAATGAAGAAGCCGAAAGCAACACCCTCGAAGTGCACATTCATCACTTGCGCAAGAAGTTTTCCACCGACCTGATCCGCACCATCCGTGGTGTCGGTTATCTGGTGGAGGAGCGTCGATGACCTCGATCCGCCGCCGCACGCTGACCTTGATCATCGGCCTGTTGCTGGCCGGCCTCGCGGTGCTCAGCACCTTCAACCTGCACGACAGCAACCACGAAATCGCCGAAGTCTACGACGCACAATTGGCGCAGAACGCGCGCTTGTTGCAAGGGGTGATGCGCATGCCCCTGGCCAGCAAACAGCACGCAGAGCTTTACCAGGCGTTCAACTCGGCGCTGGGCGAAGCGGTGCCGCGCGGCGAGGGTCATCCTTACGAACGCAAAATCGCCTTTCAGGTGTGGAATCCTGCCGGTGATGTGTTGGTGCACACCGCCAGCGCACCGTCCTTCAAGGCGCCGCCGACTCAGCCGGGTTTCAGCGATGTGGTGGATCTGAACAATCGGCACTGGCGCGCCTTTCTCCTTGAAGACAAACAGAACGGCCTGCGCATCTGGGTCGGTGAGCGCGACGATGTGCGCGCCGATCTGGTCGACCGCATCGTCCGTCACACGCTGTGGCCGAACGTGGTCGGCAGCCTGCTGCTGGCAGCGATGGTCTGGCTGGCGATTGGCTGGGGCCTCAAACCTTTGGCGAACATGGCCGAAACCTTGCGCGCCCGCCACAGCGGTTCGCTGGAACCGTTGCAATTGGCGCCGCTGCCCAGTGAGCTGGAACCGATGCAGGCGGCGCTCAACCGTATGCTCGCGCAGATCCAGGAAGTGCTCGGCCGCGAGCGGCGCTTTATCGCCGACGCCGCCCACGAAATGCGTACGCCGCTGGCGGTGCTGCGGGTGCATGCGCAGAACCTGCAGGAGGCCGGCACCGAACAGGAACGCCGCGAATCGCTGGCGTTTCTGATCGCCGGGGTCGACCGCACCAGTCGCCTGGTCAACCAGTTGCTGACCATGGCGCGTCTGGAGCCGAAACCCAATCCGCCGCCGCTGCAACCCATCGACCTCAGCGAAACCGTGCGCAACAGCCTGGTGCAATTGACGCCATGGTTGCTGAGCAAACACCTGGAACTGGCCTTTGAAGACAGCGCCCAGCCGTTCAACATCATGGCCAGCCCCGGCACGATCGACATTGCCCTGAACAACCTGATCACCAATGCTGCGAACTTCTCCCCGGAACACGGCGTGATCACCGTGCTGCTCAGCCAGGCTGAGGGTTTCTATCACTTGAGCGTTGAAGATCAGGGGCCGGGCATCGATGAAACCGACCGGGCGCGCTTGTTCGAACGCTTCTACAGTCGCGGCAATGCCCACGGCGCGGGGCTGGGACTGACCATCGTCAACACCATCGCCACGCAGTTGGGCGGACGGATCACTTTGGTCAACCGCGCTGAGGGCGGCCTGCGCGCGACCTTGTCGATTCCCGACGGGCAACCGCGCCCCGCATCGCAACGCAGCACCCGCGAACCACCTCAGGGCTGAGCCTGTTGCGGAAACAGAAGCACCATCGCCCGCTAAAAAACAGTGGCCGCGCGTCGGAATCTGATCCAGATCAGCTTCCGGGGCTGACATCGGTGTAGAACAGACTCAGCGCACTCTCCTGCGCGTTGCTCGTTCAGCCCCGATGGAGGCTCATCTCATGCTCACTGTCAAAGACCACAATGACCGCGCGGCGCCGGCCTATGCCGCGCACCAAGGTGAATACTGGATCGAGTCGCTCAAGGATGGCCGCCACGTCTTGATCCGTGCCCTGGCCGCCACGGATCGCGAACGCGAGTACGCGTTTATCAAGCGCTTGTCGCCCGAGTCCCGACACCTGCGTTTTCTCGCGCAGATCAGTGAACCGGGCACCGCGTTGCTCGATCAGTTGATGGACGTCGATTACAAACAACGCGCGGCCTTCATCGCACTGGCTCACGAAAATGGCGAATTGATCGAGATCGGCATCAGCCGCTACGCCGCCACGGGCGAACAGGACTGCGAATGCGCTGTGACGGTCGCCGATGAATGGATGCATCTGGGCCTGGCCACGCTGCTGATGGAACACCTGATCAAGACCGCCCGGCACAACGGTTTCAAGCATATGTATTCGGTGGATTCGGCCAGCAATACGGACATGCGCGACCTCGCCCGATCACTGGGCTTTGAAACCCACAGCGATCCTGACGATGCCCACCAGGTCATTCATCGCCTGAGTCTGTAGCGACATTCCTGCGCCCCGTACCCGCCAAAGGTGCGGAGCGCATTGCCGATCAAGGCGTGATCGCCACCTTCATCACCCCATCGCGCTGATGCGCGAACAGTTCATAGGCCGCTTCGATATCGTCCAGTTTGAAGTGGTGGGTCACTAGCGGCGACAGATCGACGCCACCGCTTTGCACCACCGCCATCAGCCGGCGCATGCGTTCCTTGCCGCCGGGGCACAGGGTGCTGACGATGCTGTAATCGCCCAGCCCCGCCGCGAAGGCAGCGTAGGGAATGCGCAGGTCCGACGCGTAAACCCCGAGGCTCGACAAGCGTCCGCCCGGGCGTAACACCCGCAAGGCAGACTCGAACGTGCCTTGGGTGCCCAAGGCTTCGATGGACACATCCACGCCGCGCCCATCGGTCAACGCCATGATTTGCTCGACCACGTCGCCATCCTTGAAGTTGACCACATGGGTCGCGCCCAACTGCCGCGCGACGCTCATGCGCTCGGCCACCGCGTCGACGCCAATGATCACGCTCGCGCCCTTGAGCCGCGCCCCGGCCACCGCGCACAGACCGATCGGCCCCAGCGCGAATACCGCAACGCTGTCGCCGATACTGACTTCACCACGTTCGGCGCCGGAGAACCCGGTGGACATGATGTCCGGGCACATCAGCACCTGTTCGTCGCTGAGCCCGTCGGGGATCGGACACAGGTTGGCCAAAGCATCGGGCACCAAGACGTACTCCGCCTGGCAGCCATCGATGATGTTGCCGAATTTCCAGCCGCCGGTGGCGCGAAAGCCGTGGCGAGTGTCCGGCCCGTCCTGGGAGCCGCAGCCGCACAGACAGGCGTAGCTTTGGCCGCTGGGGGTAATCGCGCCGGCAATCACCCGTTGGCCCTCGAAAAATCCGCGCACCTGTGAGCCAAGTTTCTCGATCACGCCCACCGGTTCGTGACCGACGGTCAAACCTTTGGCCACCGGATACTCGCCACGCAGGATATGTACGTCGGTGCCGCAGATTGTCGTGGTGGTGATGCGCACCAGCGCGTCCAGCGGGCCAACCTCGGGGATCGGTTTGTCATCCAGCACGATGCGATTCTTTTCGACGAATATCGCCGCTTTCATCATGGTCATGATCAAGATTCCTGTGCAGGTGTTTGCAGTGAGTTCAGCACCTTTCCAAGGCTGCGCCGAACTGACCGACACAAGGTTGATAACGATCAATCAATGCAGGATTGCGCCCGCCGTTACCGCCCGTCGGGCGCGGGCGTTGCTCAGCTGCGTCATTGACAAAGATCAAGCCACGCCCGGCGGCACGGAGCAACATGAACTGACGCCGTTGCGTCTGGCCGGCCAATGCCGCTACCCACAGGAGATTCGTCATGTCCGAGCAAGCACGTTTCATGCTGGTAGCTTCACCGCTGATGAAACACAGCCCTGCGTTCGATCGGGCCGCTGCCCTGGCCAAGGCATCGGGTGCGGCGCTGCATATCGTGGCATTCGATTACCTCGAAGGGCTGGCGACCGCCGGATTGGTCAACGAGCAGGCCCTGGAACAGATGCGCCTGGGTTATGTCGAGCGCCACCACCAATGGCTGGAGGATCAGGCCAGGCCGATGCGCCACCTCGGCGTGACCGTGACCACGGAAGTGGTGTGGGTCGACAATCCGTTGCGCGAGATTCAGATTCATCTCAAGGAGCAGCCGATGGCCCTGCTGATCAAGGATCTGCAGCACGCCTCGTTCATGTCGCGATTGATGTTCACCCCGCTCGATGTTCATTTGCTGCGTGAATGCCGGGTGCCGCTGCACTTTGTCAGCCATGTTCAGCATGCCCGGCCTCGGCGGATCGTCGCGGCGATTGATCCGTTTCATCGCGACGAGCAATACGCTGACTTCAACGACCGCATCCTGCGCGAGGCCGCGAAACTGGCCAGCCTCTGCGATGCCGAACTGGATGTGATCTACGCCTACGACCTGTCATCGATCAGCGCCGACGAGTTCGGTTTTGGCAACGCCTCGACGTTTTTTACCCCGGGCAAGGCGAAAACCCTGTTCGATGCGCAAGGTGATGCGTTCCGCGAACTGGCCGAGCGCAACGGCATCGCGCCGGAACGCCAGCACATGATCATGGGCAATCCGGCCAACGTGCTGTGCAGCTACGCCGATGCCTATGACATCGACGTGATCGTCATGGGCCGGATCGGTCATCGCGGCCTCGGTCGGTTGATCGGTAGCACGGTGGAACAGTTGCTGTACAAAATGCCCTGCAGCGTCTGGGTGGTGTCACCGCAAGTACTGGTCGACTGAACGCAGCCGTCCCTCGCCGAGGGACGGCCTCAGATCGAGCGCTGATTGACCCGCGCCATCAATTGCTCGGCACTTTCCTTGCGCTCGGAGTAACGGTCGACCAGATGCGCCTGTTGATCACGCAGCAGCACGGTGAACTTCACCAGTTCTTCCATCACATCGACCACACGATCGTAGAACGGCGACGCCTTCATCCGCCCGGCGTCGTCGAATTCCATGTAGGCCTTCGGCACCGAGGATTGGTTGGGGATGGTGAACATGCGCATCCAGCGGCCCAACACGCGCAATTGGTTGACCACGTTGAACGACTGCGAACCGCCGCAGACCTGCATCACCGCCAGGGTTTTGCCCTGAGTCGGGCGCACGGCGCCGAGTTCCAGCGGGATCCAGTCGATCTGCGCCTTGAACACGGCGGACATCGCGCCGTGCCGTTCTGGCGAACACCAGACCTGACCTTCCGACCAAAGCACCAGCTCGCGCAGTTCCTGCACCTTGGGATGGTCGACCGGAGCGTCGTCGGGCAGTGGCAGACCGGATGGGTTGAAGATCCGCGTTTCGGCGCCAAAGTGTTCGAGCAGGCGCGCGGCCTCTTCTACCAGCAAACGGCTGAACGAGCGTTCGCGGGTCGAGCCGTAGAGCAGCAGGATGCGCGGTTTGTGCGCGTCCGCTTGCGACGGTTTGGCGTTATCGAACAGATTGAGATCGAGGTTGGGCAGTTCGGACATAAATCCTCCTTAAAGCGTGCCGATGCGGTCGAGCTCAGCCTTGAGTTGATCGCGGCTGAGCGAGTGGAAAGGCAGATCGAGGAAGGCCTGACAGCGTTGGCCGATGCGCATAAGGGTGGCGTGAAAAGCCGCGTCGACAGTGGCTTCGTCGCCCTTCACTTCGGAGGGATCTTCCAGCCCCCAGTGGGATTTCAGCGCCGGGCCGAAATACACCGGGCAAGTTTCGCCAGCGGCTTTGTCGCACACGGTGATGACGATATCTGGCGGGTTGCTTTCAAAAGCGTCGTTGCCCTTGCTGTGCAAACCATCGATGGCGATGCCGGCCTGTTGCAGCGTCGACAGGCTGCGCGGCAAGACCTGACCTTTGGGAAAACTGCCGGCACTCACCGCTTCGAATCCCGCTGGCGCCAGATGATTGAACATGGCTTCAGAGAGGATGCTGCGGCAGCTGTTGGCCGTGCACATGAACAGAACTCGCATGGATTGCTCCTACCGCTTTTGGCGGACATCAAAGGCTCAGGCGCAGTGCTAGCGCCGAAAGAGTGATCAAAAGAACAGGAAGGGTCAGCAGAATGCCGACCTTGAAGTAGTAGCCCCAGGTGATGCGCAGACCTTTGCGTTCCAGCACATGCAGCCAGAGCAACGTGGCGAGGCTACCGATGGGGGTGATTTTCGGGCCAAGGTCGCAGCCAATGATGTTGGCGTAGATCATCGCTTCGCGAACGAGCCCTTGGGCGTCGCTGGCCTGGATCGACAGCGCACCGATCAGCACGCTGGGCATGTTGTTCATCACCGATGACAACAGCGCGGACAGCAGGCCAGTGCCGAGGGTGGCACTCCATAAACCTTGCTCGGCCAAGCGGTCGAGGACGACGGCCAGCAGGTCAGTCAACCCGGCATTCTTCAGGCCATACACCACCAGATACATGCCCAGCGAGAACACCACGATCTGCCACGGTGCATCGCGCAAAACCCGTCGGGTAGCGATCTTGTGGCCCTTGGCAGCGACCGCAAAAAGGATCGCCGCACACACTGCCGCAACGGCACTGACAGGAATCCCCAGCGGTTCCAGAGCGAACAGTCCGACCAGCAATATCAGCAGTGTCCAGCCGCCGACCACAAAGGTGGCGTGGTCGCGAATCGCTGCTTTGGGTTCCTGAAGCGCCTCAACCGGGTAGCGCTGTGGCACATCGCGCCGGAAGTACACAAACAGCACCAGCAACGTCGCCGCGACACTGACCAGACTCACCGGCACCATCACCGATGCGTATTCGGCAAAGCCCAAGCCGAAGTAGTCGGCGGAGACGATGTTGACCAGATTTGATACCACCAGCGGCAGGCTGGCCGTGTCGGCAATAAACCCGGCGGCCATGACGAATGCCAACGTCGCCGCCGGTGAAAAGCGCAGCGCCAGCAACATCGACATGACAATGGGTGTGAGGATCAGCGCCGCACCGTCGTTGGCGAACACCGCCGCCACCGCCGCGCCGAGCAACACGCAGAACGCGAACAATCGATAACCACTGCCCTTTGCCCATCGTGCAACGTGGAGTGCCGCCCATTCAAAGAAGCCGGCTTCATCCAGCAGCAGGCTGATGATGATCACCGCGATAAACGTGGCGGTGGCGTTCCAGACGATGGCCCACACTGTGGGAATGTCCTGCAGCGAAACGGCACCGACAGCCAGGGCGATCAGGGCACCGAACGTGGCGCTCCAACCGACGCCTAATCCTTTGGGTTGCCAGATGACGAGTACGAGGGTGAAGACGAAAACAGCGAAAGCCAGCAACATGTCAGAACTCTCTAAATCCGGATTCAGCAGCAGGCGGCTTCGCGCACCGGACGCCCGTCCATGTTCTGCAGGCGGGCGGCGTTGTCCTTGAGCCAATCGGCGTTGGCTTTGGACGTCACTTGCAGAATCTCGCGCACCCACGTCGGCAGCTGCGGATTGAGCCGGTAATAGACCCACTGGCCCTGACGGCGATCGAGCAGCAAGCCATTGCTGCGCAGTTGCGCGAGGTGGCGGCTGATTTTCGGTTGGCTGTCGTCGAGCGCACACATCAGCTCGCAGACGCAGAGTTCACCTTGATCGGAAATGAGCAGCATGGCGCGGACACGGGTTTCGTCAGCGAGGCTCTTGAAGACTTCGGTGGGAGTGATCATGGAATGGGCTCTGCACATATGGAAATTCGAATATACGGATATCCATATATTAATCAACCCCAAGAATTTCCTTTTTGCCAAAGCGCTGTAGAAGGCACAGTCTTCAATGCCGCACGCAACGTCATTCCTGCCAGCCCTGCAAACGGGACTACAGGTGCGTGTCCACCGGCGCGACGATCTCTACTTTGATCTTGTCCGGATCCTCACAGTAGAGGGCGTAGTGCTCCGGGCCGCCGGCGTGCGGATAGGCGCTCTCGTAGAGAAGACGAAAACCGGACGTTCGCAGCCAATCCGCCATTTCATCCACTTGCGCCTGTGAACCCGCCTGGAACGCCAGATGATTCAAGCCCACGCCCCGGCGGTTAAAGCCCTGTTGCAGATCGCTTGCCTGAACGAACACCAGGTAGGTGCCGTTGAGCATAAAGCTGCGCCCGGCGGGCCAGTTTTGATGCTGCGTATAACCCAGCATCAAGAGCAACGGCTGCCAAAAGCGCAGCGAGACTTCCAGCGATGAGACATTGATTTCAACGTGATGAAGCCTGCCGGTTTTGGGTGTACTGCCCAGATCGCTACTGATCATCGGCGGCATTTCCTGGGGTTGCACCAAGGGTTTTCAACAGCGTATGACGACTCCACGGGCCGCAGTATTCAGGCACGTGCGCGATCAATCGGTAGCCGCAGCGGGTGTACCAACGGGCGACGTCGTCATCCAGCGTTTCGATCAACGCATCCACGCACGCCCTTTCAACCGCTAACGCCTCAAGCTTGTGCAACGCCTGAGTACCCAGCCCGGTTCCGCGCCATTGCGCGTCGATCCACAGGTAATTGACAAACAGGCGCCGGAATTCGGTTCTGCCGGTAGCGCCGCCGATCAGTGTTCCCTCCTCCATCAGCGCACAGGCGATGGCTTCAGCGTGCCCGCCGCGAGCCTCAGACAAGGCTCGGCCATGCCGCAAGACGCCGTCACTGATGGCCTTCAAGGTGTCCGCATTGATGTCGCGAACGGTAAGCCATTCCCTCATTGCTGCTCTCCATTGTTAAAAGGCCTTGGCGCTTTCAAGCAAAAGAGGAGCCAACCTGCGATCTGCCCAGCAGCAACCCCTGCTCCGCCTCACATAACCCCACCACATAATCCCAGACCACCCGCAGCCGCACCGACTTGTGCAACTCGCGCCGCGTACTGATCCAGTAGCTGCGCTCGATGCTTTCATCCGGCAGCAACGGCACCAGATCGGGATCCGACTCGGCCATGTAGCAAGGCAACACCGCAATGCCCAATCCCGACCGCGCCGCCTCCTGCTGCGCGATGACGCTGGTGCTGTGAAACACAACCCGAGGGCTGCGACAGAAACTGTTGAGA
This sequence comes from Pseudomonas sp. 3B-A001-10F, assembly GCF_056313565.1. Classification (NCBI taxonomy): domain Bacteria; kingdom Pseudomonadati; phylum Pseudomonadota; class Gammaproteobacteria; order Pseudomonadales; family Pseudomonadaceae; genus Pseudomonas; species Pseudomonas sp. 3B-A001-10F. The sequence goes on from NZ_JBQYFW010000024.1 coordinate 52,978, forward strand.
AACATCAATTCCTGGCTGAACAGCAAATCGTCGACATAACCGATCCACGCATGCCGCCCAAGGTCCTCGCGGCTGTGCAGGGGCGGGGCTTTATCGAGATAGCGCTGGCTGGCGTACAGCGCCAAGCGATAGTCCGTGAGCTTGCGCGTGACCAGCATGTCCGCAGCCGGGCGCTCCAGATGAATACTGATTTCCGCTTCACGGTTGAGGATGCTGACAAAGCGCGGCACCGCGACCAGTTCCACTTCCAATCCCGGATAGCGCTCGAACAAGCCGATCATGCGGCTGGCGAGAAACTTGATGCCTAGCCCTTCGGTGACGCCAACACGAATCTTGCCCAACGGCGCAGTGGATTGGGTGATTTCCTCCTGCGCCAGCAACGCAACGTTTTCCATCGCTTCAGCGTGTTTAAGCAGCGCCTCCCCTGCCGGGGTCATTTCGTAGCCTTGGGCGTGCTGGACGAACAGCGCGGTGCCGAGGCTTTTTTCGATGGCTTCGATATGGCGGGCAACAGTGGCGTGGGTAGTGTTGAGACGGCGGGCGGCGGTGAGCAGGCGGCCGCTGCGTTGCAGTTCGAGAAAAAACCGCAGGTCGTTCCAGTCGAACATGGCGTGTCCTTGTCGGCTATGGTCAATGCAGGCTGTTTAAAAACGCACAGCGGCTGCGCAAAAACTAACATTCTTTTAACGAAAGCTAACAACTAGAGTGTCCGACAATAAAAACAAAAAGCGAGGTCAGGGAATGCAGACTTCCCTTGATGAATACGACTACATCGTGGTCGGTGCCGGCCCTGCCGGGTGTTTGCTGGCCAATCGACTGTCGGCAGATCCGCAGCAGCGCGTGCTGTTGCTCGAAGCCGGTGGGCGCGACAACTATGCGTGGATTCACATTCCTGTCGGTTACCTGTTCTGCATCGGTAACCCGCGCACCGACTGGTGCTTCAAGACCGAAGAACAACCCGGTCTCAACGGCCGCGCGCTGAGCTATCCGCGCGGTAAAGTGCTGGGCGGTTGTTCGTCCATCAACGGCATGATCTACATGCGCGGCCAGGCCAACGACTATGACGGCTGGGCGGCCGAGGGCAATCCCGGCTGGGCCTGGAACGATGTGCTGCCGCTGTTCAAACAGAGCGAAAACCACTTTGCCGGTGCGGCTGAATTCCACGGTGCCAAGGGTGAGTGGCGGGTTGAACAGCAGCGCCTGTCGTGGCCGATTCTGGATGCGTTTCGCAGTGCCGCCGAGCAGAGCGGCATTGCCAGCATCGACGACTTCAATCAGGGCGACAACGAAGGTTGCGGCTACTTTCAGGTCAATCAGAAATCCGGCGTACGCTGGAACGCGGCGAAGGCATTTTTGAAACCGGTGCGTGACCGGACGAATCTGACGGTGCTGACCGGGGTTGAGGTGGATCAGGTGCTGCTCGAAGACGGTCGCGCCTCGAAAGTCAGCGCGCGTCACGAAGGTCAAATCAAACAGTTCAAGGCGCGCAAGGAGATCATCTTGTGCGCCGGTGCCGTTGGATCGCCGAGCATTCTGCAACGCTCCGGGATTGGTCCGCGGCCGCTGCTCGAACGCTTGGGAATCGGCGTGATTCATGAGCTGCCGGGCGTCGGCGGCAATCTTCAGGATCACCTCCAACTGCGCCTGATCTACAAACTGGAAAATGCTCGCACGCTGAATCAGATCGCTGGCAGCGTGTGGGGCAAGATGGGCATGGGCCTGCGTTATTTGTATGACCGCAGTGGGCCGCTGTCGATGGCGCCGAGTCAGTTGGGCGCGTTTGCGCGTTCAGGGCCGGAGCAGACCTCAGCGAATCTTGAGTACCACGTGCAGCCCCTGTCCCTGGAGCGTTTTGGCGAGCCGTTGCACAGCTTTCCGGCGTTTACCGCTTCGGTGTGCGATCTGCGTCCGCAGAGTCGTGGGCGCATCGATATTCGTTCGGCGGATCCACAGGAAGCACCGCTGATTCAACCCAATTATCTAAGCCATCCCGAAGACCTGCGCGTGGCAGCAGATGCCATCCGCCTGACCCGCCGCATCGTCAGCGCCCCGGCCCTGCGCGCATTCAAACCGGTGGAATATCTGCCCGGCGCCAGCCTGCAAAGTGACGAAGAATTGCAGCAAGCGGCGGCGAAGATCGGCACGACGATTTTCCATCCGGTTGGCACCTGCCGCATGGGCAATGACGGCGATGCGGTGGTCGATGCGCAACTGCGCGTGCACGGTGTGCCCGGTTTGCGCATCGCTGATGCTTCGATCATGCCGCGCATTACCTCGGGCAACACCTGTTCGCCTACGCTGATGATTGCCGAGAAAGCGGCACAACTGATCCTCAACCCCAACACCAGGAGCAGCACCCCGAAATTGGAGCTGGCCCAAACCCTGTAGGAGCTGCCGAAGGCTGCGATCTTTTGACTTTGGATTTTCCAGATCAAAAGCAAGATCAAAAGATCGCAGCCTGCGGCAGCTCCTACAAGGGACCGCGTTTAATTCAAGGCATCACCCGGACACGCAACACCAGTGGAACAACAAAAACAATCACTGTGAGGGATACCGATATGTCAGAACACGTTCAGCCGCTGGACGCCGTGCGCAGCGCGGAGACCAGCCCGGATACACGCAAAGTCATCTTCGCTTCCTCACTGGGGACGGTGTTCGAGTGGTATGACTTCTTCCTCTACGGCGCCCTCGCGGCAGTGATCAGCAAGCAGTTTTTCGCCGGGGTCAACGACACCACGGCGTTCATCTTTGCGCTGATGGCCTTCGCCGCCGGCTTTATCGTGCGACCGTTCGGGGCGCTGGTGTTCGGTCGGTTGGGGGACATGATCGGGCGCAAATACACCTTTCTCGCGACAATCATTCTGATGGGCGTCGCAACGTTCTGCGTCGGTCTGCTGCCGACCTACGCCAGCATCGGCATCGCCGCGCCGATCATTCTGGTGGTGCTGCGCATGCTGCAGGGCCTAGCGCTCGGAGGTGAATACGGCGGCGCTGCGACCTACGTGGCCGAGCACGCGCCGATTGGCAAACGCGGTTTCCACACCAGTTGGATTCAGTCCACCGCGACCCTCGGCCTGTTGCTGTCGCTGCTGGTGGTGCTCGGTTGCCGCTACTTCACCGGCGACCAGTTTGAAGTCTGGGGCTGGCGCATTCCGTTCCTGCTGTCGATCGTGCTGCTGGGCATTTCCACCTGGATCCGCCTGAGCCTGCACGAGTCGCCGGCGTACCTGAAAATGAAAGAGGAAGGCAAAACCTCGAAAGCGCCGATCCGCGAATCTTTCGGCAAATGGGAAAACCTCAAGGTCGTGTTGATCGCCCTGTTCAGCATCAACGCCGGGCAAGCGGTGACCTTCTACGCGGCGCAGTTCTACGTGCTGTTCTTCCTCACCCAGTTCCTGAAAATGGACCCGGCGGTGGCCAACACCTTGCTGATCATCAGCGTGGTCATCGGCGCGCCGTTCTTTATCTTTTTCGGCTGGCTGTCGGACAAGGTCGGCCGTAAACCGGTACTGATGCTCGGCCTGCTGCTGGCCACGGCGCTGTACTTCCCGATCTTCAAATCCCTCGCCCACTACGCCAACCCGGCGATCGATCAGGCCAGCCGTCAGGCGCCAATTACCGTACTGGCGGATCCGGCAACTTGCACCTTCCAGTTCGATCCGGTGGGCAAAGCCAAATTCGACAGCCCGTGCGACAAGGTCAAAACCTTCCTGGTCAAGCAAGGCCTGCCCTACTCCAGCGCCGCTGCGCCTGCTGGCAGCGCCGTGCAGGTAAGCGTCGGCGATGTCAAACTCGATGGCTTCGACGAGGCTGCCCTGCGCGGCGCGATCACCTTGGCCGGCTACCCGCAACAGGCTGATCTGCAGCAAATCAACAAACCGATGATCGTCGCCCTGATCGTGGCGCTGATCATCATCTCGGCCATGTGCTACGGCCCGCTCGCGGCGCTGATGGTCGAACTGTTCCCGACGCGCATTCGCTACACCTCGATGTCACTGCCGTACCACATCGGCAACGGCTGGTTTGGCGGGTTCCTGCCGACGGTGTCGTTTGCGCTGGTGGTGTACACCGGGGATATCTTTTACGGGTTGTGGTATCCGGTGTTGATCACCGGGGTCAGCCTGGTGGTGGGGATGATCTGTTTGCGTGAGACGAAGAATATCGATCTCGACAAGAACTGAAACTCAACCAGACACATCAATCGGCGAGGGCTTTTACCCTCGCCGATTTTTTTGCTCAGGCATCTGCCTTGATCACCTCGAACTTCACCTGATCGGGATAAAACGCCACGTAGTCGCGGATCGGTGCCACTGACACTTTCGGATTTTCGTAAGTCCACACCGCATTCGCCCCTTCATGCCCCGGCACTTGCAGACTGAAGTAATTGGCGTCGCCCTTGTACGGGCAATAACTGGTGTGGTCGGTGCGGGCGAAGTACTTTTCGTCGATGTCTTCGCGGGGGATGTAATAGACCGGCGGGTAGTTGGCTTCGTTGAGGATCAGTACGTGGGACGAGGCCGCGACCTGGATGCCGTGGAATTTCACTATCAGGCAGCCGGGAAGTTGTTCGAGGGCAATGACGGGACTAGGGCCGGAGCTTTTCATGGGGTTCTCCTGAATACGGCGAAGAGACCGGTTCAGGTATAGCTCATTGGTTCTGGTTGGGGTGGGTTTGCAGCTGAACGGCCCCATCAACTTCAAAAGCCCCTCACCCCAGCCCTCTCCCCGAGGGAGAGGGAGCCTACCTAGGTGTCTTTAGTTCTACATCGACCTGAACGTGCGGTTTCGATTATGGATTCAAAGCCAATCGTTCAAGTCGGTGAATTTCGCCAATATCCCCCAATCAGTCCCCTCTCCCCCTGGGAGAGGGTTAGGGTGAGGGCCGCTCTCCAGGCATCACGCAACGATATCAGCCGCCACCGCCTGCCCAACCACACCCACAGCAAAGTCCACCGCCCCCTGCCCCGTCAGATCAACCATCAGGCTGGTCTGATTGGTCTGGGCAAAGTAAGTCAGAATCGCATCGCCCGCATGCCCGGTGAAGCCACTGACAAAATTCAGCGATGCCGCGCCCGTGGCGAAACCGGCGATGCCCGACAGGTCGATCTTGTCCAGACCGCTGGTGAAATCCATGATCCAGTCCGGTGCGGTCATGGTCGAATCGCTGGCAGCGCCGAACACGAAGGTGTCTGCCCCCTCGCCGCCCCACAACGTATCGCCACCGCCACCACCGTAGATAATGTCGTTGCCGGCACCGCCGACCAGATCGTTGGCGGCCGCATTACCCATCAGCAGGTCATTGCCCGAACCGCCCAGCGCATTCTCCACGGTCACCCCGTAAGCAACGGAAACGTTGCCGACCAAGCCACCAACATCGGAGAACGAACCTTCATTGAGGTTGATCTTCTGGTTCTGACTGAAGCCGGAGAAGTCCAGCGTATCGTTGCCGCCGCCGTCCCACACCGAGAAAACCACTTTGGAAGACGCCGAAGTGGCGCTGTAGAAATCGCGCTCCGCGTTGGAGTTGAAGCCGTACGTGGTGTCATCGGCACGGGTCGCGTAGTTGGCTCCATACAGTTTTTGCACCGCGACAATATCGTCGAGCAGCGGCGCCGAGGCGTACGCGCCGCTGCCGTCCTTGCTGAAATTCTGATCGGTATTGGCTTCGTTCCAATAACTCATCAGGCTGTAGCCACGGGTGTCTTCAGCGTACTTGGCGTCGTTGTAGGTCGGGTTGCCGTTGCCGGCGTTGTAGGCGCCTGGGTGCGACAGGCCGAGGGTGTGACCGATCTCGTGGGTCAGGGTCTGGCGCCCGTAGTTGTTGGTGTCCGGGGTCTTGTTGACCTGATATTGATCGTTGATCAGGTACCACGACTGGCCGTCATAGCCACCGCCGCTGGGCAGGTAAGCGAATGCCGCACCACCGGTGCTGACGTCGTAGTTGCCGAACGTCATGTGGCCATCGCCGCCCTTGCCTTCGCTAAAGGTGCAGTTGGCGACGTCGGCCCAGGATTGCATGGCCAGCACGGCCTGGGCCTTTTGCTGGGCGCTGAACTCGCTGAAGTTGCCCAGTTTGACGTTGTAATTCGCCGGTTTGTCGGTCAGAAAGCTGTAGCTGAGGTCGATCTTGCCATCAGCATTCTTGTCGCCCCACGACAGGCCTTTGCGCAGGATTTCATCAGCGGCCTGGTCAGCGGTAAATGAGGGTTTGCCGTTGACCAGCCCAACGCCACGGTCATACAAGTGGCTGAAAGCATCGACCTGGTCGAAAGCGCTGGTGGTTTTGGATTTGGCTTGAGCCATGGTGGACTTCCTTGTTTCTGAGTAGTCAGTGTCGACAGACCACGGCGATCTTCTGGCGAGATCGTCCTGTCACTCGCGTGTTTGCATCGGCGAAAAACCTGACACAGGCGCAAACCGGGCGCTAATCAATTTCTCGATAGCCCGGCCTGCGTCCCTGTATTGCCCGTCACGTACTGCAATGTTTTTTATCTGTATATCCATACAGATAAAAGTTGCCGCTGACGCCAAGTCCGGCCATTCTGTGCACCTGTGCGGACCTTGATCGACGTGGGTGGTTATGCGGTTGTACCTCTGTGAAAAACCTTCTCAGGCCAAAGACATTGCGGCCGTGCTCGGCGCCAGGCGTCGGGGCGACGGCTGCTGGCTGGGAACAGACGTCACGGTGACCTGGTGCATCGGCCACTTGCTCGAAACCGCCCCGCCGGACGCCTACGACGCCCGCTACAAGCGCTGGGTCCTGGCCGATCTGCCGATCATTCCGGACAAGTGGAAAATGACCGTCAAGCCGCGCACGGCCAGCCAGTACAAAGCGGTCAAGCGCCTGCTGGGTGAAGCCAGCGAACTGATCATCGCCACTGACGCCGACCGTGAGGGCGAGATGATCGCCCGGGAACTGGTCGAGCATTGTCGTTATCGCGGGCCGATCCGCCGTTTATGGCTCTCGGCACTGGACGAAGCTTCGATCCGCAAGGCCCTTGCCGCACTGAAACCCGGGGCCGAGACCTTCAGCCTGTATCACTCGGCGCTGGGCCGCTCGCGGGCGGATTGGCTGATCGGCATGAACATGAGTCGGCTGTTCACACTGCTGGGGCGTCAATCGGGATATCAAGGGGTGTTGCCGGTGGGTCGCGTGCAGACGCCGACCTTGCGGCTGGTGGTCGATCGCGATCGCAGCATCGCCGATTTCGTGCCGGTGCCGTTCTGGGCGATCGATGTCGATCTGCTGCACAACGGCACGCCGTTTACCGCACAGTGGCGGGCGCCGGCGGATGCCTGTGACGATCAGGATCGCTGCCTCAATCAGGCGTTGGCCCAGCAAGCCGCGGCTGCGATCAGCAGCGCTGCCAGTGCGCGGGTGGTCAAGCTGAAAACCGAGCGCATGCGCGAGGTGGCACCCCTGCCCTTCGATCTCGGCACCTTGCAGGAAGTCTGCTCGAAGAAACTCGGCCTCGGCGCGCAGGAAACCCTCGACATCGCCCAGGCGCTCTACGAAACCTACAAGGTCATCACTTACCCGCGCAGCGATTGCGGCTACTTGCCGCTGAGCCAGCACAGCGAGGCGCCGGGGATTCTCGCCGCGTTGCGTCAGGCCGATCCGGGTCTTGAGGCGCTCAAGGGGTTTCTGGAGCCACAACGCAAATCCCGCGCGTGGAACGACGCCAAGGTCAGCGCTCACCACGGCATTATTCCCACCGCTGCTGCGAAGAATCTTGAACGCCTGACCGGCAAGCATCGCGCGGTGTACACGCTGATCCGCGCGCGCTATCTGGCGCAGTTCCTGCCCAATCATGAATACGATCGCACTCAGGCCGATTTCGATTGCGCCGGTGAAGCGTTGCGCGCAGTCGGCAAACAAATCATTGAACCGGGCTGGAAACGCGCATTGCCCGAAGCACTGGCAGCGGCCAAGGGCCGCGAGGCGCCCGCGCCGCAAACCTTGCCGGCACTTACGCAAGGCGTGGAGTGCGCGGTGGCTGACGTTAAGTTCAAGGACCTGTGGACGCAACCACCGAAACCCTACACCGAGGGCGATCTGATCAAGGCGATGAAAAACGTCGCCAAACTGGTCGAGGATCCGCTGCTCAAACAGAAGCTCAAGGACACCACCGGGATCGGCACCGAGGCCACCCGCGCGTCGATCATTCAAGGGTTGCTGGATCGTGGCTATCTGGTGAAAAACGGCAAGGCCCTCGCCGCCACCCCGGCCGCGTTCAGCCTGATCGATGCGGTGCCCCGCGCAATTGCCGACCCCGGCACCACGGCGATCTGGGAACAGGCGCTGGACATGGTGCAAAGTGGCGAAATGAGTCTGGAAGAGTTCGTCACCAAACAGGCGGCGTGGATGAGCAAACAGGTGACGCGCTGTTCCAGTCTCAGCCTGACCATCAGCGGCCCGCCACCAGCCGGCAAAGCGGCGGCCCCGTGGAAGAAAAAACGCAAATCGACCCGTAGCAAAACCACGGGTACGACAAAACGCACAGCGAAACCGTCAGGCAAATAAAACCCGCTAGTGTTTCTGCAAGGCTCATCACTTTCAGGAACCCGGCGCATGGCCAATATCGAACTGCACCCCGCCCAGCGCGATGAGCTGGATATCATCGAAAACCTCATGCAGTTCTACATGTACGACTTCAGCGAATGGCTGCCGCTGAAGCTCGCCGAGCACGGCTTTTTCTCGATCCAGCCGAAAACCGACTACTGGCGCCATCCGGCCACCCAACCGTTCCTGATTCGCGTCGATGGCGAACTCGCCGGTTTCGTGACCGTCGATAACGAAATCCACATCGCTGGAGCCGAACACAACATCGGCTATTTCTTCATCGCCCGACGCTTTCGTGGCCAAGGCGTCGCGCAGTTTGTCGTCTCTGCCCTCTTGAGCCGCATCCCCGGTCAATGGCAGATTTTCCATATCAACGCCAACCTGCCGGCACAACGCTTCTGGGCTGGGCTCATCCCGCAATTGAGCGGCGGCGATTTCACCCGCCAGCAGCGCGAAGTGGACGGTTATCCGTGCACTTTCTACGTGCTGAATACGCCTTTTTCCGTCGCCTGAACGGATTCTTTCTCATTCCAAAACAGCTTTGTCCGACAATATGTAGTGAACAAAAATAATCACTACAAAACCGTTGACGGCATCGTTTTGCTTTTGCATGATGAAGACGTTCCCCGATCGGGAACATCGGTAACACGCTTGAGCAAACTCGTCTGACCGCCGAGTTGTTTTTTCCGGATACACGCTGCCCACAAGGCAGATTGAAGAAGCTGACCTGGCCTGAACGTCCAGTACAAGGACGAGAAGCGCTGGCGAAAATTCTCAAGACGCTTGTGGCTGACACGGTAAATGTCGTCAAGGAGCCTCCCGGTTTTCGCTGCTTCTCCTCGTTGTGACGCTATTGCGTAGCAGTTATTCAACACGACTACATGCAACAGATGCACGACCCCGTACTTCACACGGGCGAGCGCTGACGTCCTGGTTTCGGTGCCAGGGATCAACTAACCGATGGGCTACCTGTATTAGCGAATCAACTTTGAAAGATCACCAGACTGGTCAAGGGGCAATATCATGAATCTGAACAATCAACCTACTATCGAAGAACTGGCTCGTATGTTCGCTGCGCAGAAAGACAGCCATGACAGCCATATTCTCTGGATCAGCAAGTCGGGTCAGGTGCATATCGACTGCCTGGCGACCCATGCTGACGAAGACGAGTTCGACCGCAACCACCAGAACCTGCTGGCCCGCCTGAAGATGTACCGTCGCGGCCACGGTTATGTTGGCAAGAAAGCTGCGGCCGACAAGGACTTCATCGGGAATGTTCTGCAAACGCTGAAACAGGCGTGGGATTCGATGCAGAATAAGAATGAAGTTCGGGTGATTGATCGGTTCTGCTGAGCTAGTAATTAAATAATTGAAAGGCCTGCTTCCTTAAAGGAAGCAGGCCTTTTTTTGTTCGCTTGCATTGATTTGGCGTGACTGGAATTGTGGCCCCTCACCCCAGCCCTCTCCCGAGGGAGAGGGAGCCGATCGAGAGATCTCAAGTCATCCGTCAACCCGGAACACCGAGTTGATTATGGATTCAGCAAAACACTTTCAGGTCGGCGTATTACTCCAACATCTCTCCGTCAGTCCCCTCTCCCCTTGGGAGAGGGTTAGGGTGAGGGCATCCCCCAGCCCAACACCATTTCAGCAAACGCCACCGCCGCCGCACTGTGATAATTATTGCGCCGCCGCAACAACGCCGCTCCACGCTGCGGCGCCTCGCTCTCCACGCGCAACCGACGCAACGCCCGATCCTCGGTCGCAATCGCCTGCGGCAACATCGTCGCCAGCGGCGAATGACGCACCACTTCCAGCAACGTACTCACCGAATTCACCTCGATCCGCACCTGCGGCGTAATCCCGTGTTGGCGAAAATACTCATCCACCGATAACCGCGTAATGAAGTCCGGCGCCAACAAGGCGAAATCCAGTGAAGCGATATCCTCCGGTGTCAGCACCGCCACACTGTCATACAGCGGATGCTCACGCCCGACCATGATCCCCAACGTTTCGGTAAACGCCGGAATGCATTCGATATCAGCATTGCGCACCGGCGTAAACGCAATCGCAATATCCAGCGAGTCATCCGCTAACCCCGCCTCGATGTCGTCCATCGACAGCTCGAAAATCTGCAAATGAATTCCCGGATAGCGCGCGGCAAAATCGCGCACCAACGGGCCGACCAGATAAGCCATGAACGTCGGCGTCATCGCCAGACGCAACATCCCGCGAGACAAATCCTTCACGTCATGCAACGCGCGCTTACCCGCCTCCAGCTCAACCAGCACCCGTCGCGCGCATTCGATGTAGGCCTCGCCAGCATCGGTGGGTTTGACCGTTCGCGAGGTGCGATCAAACAGATTGACCCCCAGTGTCTCTTCCAGTTGGCGAATCTGCTGCGAAAGGGTTGGCTGTGAAACATGCAACGCCTCGGCGGCACGGGTAAAGCCGCCGTGATCGGCAACGGCCAGCAGGTAACGCAAATGTCGCAGCAGCATGGGAACACCATCTATAGGCAGGACTTATGCCAAGCATTGTATATCGGTCTTGGACGCTATGGATCAATCGGCAGAAGATCAATCCCACACAGCAAGCCAACCCCTGAAAGGAGTGACACCATGCAACAGTCCCACGCCTACAACGACACCAGCCTGGCCCTGACCACCCGCATTCTCGACGCCAAGGCACGCAAAGATCTGTCGTGGCAGGATCTGGCCGACGGCACCGGCCTCAGCCTGGCGTACGTCACCGCAGCCCTGCTTGGCCAACACCCGCTGCCAGAAAACGCCGCCCAAGTAGTCGGCGACAAGCTTGAGCTGAGCGCTGAAGACGTCGCGGCGATGCAGATCATCCCGCTGCGTGGCAGCCTCAGCGGCGTGCCGACCGACCCGACCATCTACCGCTTCCACGAGATGATCCAGATCTACGGCACCACCCTCAAGGCCCTGGTTCACGAACAGTTCGGCGACGGCATCATCAGCGCGATCAACTTCAAGCTCGACATCAAGAAAGTTGAAGACCCGGAAGGCGGCTCCCGCGCGGTGGTCACCCTCGACGGCAAGTTCCTGCCCCTGCGTCCGTTCTGATCCGCACCGTCCCGCACCCTGCGTGCGGGCCAACCCACCCCAAATGGTTACCCGTCACCACTGCGTCTGGAGGCTGCCCCATGCAAAAAATTCTACTGATCCTGGCCCTGCTCGGCGGCTTTTCCGTCCAGGCATCTGCCGCTGACGAGGCCGTTGCCTACCGCTACGGCATGCAGCTGGATATCGCCCAAGTGCTGAGCATTACCCCGGTTGCCGATGTGTGTGGCGTGGTGCCGGTGGAGATGACGTATCTGGACAGCCACGGCGGCAAACACATTCTTCAATACAGCGAATTCGGCAGCGGTTGCTCGAACTGAGAGGACAACACCATGAAAAACCTGATTGATGGCTTCCTGAAATTCCAGAACGAAGCGTTTCCGCAACGCACCGAACTGTTCAAACACCTGGCGACCACGCAACAGCCCGGCACCTTGTTCATCACCTGTTCCGACAGCCGTGTCGTGCCTGAACTGCTGACCCAACAAGAACCCGGCGAACTGTTTGTGATCCGCAACGCTGGCAATATCGTGCCGTCCTACAGCCCGCATCCGGGTGGCGTTTCGGCGACGGTGGAGTACGCGGTGGCGGTGCTTGGCGTGACCGACATTGTGATCTGCGGCCATTCGGACTGCGGCGCGATGACCGCGATTGCGCAGTGCAAATGCATGGATCACCTGCCCGCCGTCAGTGGCTGGCTGCAGCATGCCGAGTCGGCGAAAGTGGTGAATGAAGCGCGGCCGCATGCCAATGACGCGGCGAAGTTGAGTTCGATGGTGCGCGAAAACGTGATCGCGCAACTGGCGAACATTCAGACCCACCCGAGCGTACGTCTGGCTCAGGAGAAAGGCCTGCTGAATCTGCATGGCTGGGTGTATGACATCGAGACCGGCTCGATCGATGCGCTGTCCGCCGACCGCCGCACGTTTGTGCCGCTGGCCGAGCAACCAGCGACTTGCGCAATTCAGGCAAACGCCACTGCAGCCGCCTGAAATTCAAGCCATCCCTGTAGGAGCTGCCGAAGGCTGCGATCTTTTGATTTTGCTTTTAAAAACAAGATCAAAAGATCGCAGCCTTCGGCAGCTCCTACACGAGATTAACGTTTTACCGTGAGATCGATCTGGGTCATCCGGCTACGAACAGTAAACACGCCATCCCCCGAAAGAATCGCACTGCGCGCAAACAAGCGCCCACTCTCCCAGTTCGAAAGCCCCAACTCTGGTTTGTTGAGCGCGTACTGCCCATCGACCCAACGGGTAATGCCGTTGCCCACGAACGGCGCATTCACCGCGTTGTAAAAACGCTCCTGAACCTGCGCATCCTCGCTGATCAACGACACGGTAAATTGCGGGCTGTAGCGGTTGAACAGCGCAATCGCCTGATCCAGATCGTCAACGATCATCAGGCTGACTTCCGGGGTTTCTTCCCACTCCCACTCGCGGCCCAACTCGGACTCTGCCAAGGGTTCGGCCAGTGCTTCGGTCTGATAGCCCTCGGCGCGATAGACCTCGACCGTCGCGTTCTGCCACTCGCTCGGCAAGCAACTTTCGCTGCCTTCGACGATGTGCAATTTGCAGCCCTGACCACGCGCGGTGCCGGCCTGTTGCAATGCCTCAAGAAACAACGGCACCAGTTCCACCGCGCGATCACGCTGGATCAGACAGACGTTCAACGTATTGCAGACTTTGCGATCCAGCGAGTTGCGCACCACGGCGGCGAAACGTTGGGCATCGGCATCACGATCGGCAATCAACCACGCGCCCCCCGTGCCGTGCAGGCTGACAGCGGTGCCAGCCTGCTGGGCGATACTGCCCAACTGACTGACCGCACGACCCGAACCGCGCGCCACCGCCAGCGACAAACGCCGGTCAGCGAACATCGCCCAACCGGCGGCATGATTGACGCTTTCCACCAACGAGACCGCGCCGGCCGGCAGACCGGCATCGGCCAGCGCCGGGTTCAACGCATGAGTGACGATGGCTTGCGCGGTACCCAATGCATCGCTGCCGATGCGCAGCACAGCGGTGTTGCCAGTGCGCAAGACACCGGCGGCGTCGGCGAACACGTTAGGGCGTCCTTCGAAGACAAACGCGACGATGCCCAATGGCGAGACAACCTGTTCAACCTTCCAGCCGTCGTGCTCGACGCTGCTAATGACTTTGCCGCGCGTAGCGGCGGCATCACGCCAGGCGCGCAGGCCGGCGATCATGTCGCGGCGCATGCGCTCATCGGCGAGCAATCGGGTGGTGGAACGACCGCGCGCCTTGGCGCGTTCGATGTCCGCGCGGTTGGCGGTTTCGATGTGAGCCCAGCACGCAGGGGTTTCCAGACGTTGCGCAAACAGGTCGAAAAACTGGCTGATGGCCTCATCGGACACCGCCGACAACGCCGTGAATGCCGCTGCCGCGCGCTCGATCGCCACGGACGCCGCTTGCTGATCCGCCACGGGAATCAACAGCAACTCGCCACTGACCTGCTCCACCAGCAGATGGTCTCCGGGCTGAAAGCGCGCGGCCAGTTCGGGGCTGACCACGGTGACGCGGTTACCAGCGAAAGGGATCGGCGTGCCAGCGACTAGACGTTCGAGCGCAAGAGACATGAAGCGGATTCACCATGCAGGGAGCGGCCGGAAAATGTATAGGAACACAATCCTCCAAAGCAACCGCTAACCCTGTGGGAGCGAGCTTGCTCGCGAAAGCGGTGGATCTGATACATCAATGTTGGCTGACCTGACGCCTTCGCGAGCAAGCTCGCTCCCACAGGGTTTTGTGGTGTTTGTGTGATCGGGTCAGAAGACTGACCAGCCAATCCGCGCGCTAAGCATCTCCAACGCCGCCATGCCCGCCAACGAATTCCCCGCCGCATTCAATTCTGGCGACCACACGCACACCGTGAACTGCCCCGGCACCACCGCGACAATCCCGCCGCCGACACCGCTCTTGCCCGGCAAGCCAACGCGATAAGCGAAGTTGCCCGCTTCGTCATACAAACCGCTGGTAGCCATGATCGAGTTGACCTGCTGGGTCTGCCGACGCGTAAGGATCTGTTCGCCGCTGTGTTTGCAGAAACCGTCGTTGGCCAGAAAGCAGAACGCCCGCGCCAGATCAATGCAATTCATGCGCAATGCGCAGTGGCTGAAATAGCTGCGCAGCACCGCTTCGACGTCGTTGTGGAAGTTGCCGAACGACTGCATCAGATACGCCATCGCCGCATTGCGCGCACGGTGTTGATATTCGGAGTCGGCGACTTTGCCGTCGATCATGATCTGCGGATTGCCTGACAGGCGCCGGACGAAGTCACGCATCGACAGGGTCGGTGCGGCAAAGCGTGACTGGTTGATGTCGCAGATCACCAGCGCGCCGGCATTGATGAACGGGTTGCGTGGCCGACCGCGCTCGAATTCCAGTTGCACCAGCGAGTTGAACGGTTGCCCGGACGGCTCGTGACCGAGGCGTTCCCAGATCGCTTCGCCGGAATGATCGATCGCCTGCACCAGGCTGAACACCTTGGAAATGCTCTGCACCGAGAACGGCGTCTCGGCGTCACCGGCGCAATACATCTCGCCGTCGTTGCCGTACACGGCGATGCCCAGCTGATTGGCCGGCACGGTGCCGAGGGCAGGAATGTAGTCAGCCACCTTGCCCTGCCCGATCAGCGGGCGGACAGCGTCAAGAATCTCGTTCAACAGCGCTTGCATGCCGGGTTCCGAAGTCTCGCCCCATGGGATTGCGGGGACACTGGGGCTAGACGCTGCGCCCGCCCGTCGAATCACACCGGCCGCCATCGCACTGAATGTTCTAGGCTCAACCGCACATTCAAAAACGGGAGAGCAACCATGCAACTCGAAGGCTCCTGCCATTGTGGCGAGGTCACGTTCAGTCTCACCAGCGCCCATCCCTACCCTTATCAACGCTGCTATTGCTCGATCTGTCGCAAGACTCAGGGCGGTGGCGGTTATGCGATCAACCTTGGCGGCGACGCGACCAGCCTCAAGGTGCGCGGGCGCAAACACATCAGCATTTACCACGCGAAGATGAAAGACGAAGGCGACCAGCGCGCCCATCGCAGCACGGCCGAGCGGCATTTCTGTTCATTGTGCGGCAGCGGCTTGTGGCTGTTCAGCCCGGAATGGCCGGAACTGATCCACCCGTTTGCCTCGGCCATCGACACGCCGTTGCCGGTGCCGCCGGAACATACGCATCTGATGCTCGGTTCGAAAGCACCGTGGGTGGAAATCGACGTTAAAGCGAAAGACAAACAGTTTGACGTCTACCCCGAAGAATCCATTGCCCAGTGGCATGAACGCCTCGGTTTGACCCGCTGACCGCGTAACTCCAGGCTCCCCCCTGTAGGAGTGAGCCTGCTCGCGATAGCGGTGGGGCAGTAGCAAAAATGCCGATTGGACTGACCCCTTCGCGAGCAAGCTCGCTCCCACAATGATCTCTAGCGTTCACAAATCCAATGTGGGAGCGAGCTTGCTCGCGAAGGGGCCGGCAAAGGGCAGCGCATTCAATCCAGATGCGCCCAGGTCATCCGGAACGACGCCCCACCCCAAGGCGAATCGCCCACCTCAACCTGCCCGCCATGGGATTGCGAGACCCGTCGCACCAGCGCCAGGCCCAAGCCAAACCCACCGGTACGCCGATCCCGACTGGCATCCAGCCGCGAAAACGGCTCGAAGATCTTCTCCCGCCCATGCACCGGCACTCCCGGCCCATCGTCATTGACCCGCACCTGGTAATAATCGCCCGTGCGTTCCAGCGTCACTTCCACCCGCTGTTCGGCATAACGAATCGCGTTGCGCAGCAGATTGATCACCGCCCGCGCCATGAATCGCGGTTCGATGCGCACTGTGTCGATCCGGCAATCCGCGATCAGCAACTGCACCCCCGCCGCTTCGGCCTCCAGCGCCACGCTGCCAACCACGCTATCAAGCCAATTGGCAGCCTGGATGTTTTCGCGCTTGATCACCGTCGCGCCGCGCTCAAGGCTGGCGTAGGTCAGCAGCTCGGACACCATCTCCTCCAGTTCACCAAGGTCGGCGTACATGTCGGCAATCAGCTCGCGGTTCTGGCTGGCGTCCGGCTGTTGCTTAAGCTGGTCGAGTTCAAACGACAGCCGCGCAATCGGCGTGCGCAGTTCGTGAGACACGGCATTGGTCAGCTCACGCTGATTGGCGATCAGCCCTTCGATGCGCGCCGCCATCAAGTTGAAGTGTTCGGCCAGATCGCGAATGTTCGAGCGTTTCGACAATTGAATGCGCACCGACAGGTCGTTATCGCCGAAACGCTCGGCGGCCAGGCGCAGTTTCTCCAGATCGCGCCAGTGCGGGCGCACCCAGAAAAACAGCACGATGCCGATCAACACGGCAATCATCAGGTAGGCACTGGCGATGTAGAACGGCATCAGGCTCGGCTCGGCCGGCAAGCGGATGCTGAGCAACTGCGGCCCCTCGTCAATCGCAGAAATGTACTGGTTGTACTTGTCGCGGATCACCAGCAGCCCTTTGGCCAGCTCGGCTTTTTCCTCGTTGCTCAGGGCCAGTTCAGAGGCGTCGACCAGCGTCAGCCCCAAACCGTAATGCGGGCGGATCGTTTCCAGCTGTTGTTCCCGGGCCGGGCCGTCGAGGTCGCGCAACTGCTGGCCCAACGTCCAGGCTTGGCCGCGCACGGCCTCACGGTTGTAGTCCTGCATCTGATAATCGAGCAAGGCATCAAAAGTGCGCTCGACCGTCTGCAAGGCCAGCACCAAACCCAACGTCATGACCAGAAACAGCCCGAGAAATAACCGCAGCATCTACAGCTCCCACGCGAACGGATTGAACAGATAACCCTTGCCCCACACAGTCTTGATACACATCGGCTCGCGGGGATTGTCTTTGAGCTTGTTGCGCAATTTGCTGATGTACACATCGACGCTGCGATTGAGCCCGTCGAAGGCAATCCCGCGCATGCGATTGAGAATGTCATCCCGCGACAGCACTTTGCCGGCCGCGCTGGCCAGCAACCACAGCAGCTCGAATTCCATGGTGGTCATTTCGATGACCTCGCCCGCCAGCCGCACTTCACGGCAACTGCGGTCGACGCTCAACTGACCGAACTCCATAAAACTCACCACATTGCTGTCCGGCACCTGCCGCCGCTGCAGCGCTCGCAGCCGGGCCAGCAATACCGGTGGCTTGATCGGTTTGATCACGTAGTCATCGGCGCCGGACTCCAGACCGAGGATATGGTCGAGGTCATCTTCCTTGGCCGTCAGAATCACGATCGGTGTGTCCGACACGCTGCGAATCTCCCGGCACACGTGCAGACCGCTCTGCCCCGGCAACATCAGGTCAAGCACCACGACTTTCGGTTTGAATTCGAGAAAGGCAGCCACGGCCAGATCACCGCGATGCACCGTGCGCACCTCGTAGCCGTGTTGTTCGAGAAAGTGGGCGATCAGCGCGGCGAGGCGCTCATCGTCTTCCACCAGCAGGAGTTTGCCAAAACCCAGGTTATCCATAACGACCGTCTGCCGCCCATGTGTGAAGTGGTCGGCATTATGGCGGCAATCGCGATGAAGGCGTTTGCTTCAGGCAGCAAAAACCGGCCGCTGGGGCCGGTCTTCAGTGATGTTTCATACTCTTAAGAGTTTTTAACAATCTTGTGCAGGCACACCGCTGTGGAAGCGGAATTCTTCGTCCGGCGACTCGATCAGTTCCTGCTCGGCGGCGCGGACCTTGTCGATGACCTGAGCAATATCCTTCGCATCGCCGTACTGATAGGCCAGTTTCAGATAACCCTGAAAATGCCGCGCCTCACTTTTCAGCAGGCCAAAGTAGAACTTGCCGAGTTCTTCGTCCAGATGCGGCACCAGTGCTTCGAAACGCTCGCAACTGCGTGCTTCGATAAACGCGCCGACCACCAGCGTATCCACCAGTTTCACCGGCTCGTGGCTGCGCACCACCTTGCGCAAGCCCGAGGCGTAACGACCGGCGTGGAGCTGGCGCAGTTCGATCTTGCGCCGTTTCATGATGCGCATGACCTGCTCGTGGTGCACCAGTTCTTCCCGGGCCAGACGCGACATCATATTGATCAGGTCGACGTGGGAATGGTACTTGGCAATCAGGCTCAGGGCGGTGCTGGCAGCCTTGAACTCACAGTTCTTGTGGTCGATCAGCAGGGTTTCCTGATCGGCCAGGGCGGCCTGAACCCAGGCGTCGGGGGTGCGGCAGCCAAGGAATTCGTGGATTTCGGGAAGGATCATGGGGCTCACGGTAAAAGGTGTTCGAGCGAAGGGCGCCGATTATACCGGCCTGTCCGCAGACCACCAGCGGCTGGCGTTGATATGCATCAAGTCGCGCACGATCGGACAGCAACTATAGTTGTGCAACGCCGTGCCTTTTCTTTGCTGGAGACTCCGCTCATGCAAGCCATTCGCAGCATTCTGGTGGTCATCGAACCCGAACATTCGGAAAGCCTGGCGCTCAAGCGCGCCAAATTGATCGCCGGCGTGACCCAGGCCCATCTGCACCTGCTGGTGTGCGACAAGAAGCACGACCACGCAGGCATGCTTGGCGTACTCAAAGCCGCGCTGATCGCCGACGGCTACAGCGTGACCACCGAACAGGCGTGGAACGAGAGCCTGCATGAAACCATCATCGAGGTGCAGCAGGCCGAGGGCTGCGGTTTGGTGATCAAGCAGCATTTCCCCGACAGCTCACTGAAAAAGGCCCTGCTGACCCCGGCGGACTGGAAGCTCCTGCGCCACTGCCCTACCCCGGTGCTGCTGGTGAAAACCGCCGGTTCGTGGAAGGACAAGGTGATTCTGGCAGCCGTGGACGTGGGCAATGCCGATGGTGAACATCGGCATTTGCACACGACGATCATTGATCATGGCTACGACATCGCCAGCCTGGCCAAGGCGCATCTGCATGTGATCGCTGCTCATCCATCACCGATGCTGTCGGCTGCAGACCCGACGCTGCAACTGAGCGAAACCATCGAGGCGCGTTACCGCGAGCAATGTCGAGCGTTTCAGGCGGAATTCGATGTCGATGATGAGCATCTGCACATCGAGGAAGGCCCGGCGGACGTGTTGATTCCGTTCATGGCGCACAAGCTGCAAGCGGCGGTGACCGTGATTGGCACGGTGGCGCGGACCGGGTTGTCAGGGGCGCTGATTGGCAATACGGCTGAAGTGGTTTTGGATGAACTGGAGAGTGATGTGCTGGTGCTCAAGCCGCAGGAGGTTGAGGATCACCTGGTGGAGTTGGCGGTGAAGCACTAAACAGCTCAAATTGAAATGCGATCCCTGTAGGAGTGAGCCTGCTCGCGATGGCGGTGTGTCATACGACAACAGTGTTGACTGACAGACCGCTATCGCAAGCAGGCTCACTCCTACAATTGGAATGATTGCAAAATGTGGGAGCGAGCCTGCTCGCGAAGCTTCTAGGCGCCGAAGGCGTCTTTCAGAAAGCCCGGGGCGATATAGCGCTGGTAGTGCGCTTCCGACAGCAGGAAGAATTCCCGATCAATGGCATCACGCAATTCCGGCAGGTTCCAGTCGCGAAACTCCGGCAGCAACACCATCCCGTAGGCTTCCAGATTAATGATCACCCGCGCCCCACGGGCAATCAGCTGATACGCCCAGCAATATTCCGACTGATGCGGCACGAAGCGGATCTTGCGCTGTTCCAGTTGCTCGCGCAGGCGCGCCGAATCGAAAATCTCGACCTTCGCCGCCATCACTTGTGACAGCAATTGCTCCAGACGCAACCACACCGCACGTTTTTCTTCCTCGTTGTAGCCATTCCAGTGGATCACTTCGTGGTGGAAACGCTTGCAGCCACGGCACACCAGATCACCGTAAACAGTGGAGCAGAGGCCGACGCAGGGGGTCTTGATGGTCTGATTGGGCATAAGGTAGGTAAAACACTGAAACGCGGAACAGGTCGGCATGTTAGCCCTTTGTCGGGCATTGATCACCCCTCAAACTTCAGGGTCACAGCCACGCGCGGCGTTTGCCCTGGCCACGCGCATTGCCACGAAAGTCCAATAGAGCCCGACTTACCTTTAAATTTTTTTTGCCGTAGAATCAGCCAGCCTTTTAAGGCGCCAATGTCCGTTAGAAGCTGTTTTCAAAGCGTCACGAGCACAGTCGTTCCTTCAGAGCGGTGTTGGCGAGGGATTTTTCCAGCGGGGAAAAATCCAGCGCCAACCCTCATCAGCTCCCCGTTCTGCAGGCGTAAAACTTTGAAAGCAGCTTCTGTAAGGAATTGCCGGTAATTCTGGCCGAACGACCCACAACGTCGTGAGGAGCATGAGTACGGCAATTTCGGGATGAGCGTCCCGGACACCCATTTGGGACCACTGATGAGGGTAATAACTGTGCTTGAAGCCTACCGCAAACATATCGAAGAGCGTGCAGCCCTGGGTATCGTTCCCCAGCCGCTTAACGCCGAACAAACAGCAGGCCTGGTCGAGCTGCTGAAAAACCCTCCGGCTGGCGAAGAAGAATTTCTCGTTGACCTGATCACCAATCGCATTCCACCAGGCGTGGACGAAGCGGCCTATGTCAAAGCCGGCTTCCTGTCTGCACTGGCCAAGGGCGAAGTTTCCTCCCCTCTGCTGGACAAAAAACGCGCTGTAGAACTGCTCGGCACCATGCAGGGCGGCTACAACATCGTCACTCTGGTTGACCTGCTGGACGACGCCGAGCTGGCGCCAGTCGCTGCCGCGCAGCTCAAGCACACCCTGCTGATGTTCGATGCGTTCCACGACGTCGCGGAAAAAGCCAAGAACGGTAACGCTCACGCTAAAGCCGTGCTGCAATCCTGGGCTGACGGCGAGTGGTTCAAAAACCGTCCGACCCTGGCCGACAAGATCAGCCTGCGCGTGTTCAAGGTAACCGGCGAAACCAACACCGACGACCTCTCCCCTGCTCCTGATGCCTGGTCGCGTCCAGACATCCCGCTGCACGCCCTGGCCATGCTGAAAATGGCCCGCGACGGCATCGTTCCTGATCAGCAGGGCGCCATTGGCCCGATGAAGCAGATCGAAGAAATGCGCGGTCAAGGCTTCCCGATCGCCTACGTCGGTGACGTGGTCGGTACCGGTTCGTCGCGTAAATCGGCCACCAACTCGGTGCTGTGGTTCTTCGGCGACGACGTTCCTTACGTGCCGAACAAGCGTGCTGGCGGTTTCTGCTTCGGCAGCAAAATCGCTCCGATCTTCTACAACACCATGGAAGATGCCGGCGCACTGCCAATCGAGTTCGACGTTTCCAACATGAACATGGGCGACGTGATCGACCTGTACCCGCATGCTGGCAAAGTCTGCAAACACGGCACCGACGAAGTCCTGACCACCTTCGAAATGAAGACTCCGGTGCTGTTGGACGAAGTCCGTGCCGGCGGCCGTATCCCGCTGATCATCGGCCGTGGCCTGACCGAGAAGGCTCGCGCCGAACTGGGTCTGCCACCGTTCGATCTGTTCAAGAAACCTGATGCACCGATCGAAAGCACCAAGGGTTACACCCTGGCGCAGAAAATGGTCGGCAAGGCTTGCGGTCTGGCAGAAGGCAAAGGCATCCGTCCTGGCACCTACTGCGAACCGAAGATGACCACCGTGGGTTCTCAGGACACCACCGGTCCAATGACCCGTGACGAACTGAAAGACCTGGCGTGCCTGGGCTTCTCCGCTGATCTGGTGATGCAGTCCTTCTGCCACACCGCGGCGTATCCAAAGCCGATCGACGTGACCACCCACCACACCCTGCCTGACTTCATCATGACCCGCGGCGGCGTTTCCCTGCGTCCGGGCGACGGCATCATCCACTCGTGGCTGAACCGCATGCTGCTGCCAGACACCGTCGGTACCGGTGGTGACTCGCACACCCGTTTCCCGATGGGCATCTCGTTCCCGGCCGGTTCCGGTCTGGTTGCGTTTGCTGCGGCCACCGGCGTTATGCCGCTGGACATGCCGGAATCGATCCTGGTGCGCTTCAAAGGCAAAATGAAACCTGGCATCACCCTGCGTGACCTGGTTCATGCCATTCCTTACTTCGCTATCCAGAACGGTCTGCTGACCGTCGAGAAGAAAGGCAAGAAAAACGCCTTCTCCGGCCGCATCCTGGAAATCGAAGGTCTGGAAGGTCTGACCCTGGAGCAGGCGTTCGAACTGTCCGACGCCTCGGCCGAACGTTCGGCTGCCGGTTGCACCATCAAGCTGTCGAAAGAGTCGATCACCGAGTACCTGAACTCCAACATCACCCTGCTGCGCTGGATGATCGGCGAAGGCTACGGCGATGCGCGTACCCTGGAACGTCGCGCCCAAGCGATGGAAGCCTGGGTTGCCAACCCGGAACTGATGGAAGCCGATGCCGACGCCGAATACGCCGAAGTCATCGAAATCGATCTGGCCGACATCAGCGAGCCGGTACTGTGCGCGCCGAACGATCCGGACGACGCCCGTCTGCTGTCCAGCGTTGCTGGCGAGAAGATCGACGAAGTGTTCATCGGTTCGTGCATGACCAACATCGGTCACTTCCGCGCTGCCGGTAAACTGCTGGATCAGGTCAAGGGTCAGCTGCCAACCCGTCTGTGGCTGTCGCCGCCGACCAAAATGGACGCTCACCAACTGACCGAAGAAGGCTACTACGGCATCTACGGCAAGGCTGGCGCACGCATGGAAATGCCAGGCTGCTCGCTGTGCATGGGTAACCAGGCACGCGTTGAGCCGAACAGCACCGTGGTCTCGACTTCGACCCGTAACTTCCCGAACCGTCTGGGCGACGGCGCGAACGTCTACCTGGCTTCGGCCGAGCTGGCGTCCGTGGCTTCGATCCTGGGTCGCCTGCCGACCGTCGAGGAGTACATGGAATACGCTGGCAAGATCGACAGCATGGCGGCCGATATCTACCGCTACCTGTCCTTCGACCAGATCGCCGAGTTCCGTGAAGCTGCTGCGAACGCCAATATTCCGGTCGTTCAAGCCTAACGTTACAACGCACTGAAAAACGCCGCCCATCGTGAGATGAGCGGCGTTTTTTTATGCCTTGGAGTCTAGTGTGAGGGCTTTCTGCACGGCGCCATCGACGCTCAAACCGCTGAGGATCACAGCGTTGGCTTGCACTTCGGGCAACGCCTCCAGCACCGCCAGCGCCTCATGCTTGAGCCGCGCCAGAATCAAACGCTTGCCTTCCTGATGCACCCGCACAAAGAACTCCTGCATCGCCTCAATGCTGGTGCCATCCAGGTCCGGCGTCTCCTCGAGACTCAGAATCACCGTATGCACCGGCGTTTCTGCATGGCGGATCAGCCGTAACGCCGCGCCCAGAATCCGTTCAACGTTGGCAAAGAACAACGCCTCACTGGGCCGAATGATCAGTACGCCAGGCTCCGTTTGCGCAACGGGATGACGCTGCACATCGACAAAATCGTGCCCGCCATCAATCCGCCCGAGCACTTGAATGTCCGCGGCCGACATCTGCTTGAGCATCAGCAGCACACTGATCGCCACCGAAACCAGCAGACCGTCCAGCACGCCCAATACCAACACGGCCGAAACCGCGCAGATCACCAGCACACGATCCCGGCGCCAAATGAAGTAGCGGCCCAGTGGCTGCAGACTCAAACCGCGACCCAGCGCATGCATGACAATCGCGGCGAGGATCGGCTCCGGGGTCAGGGCAATCCACGGCAACACCGTCAGCACGATGATTAACACCACCAACGCCGCCACACCGCCGGCCCAGCGTGACGTCGCACCTGCTGCTTCATTCGCCGAGGTCGCCGAGTACCCTGCCCCGGCCGGCATACCATGAAACAACCCGGAGAGCAGATTCGATGCGCCTAGCGCCAACAGATCACGGTTTGAGGTGACGCGGTCGCCATGCTTGAGCGCATACGCACTGATCGACCCGTAAGACTCCGCATACAGAATCATCACCAGCGCAAAACCCACCTCCCCCAGCCGTAGCCAGTCGGCGAATGGCAGCACCGGCAGGTTGGGAACTTCCAGGCTCAGGTCGATAATGCCGATCATCTGCACGCCGTACGCCGACAGATTCAACCATTGCCCGGCGGCGATGCCGATCACTACTACCAGCAAGCCACCGGGCACCCGCGGGAATCGTGAAAATACTCCGAGCAATACCAGTGCGAGGGCCGCAACAGCCGCGGCCGGCCAGTTCCATTGCAGCAGCTGTTCAAGCAATTGCGGGGCGAAGCGCACCAGATTGGCGTCGGTCAGATGCACGCCGACCACGCTGGCGACTTGTTTGAGAATGATGGTCAGCGCCAGGCCGAAGGCGAATCCGCGCAAAACCGGTTTGGCGATGAAAGAGGTGACACTGCCCAGACGAAAGAGCCCAGCCAATAGAAACAACCCGCCCGTGACCAACACCAGGCCGACTGCCAGGGTCGAGCGCAATTGCGGGTCACCATTGGCCAGCGTCGCCGTCGCGGCCGCCAGCACTGCGGCCGACGAGGACGTTGCCGACACAATCGCAAAACGACTGGTACCGAACACCCCATAACACAGCAACCCGGCAAAGAGGGCGATCACCCCGGCCTGTGGCGCCAGCGCGGCAATGGTCGAATACGCCACCGCTTCGGGCAGCAAGAGACCGGCTATCGATAGACCGGCGAGTACATCCCGCCAGCGATTGGGTTGTTCTACAGGTTGCGGGGCGCTCGACAATCCACTGTCTCCAGACGAAAAAAAGCCGCTGCATACGTCGTATGCAGCGGCCACTGTAGCTGAGTATCTGGAGTTGTAGCTTACGCGGTCAGCGAATAAATCAACGCCGAAATCGCTACCAGGCCGACAGCCGTTACAAACACGTTCGACGCCTGGCCGCGATAGCGGGCCATCGCTGGCACTTTACGGATTGCGTACATCGGCATCAGGAACAGAATCGCCGCGATCACCGGGCCACCGATGGTTTCGATCATGCCCAGAATGCTCGGGTTCAGGGTTGCCACGATCCAGCACACCACCAGCATGAAGGCCGCCACGATGCGATCCAGCGCCTTGGCGCCCGGGCGCTTGCCGCTCTTGATAATCAGGCCTTTGAGACCTTCGCTGGCACCGATGTAGTGACCGAGGAACGACTTGGAGATCGCCACAAACGCAATCAACGGCGCTGCGAAAGCGATGGTCGGATTGCTGAAGTGGTTGGCCAGGTACGACAGGATCGACAGATTCTGCGCCTTGGCCTCGGCCAGTTGCTCCGGCGAAAGGGTCAACACGCAACTGAAGACGAAGAACAGCACCATCGCCACCATCAACAGGTGTGCGCGGGACAGGATCTGCGAGCTGCGCTCTTCAGCGTGGACGCCATAACGACGCTTCTGATCGACCGCAAACGCCGAGATGATCGGCGAGTGGTTGAAGGAGAACACCATCACCGGAATCGCCAGCCACAGCGTGTGCAGCAACGCAGACGGTGCCGGCACGTGCGAAGCCGTGGCGAGAATGCCGCCGTTCCAGTGTGGAATCAGGTAAACGGCGAGGAACAGCAGCGCGACGATAAACGGATACACCATCAGGCTCATCGCCTTGACGATCGCCTGCTCACCGCAACGCACCACGGCCAACAGACCGAGGATCAGCACGAACGACAGCAGCGCGCGCGGTGGCGGCGTGATGTGCAATTGATGCTCAAGGAAACTGGCGACCGTGTTGGTCAGACCGACGCTGTAGATCAGCAGAATCGGGAAGATCGCGAAGAAGTACAGCAAGGTGATCAGCGCGCCGGCCTTGATGCCGAAATGCTGCTCGACCACTTCAGTGATGTCGGCGCCTTCACGACCGGAAAGCACAAAACGGGTCAGGCCACGGTGCGCGTAGAACGTCATCGGGAAGGCCAGCAGCGCAAGGACCACCAGCGGCCAGAAGCCACCCAGTCCTGCGTTGATCGGCAAAAACAGGGTACCGGCGCCGATGGCCGTCCCAAACAGTCCCAACATCCAGGTGGTGTCCTGGCGATTCCAGCTCGAAAGTTCAGCAGGTGCTGCTGCATCAAAGCGCTCTTCGACGCTATTGGCCTGATCATTCATCCGGTCGGATCTCCGCATTCCGGTCACTTGCCACTCGGTCAGACGCGTCGGAAAAAACCGACAGACATGCTCCGGCCGAAACAGGGGCGCGATTCTCCGCGATAAATGAGCAGAAGCAAAGACTTAGCTGAGGAATGGTTATGCGGAGCAGTTTAGAGGTGTGTCGTTTTTGAGAAAATAACTGTCGGCTTCAGGTAGGCGTCGTGTCGTTTTCTGGCAAGCTCCAACGTTTGATGCAGTCGCGAGGAATCGATCAGATTGATCGTGCCAGGATGAATCCGAGCGACATACAAAAAATGCCGAACGCCAGCATCCCCCAGATTGGATACATATCGTCCTTGTCCTTGATACGCATTCTTTCGACCGACTCATCGTACTCACGATCCGATAGTTCAATCATAGCCTTGCGGTCAAATGTGTTCATCTTGATTTCCTTTTGGGTCATGGGTCTGATTGTTGTGAAGCGTGAACACTCAAACCTTGAAAAAAACGCCTACTACTGCAGTGATTGCGGTCACCACTCCAGCCAATACCGCGAGTGGATAAAAACTCGTCTCTCTCTTTAGCTTTTTTGCTTCAGCCAGAAGCTTTTGTCTTTCCGCCACGAGTTTCCGTGTTTCATTCAGGAGCCTTTGGAGCTCCAGGTTTTCGCGATCGTCCTGAAGCATGCGCCTTCCTTGGCTATTGGCAGTGACTGGCGGGACTGCTTTGTGCCCTCATGATTTCCTAAATCATCTCGCGCCAGATAGCGGATGAATCCGGCGTTTTCGTAGGCAAAATCCGCGAGTCAGGTAGGCAGCCTCATACAAAGACCTTTCAGAAAACACCTCGCGATCAAGTACCCGTGCCTTTCAATTTGGCCCACATGATCTAGCGTGAAATGAGTCCCCCTGCCCTACGGAGCCTTCCCATGCCATTGGTTCGCGTCGACATCAGACAAAACCCCGACCCCAACTTCGCCAAACGCATCGGCGAGCAGATCTACGCCGCCCTGCGCAGTTGTATAGATGTGCCCGAGCACGACAACTTTCAGATCCTGACCGAGCACGATGGCCAGCACCTGGTCTACGATCCGCAATATCTGGGGATCCAGCGCAGCGACGGCGTGGTATTCATTCAGATCACCATCAGCGAAGGGCGCACAGTGGAGAAAAAACAGTTGCTGTTCAAAACCATCGCCGAGGGTCTGCACGCGCAGTTGGCGGTGCGCCTGGAAGACGTGTTCATCAATCTGGTCGAGGTGAAAAAAGAGAACTGGTCATTCGGCAATGGCATTGCCCAGTACGTCACCTGACCCCGCAATTGACAGCCAGCTACCGGCCGAAGCGATCATCAAACATCACAAGGCAACCCTCGGCGCTGCCTTCGCACGAGTAATCGACAGTGCGGATGTCAGGTTTTAAAAGAAACGCTCCTTGAAATTGACGCAACTTCGCCGGCTGCGGTTGCGTCATTCACGAATTTGTAACCTTATCCTCCGTCCTACAACTGCGTGTACTTCTCTAATGTTATCTGCGCTATGAATTACAGAAAACACCAATAAAAAGCCCTTCGCCTATCGATACTTCAGAATACTCCTACAACCAAAAACATCTAATAAAACCACGACGAAATATTACCGAAATCCGAATAACAGTCATTTGTTACAAGCAACTACGCAGCCATTGAACAATCCACTTTTTTAGGCCTATATTTTTCACACCCTGAATGACGAAAGACCAATCGCAAACGACCTTCGAAGTTTGATAAAGAGGAAAAAGCATGCAAAAGCGCACGATCACCGGCCTGCTGTTGACCGGACTGCTTTTCACCCCGCTTGCCAGCGCTGATGTCCGCGAGCTGGCTTCTTCGCCGCGATGGCTGACTACCAAGGTCTACATCGATGGCGCTCCTGAAACAGACGTCAAGGCGAAGTATCCCGGCGTCGTAGGTATATCGACCTGGGATCCCGAGAGTAATCGATACGAGTTCTTTTACACCGACACAGGCGAGTCAAAGTACAACAAAGGCGGAGGCGGTTATTTCTTTGTCACCGGCAACCAGAAACAGCACATTCTGGTACCCGATATCGGTCCGACCAAAACAATTGTCAGGCGCCTGGAAACACTGAACAACAGTGAATTCACTTACTCTCGGGAAGTCCCCCGCGACATGATCGATAACAATCCACTTGTACGTATTCATGTCGTTCACGCGCCGTATACCGGCACCGTAGAAACCAAGTCCGCCATCAAACAATAAAACCAGGAGTTCAACATGCAAAAGACAGTCAAAACCCTGCTGATGTCGACGTTGCTGGCCTCCTCGGTGTATTGCGCCGGAGTCAGTGCGCAAGCTGCCACCCAAACCGCCACACATACTGTTGCCACCGCCGACAATGCAATGATGCTGACCGTGTTTCTGAAACATGATCAGACCCGCCCGCTGAGCGAACTCAAGGCCCAGCTCACACAACAAGGCTTCTACAAGACCTTCCCCCCCGCCGGGGTCGAAGTGGTGAGCTGGAACATCATGATGGGCATTGGCCAAGTGGTGACCGTACGCTTCTCCGCCTCACGGCTGGCAGAAGTGAACCTCGCCCTGGAAAACACCGCATGGGGCAGTTACCGAACCGAGTTTTATCCAACCTATGATTTCAAGCCGATTGCCCTCGCAGAACAAACCAAAGCCCAAGCAGCCCAATGATGCCGACAGCACACCGGATCACCGGTGTGCTGCCTACCCTTGCTTCTTGCCCGAAGCCGTCCAGAATCAAAGCACCACTGCGTGAATGACAACGATTGCCAAGCCGCTGCGGATTCAGCACTCTGAAACGACTTTCGCGACCGACCCGCCGACGTTCACAGGAGCCGCGCAATGCCCGCAACCGTTCTGGTACTGGTTGAAACCATCAATGACTATTTGCCGATCCTCGAACATCAGGGTTTTCACCTGATCCTCGCCCCCACGCCGGCCGAGCGTGCGCAAGCCATCGCCACTCACGGCAGCCGCATCGACGCGGTGCTGACTCGCGGGCCGCTGGGCCTGACCGCCGATGAAATCACCGCCCTGCCCGCACTGAAAATCATCACGGTGATCGGCGCCGGTTACGAGCAGGTCGACCTGCAAGCCGCCAGTAACCGTGGCATTACCGTCACCAACGGCGCCGGGGTCAATGCCTCGTCGGTGGCCGACCATGCGATGGCGATGCTGCTGGCGCTGGTCCGGGATATCCCTCGTTGTGACGCTGCGGTACGCCGCGGTGAATGGCCGAAGATCATGCGCCCGTCGCTGGCCGGCAAACGCCTGGGGATTCTCGGGCTGGGCGCCGTGGGTATGGCGATAGCCAAACGCGCCCACTTTGGCTTCGACATGGAGATCAGCTATCACAGCCGCCAGGTGCGCAGCGATGTGCCTTACACGTTCTGCTCGACGCCGACCGAACTGGCACGGGCCTCGGATTTCCTGATCATCGCCACGCCTGGCGGCATCGGTACACAGCATCTGGTGACTCGCCCGGTGCTCGATGCGCTGGGGCCGAAAGGCTTTGTCGTCAACATCGCCCGCGCCAGTGTGATCGCCACGGCGGATCTGATCACGGCGCTCGAGCAACGCAAAATTGCCGGCGCCGCACTGGATGTGTTCGACCACGAGCCGCAAGTGCCGGATGCGCTGAAAACCCTGAGCAACGTGCTACTGACGCCACACGTCGCCGGTCTGTCACCGGAAGCCACTCAAGGCACGGTGGAGTTGGTGGGCAAAAATCTCGTGGCGTTTTTTTCGGGCGAACCGGTACTGACGCCCATTGCCTTACCTCCGAAACTCAACAATCAGCGCGTGCACTGAAGCACACCGGACGACGTGTCGAGCGCTCGTCCCAGCCCTCCTTTTCGGTCACGGCATATCCGCAAAACCCTGGTTCAACGCGACTTTTCGCGCACATTCCCAAAGGTGATTATCGGGCAACACGCTAGCCTATAAGACCGACTCGCGCTTGTGGCGCCCCGAGCGCGCCATTAGATTAGCCAATGATGTCTGGCCTCCAAAATAAGCAGAAGGGATAAGCATGGCGCTTACTGACCAGTCCACCCGTATCCGCTCTGGCGAAGAACTTGATGCCAGCCTGATCGATCCGTACCTCAAGGCGCACATTCCCGGCCTGAGCGGCACACCTGCGATCAGCCAGTTTCCTGGCGGTGCGTCGAACCTGACCTACCTGCTGGAATACCCGGAACAGGAATTCGTCCTGCGCCGTCCGCCGTTCGGCCACAAGGCCAAATCCGCCCACGACATGGGCCGTGAATTCCGCATCCTCAATCAATTGCGCGACGGTTTTCCGTATTGCCCGAAGGCCTACGTGCACTGCACCGACGAATCGGTGATCGGCGCCGAGTTCTACGTCATGGAGCGGGTCAAAGGGATCATCCTGCGCTCGGAGCTGCCGCCGGAGCTGGGCCTTGATTCGGCAAAGACCGAAGCCCTGTGCAAAAGCTTTATCGACCGCTTCGTCGAACTGCACCGCGTCGACTACAACGCCTGCGGCCTGGGCGATCTGGGCAAACCGGAAGGCTATGTCGCCCGTCAGATCAAAGGCTGGAGCGAGCGCTACGAAAAAGCCCTGACCCCGGATGCGCCGCATTGGGAAGCAGTAAAAGCCTGGCTCAACGACAAGATGCCGGCCGACCACCCGACCTCAAGTATCGTCCACAACGACTACCGCTTCGACAACGTCATCCTCGACCCGCACAACCCGATGCAGATCATTGGCGTACTCGACTGGGAACTGACCACCCTCGGCGACCCGTTAATGGATCTGGGCAACACCCTCGCCTATTGGATTCAGGCGGACGATCCGGCGCCGGTGCAACTGATGCGCCGCCAGCCAAGCCACGCGCCGGGCATGCTCACCCGCCGCGAGTTCGTCGATTACTACGCCGAACGTTCGGGTATCCAGATCGACAATTTCGACTTTTACTACACCTACGGCCTGTTCCGTCTGGCCGGCATCGTGCAGCAGATCTACTACCGCTTCTACCACGGCCAGACCCAGGACAAACGCTTCGCGCAGTTCATTCACATGAACAAACTGCTGGAGCAGATGAGCTTGCAGGTCATTGCGAAATCGAGCCTCTGACGGCCCACACCCAGGAACCCTTATGTCCAAGACTCAGTTGTTCGACCTCGACGGTAAAATTGCTTTCGTTTCCGGCGCCAGCCGTGGCATCGGTGAAGCCATCGCCAAACTGCTGGCCCAGCAAGGCGCCCATGTGATCGTGTCGAGCCGCAAGCTCGACGGCTGCCAGCATGTCGCCGACGCGATCATCGCCGCCGGCGGCAAAGCCACGGCCGTGGCCTGCCACATCGGTGAAATGGAACAGATCAGCCAAGTGTTCGCCGGGATCAAGGAACAGTTCGGCCGCCTCGATATTCTGGTCAACAACGCCGCGACCAACCCGCAATTCTGCAATGTGCTGGACACCGATCTGAGTGCGTTCCAGAAAACCGTTGACGTGAACATCCGTGGCTACTTCTTCATGTCGGTCGAAGCCGGCAAGCTGATGCGCGAAAACGGTGGCGGCAGCATCATCAACGTCGCGTCGATCAACGGCATTTCGCCGGGGATCTTCCAGGGCATCTACTCGGTGACCAAAGCGGCGGTGATCAACATGACCAAGGTCTTCGCCAAGGAGTGCGCGCAGTTCGGCATCCGCTGCAACGCGCTGCTGCCGGGTTTGACCGACACCAAATTTGCCTCGGCGCTGGTGAAGAATGATGCGATTCTCAAGCAAGCGCTGACGCAGATTCCGCTCAAGCGTGTGGCTGATCCGAGCGAAATGGCCGGCGCGGTGCTGTACCTGGCGAGCGATGCGTCGAGCTACACCACCGGGGTTGCGCTGAATGTGGACGGTGGATTTCTGTCCTGATTCCACTCGAGACTTGAACTGATCTTGTCCCTGTAGGAGCTGCCGAAGGCTGCGATCTTTTGATCTTATTTGTAAAAAAATCAAAATCAAAAGATCGCAGCCTTCGGCAGCTCCTACAGGGTTTTGTGTATCAGGCAATGACTTTCGGTAACTGCCAGCCGAAATGCACCGACAGCAAACGCAACAGCAAACACGCCGCCCCCGCCAGCAACGCCGCCGCTACCGGTGAAACGCCCAGCCTGCGACCGATGATCAACACCGCCGCACCGACAAACGCCGAACTCGCATACAAATCCGCCTGCAACACCACCGGTATCCGCGCCAGCACAATGTCGCGTATCACCCCGCCACCGACGCCGGTGATGGTGCCCATCAGCATCGCCACAAACGGCGTAATCCCGAAATTCAACGCTTTCTGCGCACCGGCCACGGCAAACAGCGCCAAGCCTGCTGCATCCAGCACGATCAAGGTTGAACCGGACCAGCCCAGCACCTGTTCATGAAAGGCAAACGCCAGCCCGCCCATGAAAAACGCCAGTGCCGGGTAGCGCCAATCGGCCACAGCATTGGGTGGCGTCGCACCGATCAACAAATCACGAGTCACCCCGCCACCGAGGGCGACGATAAACGCAATCACCATCACACCGAGCAAGTCGAGCTGACTGCGCATCGCCGCAATAGCGCCTTCCACGGCAAACACCGCAGTGCCGGCCAGGTCGGCCACCAGCACAATCCGCTCAACCCGGGACTGCCGCCCCGCCGGCGCTATTGCGTGACGCAACGGGTGGTCGTGATGTGTCGAGTAACCTGCCCGTCGGCGTACACGTCACCGGCGACCTCAGTGTTTTCGAGCACCTGACACGTGCGCTCCGGCGGTGGCGGCGGCGCTGCCGGTGGAGGGGGGGGAGGACTGGCGCAACCCGCCAACAACACTGCAAAGAAAGCCAACGGCAACACGCGTTTCCCAAGATTGTTCATAGGACGACCCGCGACAAATGGAAGAGCAACTCCCGCGACCGAACCGACCACGGAAGACCTGACCACTCATTCTTTATAGCCGAGCCCCCCGCAAGCGCCAGTGAATCGGCCGGATCGGAAGGAAGTGGCTGTCGATTTTGCGTTCGGATTCGAGAGGATTGGCAAATTGAAATGTGCTTTGCCTGATAGAGCCTCATCGCGAGCAAGCTCACTCCTACAATTGAACAGAGCACATCTGGCAGAGATTGGTCGGCTGTCAGGCCGCCTTCGCGAGCAAGCTCGCTCCCACAGTTGAAAAGAGTACATCTGGCAGAGATTAGTCGGCTGGCAGGCCGCCTTCGCGAGCAGGCTCGCCCCCACAGTTGAAAAGAGTACATCTGGCAGAGATTGGTCGGCTGTCAGGCCGCCTTCGCGAGCAGGCTCACTCCTACAATTGAACAGCGTACATCTGGCAGAGATTGGTCGGCTGTCAGGCCGCCTTCGCGAGCAGGCTCGCCCCCACAGTTGAAAAGAGTACACATGGCATAAATTGGTCGGCTGTCAGGCCGCCTTCGTGAGCAGGCTCACTCCTACAATTGAACAGAGTACATCTGGCAGAGATTGGTCGGCTGTCAGGCCGCCTTCGCGAGCAAGCTCGCTCCCACAGAACAGCCAAAGCAAAACAGCCAAATCGCGCATCGCTTGTGCTTCTCACCACTCAACAGGATGAGCGTTAGCTCGGCTGCAGCTCTTGATCTTGCCGTGCTGGCCCCTTCGGCAGGCTGAGTGGAGGGATTGATCCGGGGGTGGGAGCGCAGCGACCGTTTGGCGAAGCCAAACACAGCGAGAGGAGGTGCAGCGAAGCAAACCGTAGGCGCTGCGCCCGGATCGATCCCGGAGCGAAGGAACCCCGAGCCCCAGCGAGCGGGCCGAACGCCGGGGCCCAGCCTTTTGCTTACTTTTCGGCGTCTGGAAAAGTGAGTCGCTGTAAGAGCGAAACCGCCAGCCGCAGCACCCAAAGAAACGGATAAACACCCAACCCCCAAGAGCATGGTCGGCCCAAAGGCCGCCAAGCCTAAAAGCCCTAAGCCAAATCAGGATCCCGAAAAGAACGCAAAGTGTTGCTCTCCAACTCATACCGCAATTCTTCAATCAAAGCCTCAACCGACTCCGGCGTCCGCAGCGCATCAAGCTTCAACCCACTGATCACCAGATCCACCTGCCCCGACACCGGGTGATAAAGCTTCACCGTCAGCGAATGATCGCCGTCCACCAGACACTCACACGCCAGCGGCGAAAAACTGTGTTCAAGCTGCGTGCGCAACTGCGCAAGATTCATCATCAGACTGTTCCTATAACGACTGCGAAGGGCCGCGATCCCGAGCCAGAAAAAACTCGTATCGCACCCCGCCAGACTAAGAACAGCCGTCGACCGCCAACACCTCAATATGCACCTGATGAACTAGTGCATTTGCACCTCAGCGCTGGCCCTTGGCGCCCCACTCCCCGGAAAACAATCCACGCTCGCGCGCCCAGACAATCGCCTCACTGCGACTGTGCACATCGAGCTTGGAATACACCGTGGCGACATGATTACGCACCGTGTTCGGCGCCAGTTTCAGCCGCGCGGCGATCTCCTTGTCCGCCAGCCCTTCACAGATCAACCCCAGCACATCGCGCTCACGTGCCGTCAGATCGG
Source organism: Pseudomonas sp. 3B-A001-10F (assembly GCF_056313565.1). NCBI lineage: Bacteria > Pseudomonadati > Pseudomonadota > Gammaproteobacteria > Pseudomonadales > Pseudomonadaceae > Pseudomonas > Pseudomonas sp. 3B-A001-10F. The sequence continues at coordinate 88,229 of NZ_JBQYFW010000024.1, forward strand.
TGAACGAAACGCTAGGCAGTTGCGGCGAGTTGACCTTTTTCACATTGGCCAGTTTCTCTATCAACGTACGGCTAAACCAGGAAGCGTCTTTCATCACCTCCTCAATCGCCGCCACCAACTCAAGCTCGGTACGCTTGCGCTCGGTAATGTCCATCAGCACCAACAAATAGCACGGTGTGTCCTGAATATTCACAGTGTCAGCGGACAGCGCGCACTCGAGAAGATCCGAATCCTTCTTGCGCACCCGCACATCCACCCGATCCACCCGCCCGTTTTTCGCCAGCGCCGCCAGCAACCGCGTGCGCGCGCCGCTGTCATCGATAAAGTCCAGCTGCGGGACGGTTTTGCCGAGCACGTCGTCGCTGTCATAGGCCAGGGTTTCGAGGAACGCCTGATTGACGTCGATCACCTGCTGTTCGTCGGCACTGCAAATCAGGATCGGCACCGGCGTCAGGCGAAACGCTTTGGCAAAACGCTCCTCACTCTGCCGCAACGCCACTTCCGCCTTATGTCGCAGCTCCATGTCGACAAAGGAGAACAGCATGCAATCCTCATCGTTGAGCGTCAGCGGCTGGCCGGCCACGATCACCTGCTTGCTGCTGCCATCGGGCAGGCGCAGCTCGGCTTGCATCTGCGGGATGGTCGCGACGTCGCGCAGGCGCTGAATAGCCAGGTCCCGGTGTTCGGCCTGCTCGAAAATGTCGATTTCATAAGAGGACGTGCCAATCACCTGCTCACGGGTGTACCCGGTCATTTCCAGAAACCCCGGATTGACCTTGATGTAACGCAGATCACTGAGCCGGCAGATCACCGCCGGTGCCGGGTTGGCATTAAACGTCCTTTCGAAGCGCTGCTCGGCGTTGGCCCAATCGGTGACATCGCTCATGATCAGCACCAGCGACTCGGGCTGCCCTTCGCGGTCCGTGAGAATCATGCTGCGTACGCTGTGCACCCAGATGCGTTCCGGGTCGTCGGTCGGCGACACTTCGATCAGCACGTCATTGAAACTCTCACAGCGCGCTACCCGGCTGATCGGGTAGTTTTCGGCGGTGATCGAGTGATTATTGCGATAGCGCAGGTTGAATTTCTTGGCGTATTCGTCGGCATTGTGGCCCAGATCGGTGATCCGTTTGACACCGTGCATGGCCAGCGCAGCTTCGTTGGCCCAGAGAATGCTCTGATCCAGCTCCAACAGGATCACCCCGTCGGAGAGCCCGGCGATGATCTGCTGCAACTGGCGGCGGTTGGTTTCGGTGGTCAGGACTTCCTGGCTCATTGGATCTCCACAAGTGATACGGCCATGTGAAGAGTACGACCGCATGCGCTTGCGATCGTGCCAGCGTTAAATTCTTGCAACAACGCAAATCCCCTGTGGGAGCGAGCTTGCTCGCGAATGCGGTACTTCATTCAAAACATTTTTCGACTGTCACTGTGCCTTCGCGAGCAAGCTCGCTCCCACAGGATTCAGTGTTGGCTTGAGGTTTCGACCAACTCGCGCAGCGTATCGAGAAACAGCTTGAGCACCGGCGAAGCATCGTCCGCCCGATAAGTGGCATACAGCGGCACCTCCGGCAACGCCGGGGTCAAGCGCCGGAACACCAACCCCGCCGGGGCCAGTTGCTCAATGGACGCTGGTAACAGCGCCACGCCAAACCCGGCGCGCACCAGACTCAGCAAGGTCTGCACCTCGATCACTTGTTGACGAATCTGCGGCGTGAACCCGGCCTGAATGCAGCACTGAAACAGAAAATGGGCGAACCGCGACTGCTTCAATTCCAGCGCCACAAACGGCTCCTGCGCCAGATCCACCGGCGCCAGCACCTCGCGGCCAGCCAGCGGATGATCCGCCGGCATCACCACGTTGATCGGCTCGTAGATCAGCAGTTCATTGCGCAACTGCGGATCGTCATAGCCGACGCGAAACACACAAGCGTCGATGCGTTTCTCCTTCAACGCCTTGACCTGCGCCGCCGGGGTCATTTCATGCAAACGCCAGTTGACCTGCGGATAACGCTGGCGAAACAGGTGCAAGGCCTTGGGCAGCACGCCGACCATCACCGAACTGATCATGCCGATTTCCAGCTCACCGAGTTGTCCGCGCCCGGTCTGCCGCGTCAGGTCCAACGCCCGCTCAAGCTGTTCGAACACCAGCGGCGCCTGCTCCTTAAGCATCTGCCCCGCCGCCGTGAGTTCGACCCGATGATGGCTGCGCTCGAACAGCGGCGTACCGAGTTCCTCTTCCAGCAAACGAATCTGCTGGCTCAGCGGCGGCTGGCAGATATGCAGGCGCTCGGCGGCGCGACCGAAGTGCAGCTCATCGGCCAACGCCATGAAGTACCGCAGCAGACGCAGATCCATGACGGCTTACCCCAGACTCAGTGGCGTCGAACGCTGGCGTACGCCGGTCAGCGCGAACAAGGCATTGGCGATGGCCGGCACTACCGAAGGGCTGCCCAACTCGCCGACGCCACCGGGCTTACTCGGCTCGCCATTCAACACGACGATGTCGGTGGCCGGCATGTCGGACATGCGCATCACCCGGTAATCGTGGAAATTGCTCTGCACCACCCGGCCCTGTTTGATGTCGAGCCGATCGAACAACGCATGGCCAAGTCCCCACATCAGACCGCCGTAGATCTGTTCCTCGACACCGCCCGGCGAAACCGCCAGACCGCAATCGACCACACAGGTGAGCTTCTCGACCTGGGCCTTGCCATCAACCGTTGCCAGTCGCGCGACCACCGCAATAAAACTGGTGTAACCCTGATTGGTCGCGATCCCCAGCGCCGTACCCGGCGGCAACGGTTTGCCCCAACCGGCGCGCTCGGCAGCCTGCTTGAGCACGGCCACATGCCGTGGCCGCTCCTGCATATTGGCCAGCCGGAACGCCAATGGATCTTCGCCTGCGGCGTGGGCCAGTTCATCCATGAAGCCTTCCACGGCGAACACGTTGGGGATGAAGCTCACCGAGCGATACCAACCGCTGGGCACGTGGCTTTCATGCTTGACCCAGTTCAGTTCCAGGTGCGGTGGTCGATAGGCGAAGTCCCACGCGGTGATCGCCTCGGTGGTGCTGTAATCCATATGATCCGGCCGTTCGAAGTAACCCGGCTCCCACTGCTCCGGCGAGGCCGGCGACACCGCGTGCAGTTGCAGCGCGGTGAGTTTGCCCTGGGCGTCGAGCGCGCCTTTGACTCGATGCAAGGTCGCGGGGTGATTGAACAGCGCGTGCATTTCGTCCTCGCGACTGTTGAGCAGCTTCACCGGCACGCCGGTTTTCTGCGCCAGATACGCGACTTCGAACAACCAGTATTTAGCCTCCCGCGCGCCGAAGCTGCCGCCGGAGACCAATTCATGAATGGTCACGTTGGCCTTGTCGATGCCGCACACGGTTTGCGCCGCTTCCAGTGCCGAGGACGGCACCTGCACACCGCCCCAGTAAGTGATCGCTTTGTCCTTGACGTGTGCGGTGATGCAGATCGGTTCCAGCGGGTTTTGCACCTTGTAGGGCATGGTGTAATCGGCTTCGATCAACTTCGCCGCACTCGACCATTGCCCGGCGACATCACCCTGGGTCATGGCTTTGACGGTTTGAGCTTCAGGATCGCCGATGGCTCGGGCCTGAGCGCTGATCAGTTGCTCGCTGTCGAACCCGGCCAAGGGCGAATCGCTCCATTTGATCTCCAGCACATTGCGTCCCTGCTGCGCAGCCCAGAACGTATCCGCCAGCACGGCGACACCTTCAAGATTGCCGCCGAGCACATCCGGTCGCCCCGGAATCGCCAGCACTTTGCGTACGCCCGGCACTTTTAAAGCCGCCGCCGAGTCGACGCTGAGCACTTTCGATCCAACTACCGGCGCACGCTGAATCACCGCCACCAGCATGTCCGGCAATTGCACGTCGATGCTGTACTCAAAGCGTCCGCAAACCTTCGCCGCTGCATCACGCTTGTGGCGCAGCTTGCCGATGTATTTGAACTGCGCCGGATCCTTCAGCATGACGTTAGTCGGAGCCGGCAGATTCGCCGCGACGCCGACCAGTTCGCCATAACCGAGGTTGCGTTTGCTCGCAATGTGAACAACCCGCCCGTCTTCAGTGCTGCAACTGTCAGGGCTGACTTTCCACTGCTTGGCGGCTGCCGTGATCAGTAGTGCCCGCGCCATGGCTCCGGCCATGCGCAAGCGCTCGTATTCCAGGGAAACACTGGTGCTGCCGCCAGTGGAAAAGACCTTCCAGACCGGATGAATGTAGGTCTCGAAAAACGGATCTTCCGGGGTGATGACCTGCACGGTCATCGGGTTGACGTCCAGTTCTTCCGCCACGCACGCGGCCAGCGCTGTTTGCGTGCCGGTGCCGGAATCGTGCTTGTGCACCACCAGTTTCACCGTGCCGTCGGGAAAGATGCGCACCCAGGCATTCGGCTCGAATTCACTCGCCGGTGCTGGCGCTTTTGGGTCAGTAGCCGCCATGCCACCCGGCAGATAAAGGGCAATCGCCAGGCCCGAAGCAACCGTCGCCGCTTGCTTGAGAAACACTCGCCGCGGCAATTCTATGCGGCTGTCGTCGATAAGGCTCATCACGCCTCCTTCGGCGCATTCGCCGCGCGTTTGATCGCTTTGTTGATGCGCCCGTAAGTGCCGCAGCGGCAGATATTTCCGGACATCGCGTTGCGGATCGAATCGTCGGTCACCGCCGCACCGGTGTTGAGCAACGCGGCGGCGGACATGATCTGCCCGGATTGACAGTAACCGCATTGCGGCACATCTTCGGCGATCCAGGCCAGTTGCAACGGGTGGTTTTGCGTCGGCGACAAACCTTCGATGGTGGTGATGCGGTGGCCCGCGACGGCCGCCGCCGGCAATTGGCAGGAACGTACCGCGACGCCGTCCAGGTGCACGGTGCAGGCACCGCACAGGCCCATGCCGCAACCGAACTTGGTGCCGGTGAGTTTCAGTTGATCACGCAGTACCCATAACAAGGGCATGGAGGAGGACGCTTCATCCAGCTCGCGTCGTTCGCCGTTAACCGTGAATGCAATCATTGTCAGGCTCCAAAAGAGCGGCCCGTCTTTGTGCGGGCCTGGTGACCGATTATTGGAACCCCGGGCAAAACGCGGCCAGCGACGATTTCTGCCAACCGCTGTAAGCAGGACTAACAACATGTACAAGCGATACCCGTCGGTGCAGTCCATGAGCGCGTTTATCCACGCGGCGCGCAGCGGCAGTTTCTCCAGTGCCGCGCGCAAGCTCGACCTCACGCACAGTGCGATCAGTCAGCAGATCCGCGCGCTGGAAGATTTCATCGGCCAGCCGCTGTTCGTGCGTGAAGGTGGCGGCAGCAATCTGACCGACGCCGGGCAGTTGTTTGCCAGTGTGCTGTCGGACGGTCTGGCGCAGATTGATCGCGCCTTGTCCTCGGTGAAAAACCGCAGCATGGCGCAACGCCTGACCCTCGACGTCGACAGTGAACTGGCGCAGAGCTGGCTCAATCCGCGCCTGCCGCAGTTGCTCGATGAACTGCCGGATTACGAAGTGACGCTGCTGTCGATGCCGCGCAGTGATCGCAGCACGTTTGAGCGAGTGGATCTGGCGTTGCGTTATGGCTATGGCGATTGGGACGACTGCGAGATGACGCAGATTTGTGGCGATCGGGTATTGGCGGTGGCTTCGCCAGAGTTGCTTGAACGCTATGGTTTGCAAGTGCCGCTTAGCCCGGCGCAGATCCTGCAGTTGCCGCTATTGGGGTATACGCGGCGGTCGTGGATTCCATGGCTGGATGCGGCCGGGATGACACCGACCGAACCGTCAGCGCGGGTGATTTTTGATAATGCGGCGAATCTGATTGCGGCGGCTGAGGCCGGCGTTGGTGCGGGGTTGGTGCGTGGATTACTGGCGGCTGATGCATTGCGCTGTGGGCGATTGGTGGCGTTGAACGAGGCGCAGATTGCGGCGCATTACAACCTTTACGCGGTGTGGCCGCATGGGCAGGCCGAACGTGTGGCGCCGGTGGTTGATGCGGTTAGGCAGTTAGTCCTGTGTACGCTTGAGAACCCTGCCCTCACCCTAGCCCTCCCGAAACGTCGGACCGCCCAGAGGTAGAGGGGACCGATCGGGGAATATTGGCGAATGACACCGACGTGCACCTCCTGCTGTGAATCCATAATCGATTCGATCATTCAGGTCGATGTATCGCACAAGACACCTCGGTCGGCTCCCTCTCCCTCCTGGAAATTGAGAGGACTGATTGGGGGATATTGAGGAATTCCACCGACGTGCACCTTCTGCCGTGAATCCATAATCGACTCGATCTTTCAGGTCGATGCATCGCGAAAGACACCTCGGTCTGCAGTGGTCTAATTTCCCCGGACACCCCGATAGGTGGAAAATACATCTATCGAGGAGTTATTCATGACTAAAAAACGCAGGGCATTCGACGACAGCTTCAAGCTGCAAGTCGTGAAGATGATCAAG